>JBOHGE010000011.1:0-105065 GCA_050700055.1 Pseudonocardiaceae bacterium
GGACGACCTCACACTGTGGCGCACCCTCATCCAACTGCGCACCGACCTCCCCACCCCCACCGCCGACAGGCCAGGCCAACCCAGCAGTCTGCCCCCAGCCCCCGACATCGTCGGCGCACTCGACCTCCGGAGATAAGAAATCACCAACCTGCGCCCAAGCCCCAATATGATCTGGCGTGCTCGCCGGAACCGGAAACCGACCACGACATGCCTCGTCGGGCTGAGGTGAAACCCCGTTAGTACTACAGAGCTAGTGAGGCTGCGCCTCCAACCGCCGAGACGCGGGTCACCTTGATCAGTAAAGCGACGTGAACCGCTATTCGGCTCCGAATAGCGGTCGGCGGCGGCTGTGAACCGCTATTCGGCTCCGAATGGCGACTCAGCGTCTGGGAGGTGTGAGATGGGCGGGCATCGCGGGAGACATCTGCAAAACTCGGCTCAAGCGCCTAGCGTCCAAGGGGCGCTAGGGTCTGGCGGCGGAGGTGGCGAACTCCCGAGCCCATCCACACTCCGTCCCACTGGTTACGCATGGACACCAGCGACGTTTGCCGCGACTGAGATGTCGCTGATGTCACGCTCACGACGCAGCACGTCGCGGGAGTGGTGCGGGGCCACCGGGCTACGTTCCCGCTCCAGGGTCCGGCTGGCAGCGCGTCGACCTGGTGTTTCGTCAAGCCATCTGTCTCGACGGTGTACAATGGGTTACAGCCTGGCCTCGGTGACAGCCACCGGCTCGTCAGGGGAAAGTTCCTGTCCGGTGAGCAGTTCGGCGGCACGTCGGACGACCCGGCGGTGCTCATGCCTGTCCCGTGTGATCCACAAACGCATCCGCCAGTACTCCAGCATGTCGTGGATGCCTTCGAGGTCCAGTGTCCGCCCGGCCTCGTTCAGCGCCTCCTGGTATCCCGGGAGAACTCGTCTCGAGACTCCGGGTGCAGGGCGGCGTGAATCTCGCGGGGCTTGGCGCCTGGCAGCGGCAATGGCGGCAGGGCCGGAGTTCCGGTCGCGACAGGAGAAGCCATAACGAGACCATAGCCGCCGGCGTGGTCGAACCAACCAGCACACTACAGCGCGCTAGTACAAAACGCTTAGAGGCTGGTGTCACCAAGCCAGTGTTCTTCGGATCGCGTCCGCATCGCCTGCTACGTTGCGCACCGACCAGCCGCATTCTGGGGACAGAGTGCACTTATCGAGGCTCGACGGAACGCGGGGTTATGAGGGCGACGATGCGGTCCAGGTCGTTGACGGAGCCGAACTCCACTATGATCCGGCCTTTGCGGCGGCCCAGTTCCACTTTGACCCTGGTGTCGAAGGTGTCGGAGAGACTCTCCGCGAGCTCTTGCAGCCCGGGCGCGTGCATCGGGCGGGGGGCCGGCGCTTTCGGCGCGGCAGCCGGGCCTGGCTTACCACGGCTCAGCGTGACGGCTTCCTCGGTAGCCCGGACCGACATCCCCTCGGCGACGATCCGCGCTGCCAGGTCCTCCTGGGCGAACGGCTCGTCCAGCGCGAGCAGCGCCCGGGCGTGCCCGGCGGACAGCACGCCGACGGCGACCCGGCGCTGCACCGCGACCGGCAGCTTGAGCAGCCTGATGGTGTTGGTGATGACCGGGCGGCTGCGCCCGATCCGGGCCGCCAGCTGCTCGTGCGTCACCCCGAAATCCTCCAGCAACTGCTGGTAGGCAGCCGCCTCCTCGAGCGGGTTGAGCTGGACACGGTGGATGTTCTCCAGCAACGCGTCGCGCAGCATGGCGTCGTCAGCGGTGCTCCGCACGATTGCCGGGATGCTGTCCAGCCCGGCTTGCTGTGCGGCGCGCCACCGTCGTTCGCCCATGACCAGCTCGTAAGCGGTGTGCAGCTGCCCGATGCCCGACTCGGCCGGCAACCGCCGCACGACGATGGGCTGCATCAGGCCGAACTCGCGGATCGAGTGCGCCAGCTCGGCCAGCGACTCCTCGTCGAAGAACTGCCGGGGCTGGCGGGTATTGGGCACGATGGACCCGATCGGCACCTCTTGGTAGACGGCCCCGGCAACCGCGCCATCGGAGGCATCCGGACGGCGCTCAGGTGACGCCGAGTCACCGCCGACCGGCCCGGTCGGGATCAGCGCGGCCAGCCCGCGGCCGAGCCCGCCCTTGCGCGGCAGTCCAGATACCGGGGACATCGTGCTGTGCGGAGACATCAGCGACCCACCTCTTCGGCACCCTGGTAACCCGGATCGTCCGGGCCATGCCGCTGAGCGATCTCCCGGGCAGCGTCCAGATAGCACAGCGCCCCGCGGGAGCCGGGGTCATAGACCAGCACGGTCTGCCCGAAACCCGGCGCCTCGGAGATCTTGACGCTGCGCGGGATCACGGTGCGCAGCACCTGGTCCCCGAAGTGGCTGCGGACCTCGCTGGTGACCTGATCCGCCAGCTTCGTGCGCCCGTCGTACATCGTCAGCAGGATGGTGGACACCTGCAGCGCGGGGTTGAGGTGCGCCTGCACCAACTCGATGTTGCGCAGCAGCTGCCCGAGCCCTTCCAGCGCGTAGTACTCGCACTGGATCGGGATCAGCACCTCGGGCGCCGCGACCAGGGCGTTCACCGTGAGCAGCCCCAGCGACGGCGGGCAGTCGATGAAGACGTAGTCCACACCCAGCGCGTCGAGCACGAGACCCGACAGCGCCCGGCTCAACCGGGACTCCCGGGCCACCATGCTGACCAGCTCGATCTCGGAGCCGGCGAGGTCGATGGTGGCGGGCAGGCAGAGCAGGTTCGGCGACTGCGGGCTGACGACCACGGCATCCGCGATCCCGATCTCACCGATCAGCACCTCGTACACCGAAGGGGTGCCCGATCGGTGCTCGACTCCCAGCGCGGTCGATGCGTTTCCCTGCGGGTCCAGGTCGATGACCAGCGTGCGCAACCCCTGCAGGGCGAGCCCCGCCGCCAGGTTGACCGTGCTGGTGGTCTTACCGACGCCACCCTTCTGGTTCGCCACCGCCAGCACCCGACGTCGCAACGGTCGGGGCAGCTGATCGGCGGGATGCTGCACCCGGGTGGCGCGCTCAGCCTCCTCGCAGATCGGGGTCCACCCGACGTCGGAGGACGACACCGCAGTGGCAGCGGTCGCCGGCGAGGAGCGGTAGGACGCCTGGGTGACTCCGTTGCGCGTGATCGGCTGCAGCACCTCGGCCACGGCCCGCGATCGCCCGGTTTCACGTGAAACGTGCTGTGCCGGGGGGTCCTGCCACCTGGGTGGGCTCACGCTCACCGATCCTTCCTGCTCCGTGTCCTCGCGGGGCGAGCGACACGCTGGTCACGCCGGGCCACCACGATCACCGTCGTTGGTGGCGCCACGATGGTGCCACCACACTGCACGATCTTCACCGGCCCCCCTCCGGCGGTCCGCACCGCGACGGCGTCCCGGGCCATCTCGTCCACCGCCGTCGCCCCCTTCACCGCAAGTAACCGACCGCCCGGTGCCACCAGCGGGAGGCCCCACCCGGCCAACCGGCCCAACGGTGCGACCGCCCGGGCGGTGACGGCATCCGCGCCACCCAGCTCCGCTCGCACCTGCGGGTCCTCGGCGCGACCTCGATGCACCGAGACCGCCAGGCCGAGCTCGGCGACCACCTCTCGCAGCCACGCCACTCGCCGCGCCATCGGCTCCAACAAGACGACCACCAGATCCGGCCGCGCCAGCGCGAGCGGTATTCCCGGCAGGCCGGCACCTGAGCCCAGATCGAGCACCCGGCACGCCTGCGGTAGCAGCTCACCGAGCACGGCGGAGTTGAGCACGTGCCGTTCCCACAACCGGTCCGCTTCCCGGGGGCCGATCAGCCCCCGGTCGACGCCGAGCGTGGCGAGCAGCTCGACATACCGCAGTGCCGACCCGTACTGATCACCGAACACCGCGTGCGCAGCCGCCAAGACGTCCCGGCATGGCTGATGTTTCACGTGAAACGTGGCGGGACTCAGGTGCAGCGGAACACCACGACCCGGCGTTGCGGCTCCTCGCCCTCGCTCTCGCTGCGCACCCCAGCCACCGCCGCCACCGCGTCGTGCACGATCTTGCGCTCGAAGGGGGTCATCGCCTGCAGCCGGGCCGGCTCGCCACCATCCAGCACCCGCTCCGCCGTCGCCTGACCCAGCTTGCCGAGGTCACTGCGCCGCGCCGAACGCCACTGCGCGATGTCCAGCATCAGCCGGCTGCGCGCGCCGGTCTGCTGCTGAACCGCGAGCCGGGTCAGCTCCTGCAGCGCCTCGAGCACCGCACCTCGCGACCCCACCAGCTTCTCCAGGTCCGCCCCACCGTCGATACTCACCATCGCCCGACCTGCCTCGACATCGAGATCGATATCACCGTCATAGTCAACGAGATCGAGTAGCCGCTCCAGGTAGTCACCCGCGACGTCGCCCTCCTGAACGAGCAGGTCCTCGCTCACCAACCCGTTCTTCGACGAGTGCGTGGTCTCGACCGGGCCACCGACTTCCCTCACGCCGCCGGCATCCACAGCGTCCACCTGGTGCTCAGCAGCGCCCGAGGATGACCTCGGAGCCTGCACGACCTCCGTTACCACGACTTCGCTGTCCGCAACCCCGGTCGTCAGCGTCTCGGCCACACTTGTCTCCTCTCCGGGATCGTGCCCTCAGCGGCGCTTACGGTTGGCCCGCTTCCGCGGCTGGGGCCGTTGCTGGATCATGCCAGGTACCGCCGAGCCGCCGGCACGCTCCGTGCCCTGACTGTTGCCGGCCGGCCCGGCTCCGTCCGAGCTCGACGGGACTGATCCTGCTCCATTCGACGCCGGATCGCCGTCCGGTTCGACTTCAACACTCGGGTCCGGCCCGCCGGCGTCACCAGCTTTTCTCGGGCGCACCGGCTTCTGGCCCGGTCGTGGCGCCAGGGCTTGGCGCTGCGCGATCGTCTCCTCCTGCTGCTGGGCCTGCTCGGCGTCGATCCGGTTGTAGACGAAGCGCTGCTGGGCCAGCGTCCACAGGTTGTTGGACAACCAGTAGATCAAGATAGCCACCGGGAAGAACGGACCACCGGCCACCACGCCGAGCGGGAACAAGTAGACCATGAGCTTGTTCATCAGCTCGGCCTGCGGGTTGGCGGCCAGCTGGGCCGGGGTCTGCCGTTGCACCGAATGCTTGGCGGTGAGGTGCGTGAGGATGCCGGCGACCAGGGTCAACGGGACGGCCACCGCGGCGATCTGCCACCGGGAGATGTCCCCGTACCGCGCCAGCAGCTCCACCGGCTCGGTGATGTACGACGACAGTGGCACCCCGAACAGATCGGCGTCGAGGAACGACCGCACGTCGGCCGCGCTGAACACGTAGTTACCGATCTGCGCATTCATCTCGGGGGTGAGGAAGTCCCGGTTGAACGACCGCAACACCTGGAACAGGCCGATGAACACCGGGATCTGCACCAGCACCGGCAGGCAGCCACCCAGCGGGTTCACCCCGTGCTGGGACTGCAACTTCTGCATCTCGGCCGCCATCTTCTGGCGGTCGTCGCCGTACTTCTTCTTCAGCTTCTGGATCTCCGGTGCGAACTCCTGCATCTTGCGCATCGAGCGGACCTGGCTGACGAACGGCTTGAACAGCAGCGCCCGCAGGGTGAACACCAGAAACACCACAGCCAACGCCCAGCCGACGCCGCTGCCCGGACCCAGCAGGTAGCCGAAAGCCTGGTGCCAGAACCACAGGATGGCCGACACCGGGTAGTAAATGAAGTTCAGCACGACGACTCACTCTCGGCAGGGGAGCGGGGTGATCCCGGCGCGGGCACCGGGTCCACCCCACCAGGGTGCCAGGGTCCGCAGCGCAGCAGCCGCCGCCCGGTCAACCACGATCCGCGCAGCGCCCCGTGCACGGTCAGCGCCTCGACGGCGTACGCGCTGCAGCTGGGAAAGAACCGGCAGCTGGGCGGCAGCACCGGAGAGATCCACCGGCGGTAGCCCTGCAGCCCGAGCACCAGCAGCCGAGCCAGCGGTGCAGCCCGGCGGGTAGCGGGAGAGGTCGCGGCGGTCACCGCCGGTCGCCAGACACGGTCAGCCTCCGCAGCGCCCTGCTCAGATCGTCAGCCAGCAGCGCGCTGCTGGCTGTTGCCGACGCCGGCAACGCCCGCACCACCACCAACGCCCCACCGGGCAGGGTTGCCAGCCGCGCCCGCATCAGATGGCGCAGCCTGCGCTGGACCCGATGCCGGACCACGGCACCGCCCACCGAGCGGCCGACCACGAAACCCACCCGGGGCGCCACCTCGGCCCGACCAGAACGGGCCAGGTGCACGACCACCGCGCCACCCGCCGCCCGGCGGCCCCGGCGCACCGCCGTCGCGAAGTCGTCGCGACGGGTCAGTCGAGCGGCTGCGGGCAACAACGGGGGCGGACCCGGGTCAGGCTGACAACTCGCGGCGACCTTTGAGGCGCCGCGCAGCGATGATGGCCCGCCCGGCGCGGGTGCGCATCCGCAACCGGAACCCGTGAGTCCTGGCGCGGCGACGATTGTTCGGCTGGAAGGTGCGCTTGCCCTTGCTCACGGCTGTCGTTCTCCCGGTGCTCGTTGCGCGTCCCCGAGCTGTCTCACACCAGCTCCGGGCGGTCGGTGACCCTGTGCCGCCCACCGGCGGCACAGCAGCTCTCCCCTAACTGGTGACGAGAGCACGCAAGAATACCCGCCGGCGGGCGGGTGACGGCCCGAGCTTAGGCGGCCGGTGCCCGCGCCGTCAAAACGAGGGTCTCGCGTTACCGTCGACGCGACACGCCGTTACTCCGGTGATGCTTGCTATCTCGAGGTTGTTGTGCCAGGGGCCGCCGCGTGCCCACGTGCCTGCTCTGGTGGTGCCGGATGACCGGCGCGAGCCTGCGCGTCAGCGGCCTGGGAAGCGCGCCGATCGGTTCTGTTAGCAGTAATGCACAGCTGTGGACAACCCTGTGGATACCTAGGAAGTCCAGCACCGGAAACCGGCGGAAGGGGAGTCAGCGCGGTGTCAGAGCGGCAAACCGATCTCGGCCAGGTGTGGAACGAGGTCGTCCGGGAGCTCTCCGCCGGGACGCTGTCGCCGCAGCAACGTGCGTGGATGCGGGTCACCCGCCCGATCGGCCTGCTGGACGGCACGGCGCTGCTGGCCGCGCCGAGCGACTTCGCCAAGGACGCCATCGAGCGGGTGCTGCGCCAGCCGATCAGCGAGGCGCTGTCGCGGCACCTGGGCCGGGAGGTCTCGCTGGCGGTGAAGGTCGATCATCCGCTGCCGGTGCCGGCCGAGCTGCCGCCGATGGCTCGGGCCGCCGACGGCACCAACGGCCCGCACCCCATGGATCGCACCGCGGTGGCTGGTGACTCCGGCAGCGCACGCCTCAACGGCAGCAGCGCCGCGGACGCAACCCATGAGCAGCAAGCCGAGCTGGCCACCGTGCACGAGATCTGGCCCGCCACCGCAGCCCCGGCTCGACGGTCGAGTGCCCAGACCAAGCTCAACGAGAAGTACACCTTCGACACCTTCGTCATCGGCGCGTCCAACCGGTTCGCGCACGCCGCAGCGGTAGCCGTGGCCGAGGCGCCGGCCCGGGCTTACAACCCGCTGTTCATCTGGGGCGAGTCGGGGCTGGGCAAGACCCACCTGCTGCACGCCGTCGGGCACTACGCCCAGCGGCTGTTCCCCGGCATGCGGGTGCGGTACGTCTCCACCGAGGAGTTCACCAACGACTTCATCAACTCCCTGCGCGACGACCGCAAGGTGGCCTTCCAGCGTCGCTACCGCGATGTCGACGTGCTGCTGGTGGACGACATCCAGTTCCTGGAGGGCAAGGAAGGCACTCAGGAGGAGTTCTTCCACACCTTCAACACCCTGCACAATGCGAACAAGCAGATCGTGATCTCCTCGGACCGCCCGCCCAAGGGGTTGGGCACCCTGGAGGACCGGTTGCGCACCCGTTTCGAGTGGGGCCTGATCACCGACATCCAGCCGCCCGAGCTGGAGACCCGGATCGCCATCCTGCGCAAGAAGGCCGCCGGTGATCGGCTAGCCGCCCCGGACGAGGTACTGGAGTTCATCGCCGCCCGGATCGAGCGCAACATCCGTGAGCTGGAGGGCGCCTTGATCCGGGTCACCGCGTTCGCCTCGCTCAACCGGCAACCGGTCGACAACCAGCTCGCCGAGATCGTGCTGCGGGACCTCATCCCGGACGAGGCGGCGCACGAGATCGGCGCCCCCAACATCATGGCGGTGGTCGCCGAGTTCTTCGGGGTGACCCTCGACGACCTGTGCGGGCCCGCCAAGACCAAACATCTCGCCCAGGCCCGGCAGATTGCCATGTACCTCTGCCGGGAGCTGACCGATCTGTCCTTGCCCCGGATCGGGCAGGCATTCGGGGGCCGCGACCACACCACCGTGATGCACGCCGAACGCAAGATCCGCAAGGAGATGGCGGAACGTCGCCGCACCTACGATCAAGTGCAGGAACTCACCTCCCGGATCAAGCAGCGCGCCCGCTCCTGACGTCCTACCGGCTGTGCTACCGTTTCCGTCATGGCGCAACGGCAGAAACGTTCGATCTCTCTCCCGGCTGAGCTGGCCACTGCCATTGAACGTGCGGCCGGTTTGGCGGGCACCACGGTGAGTGGTTGGCTGGCCGACGCAGCAGCCCACCGGCTGCGAATGGACGCCGGACGACGGGCTCTCGCCGAATGGGAGGCCGACAACGGGGCACTCACGGCAGAGGAACTCAGCGAGGGATCAGCCCGCGCCCGAGCGCTCGTAGGACGGTCCGTCTCGCTCCCACCGGCGAAGCGATCGGCATAGATGGCCGGCGTCACGTACGACGCGGGGGCGCTGATCGCTGCTGAGCGCAACGACCGACGAATGTGGGCGCTGCACGCCGGTTTACTGGCCGAGGAAGTCGCTCCCGTCGTTCCGGCACCAGTGCTGGCCGAGGCATGGCGGGGAGGTCCGCGGCAGGCGAGCCTCGTCCGGCTACTCGCGATGTGCGACGTGGAGTGGATGACAGAAGAGCAAGCTCGTAAAGTCGGCGTCCTCGCCAGCTCCTCAGGCCACGACGACGTGGTGGATGTGACCGTAGTGGAAGGCGCGCTACGCCGGGGTGATGCCGTTGTCACAGCGAACCGCGAGCACATCGAGAAGGTGGGGCAGGCAGCTGGCGTCACACTCCGCATAGAAGATGTGTGAGATAGAACCGGAACCAACCCAGAACCAACACCAGGAACTCACCTCTCGGATCAAACAGCGCGCCCGCTCCTGGTACCACCGTTGCCGGTGACCAGCTCGGTCGGCACTACGAGCCCAGCGCAGAATCTGTCTACCCGACCCCGCCCGATTGAGGGTTCACTGGCCGTTGGGTTCGGGGCTGGTGAGTTGCGTGGGGATGTGCGCGGGCAACGTCTGTAGTCGGTCGTGCAGGTCTCGGGAGGCTTGCCCGGGGTGACGTTCGCTGAGCAGGTCGGCATCCAAAGCGATCAGTGGGCGTCGCGTGGTTTCGCGCAGGGCGGCGGGTGCCACCGTGTCCAGCACGCTGGTCGCGAGTGCGGTGGCCTCGGCAGTGCTGTGTTCGGCGGCCTGGGCGCGGGCGAGGATGACCGTCGCGGCGGCCCAGCCGCCCGATCCGGGGATTTTCAACTCAAGGGCGCGGTCAGCATGAAATCGGGTCGCACTGGTGTCACCGAGGCTCAGGGATGCCTCGGCAAGATGCTGATGCAGTTCAGCGCGGTCAAATCCAAAACGTCCGGGCTCATCGTAACCGGCAGCATCCATGTGATGTTGGGCGGCGGTGGCCGCCCGCCGGGCATCATCGTGCTGACCGAGTGCGGCTAGGGCGCGGAGTTCACACCATGCGGTGAATTGGGCGCGGTGCAGTGCGTTATCGACGAATTCACCAGCATGACGGGCAAAATCAAGAGCGTCCGCCGGGCGACCGCCGAAGAACGCGACCATCGATTGTGCGCCTAAACTCCACCCAGCTAAGCGGTTATCGCCGACCGTGCTACCCAGCCGCGCGCCGGTACCCAAGTGGATATACGCACCAGAGTAATCGGACAAGGTGAAGGCGAGATCACCGAGCTGCGCGGAGAGCCATCCGGCCAGCCGTCGCAGTTCTGTGCGCTCTCTCTCGTGCTGGTCACGAGCGAGCATGTCGACGACCATCGTGCGGCACCGATGGATCTCGGCGGCGAGGATGCTCGGGGTGTAGCGGGCGTAGTGAAACGCGTAGTAGTCCACCGCCCGCTGGACCTGCTCTCTGGTGGCTAGCCCACCACCAGGCCCTTCGATCTCACGCTGGAGCCGCACGGAGTCAGCGACGGCGGCCAGTGCGTTGTCAGCCATAGCGGCTCCTGACTCAGACGGTTGTGTGGCCTGACCGTACCCACCGTCAGCTACCATGCTGCTCACTGTGATGCCGAGCCGGCGTGGCGACACTTGATACACGCGGGCAAGCGCGTGCGCATAGTCCAGCTCGGGTTTAACAGCGTCGTGCTCCCACCGGCATAACCGCGCACTGGTCAGTCCCGGCTCAGCAAGCCCTGCGCACCGGTAGACCTCCAACACAGCGGCGACCACCTGGGGACGGCTCCACCCGTAGGCGAGCCTCCAGACTTCCAAGGCGTTCATTTCTGGGAGTTGGCGCGCGATCTCTTCAGCGATGATGGCCACACCCCAGCCGGCGCGCTGGCCTCGTTGCCGGATCTGTGCGGCACGGTGCTGAAGTTCGGCGCGGCGCGCCCGGCTGATCCTCGGCATGGCCATTTCCCTCCGCTGGCCTTGGAGAGTATCTCGCCGCCGGCGACTATGACATTGCCGGGCGGGGCAATGTCCGTCCACGAGACGGCATTGAGCGAGACAGCCCTACCCAGCAACTGTGGAGCACATCCGTCGAAGAGATGAAGGAGGTGAGGTGGCATGGACGATCGTGATGACGAGCTCGTGATGGCTGTTGAGCAGCTCTCCAGGGTGCAGAACCGGGGCGATTCCCAGATGTCCGATGGCGGGCAAGGGGACTCCGGCGATAGTCGAGACCCGTAATTCACCGCGTCCATCCAGTGTCGCGTGGGGGCCGTGAGATCACTGTCCCGGCCCCTACGTGCCGTTCAGCCCCTATCACAAGAGGTGCGGTCATGCAACATCACCGACTGATCCACGATGTGGAGCACGCACTGGGCTGGGCTGGGCCCAGTCCGTTGGGTACCCAGTTCACCAGGGGACCACTGCCCGATCCCGAGCTGGTCACCCGACTGTTGACTCCCAGGCGGCTGCTAGACGTGCTGATGTGGCGCAGCCTGTCCCCACCGCAAGTGCGGTGCGTACGCAACGGCACCGAGCTACACCCGCGCGACTACATCACCGAGACGATGAGCCGGCGAGGTCACGCCATTCCGATGGTGGACATGCATCGTCTTGGCCAACTTCTCGAATCAGGGTGCACGCTGGTCGTGGACGGGATCAATCGCTGGGACGCAACGATGAACGTCGCCTGCCGCGCCTGGCAGTGGTGGGCCAGAGAGCGAGTCCAGGTTAACGCATATCTGACCACACAGGACACCTCAGGATTCGCCCTGCACTGGGACGATCACGACGTCATCATCGTCCAGCTCGCGGGCGAGAAGAACTGGGACGTGCGCACAGCGTCCCGGACAGCGCCCATGTACCGCGACGCCGCACCGAACTCCGAGCCCAGCGACCAGCGGGTGTGGTCGGGAACGCTGATTGCGGGTGACGTGATGCACATTCCTCGTGGCTACTGGCACGAGGCCACCCGCACCACCCAGGGCGCCGGATACAGCCTGCACGTCACGTTCGGAATCGAGCAGCGCACCGGCGTCGACTGGCTGGCATGGCTTGCCGACCGCGCCCGTGAACACGAGGTGTTCCGCCACGACCTCGTCCGATCCGACCCAGAAGAACAGCAGGACCAAGCGCAGACGCTTGCTGACGCCGCCTGTCATCTGGTCACTTCGGCTTCGCCGGAGAAATTCCTCATCGTGCGCGAACAGCAACAGCCACCACCGCGCCAAGTCTGCACCCGAGGAGTTTTCGGCCCACCGGCGAGCGTGGCCTGCATAACCGACTTCCCACCCCGACTACACCGGTGTGGGGACACCATCACCGTGCTCGGCGCGGGAAAACAGATCATCGTCGCCGCGAAAGCAGAGTCCGCGCTGCGGATGCTGCTACGCGGGCAGCCAGTGGATGTCAATGCCGTCAGCGCTGTTACCGAGATCGATGCAGCGAAACTAGCCGATGTGCTCATTATGGAGGGCCTGTGCGCCGAGGTGACCGACGAGTTGCTCTCGGGCTATACCGGTCTGACCCCCAACGACGACTCCTGAAAACTGCCCTCACCCTCGGGGTGACTGAGCTGGACACCGCCTACAACTACCGGGGCTTCACCTCGCACCGCAGGCTAGCAGCCACGGCGGGCGACCTGCTGAGCGAGTTCACGATCTCAACCAAGGTCGGCTTCTTCCCTGGTGATCGAGGCGCCGAGCACAGCCTGGATCCTGCACGGTTGCGCCAGGCGGTGCACGAGTCCGTGCGGGACCTGAAAGTGCAGCCGGAAGTGGTGCTGCTGCACAACCCGGAACGGACGCTGGCCGAGCTGGCACCCGAACAAGGTCGGGACCAATGGGCAGCAGCCTGCACCGTCCTGGACGACATGGCAACGGCAGGATGGTGCCAGTCCTGGGGGATCGCCTGCTGGGACCCGCGACCGATCCTCAACGTACTCGATCGTGAGATACCGGTTCCGGAGCTGGTCATGGTCCGCTCCGGTCTCCTCGTCCGCCCGGAGATCTTGGACGCCGGCGAAAGGCTGGCCACCTGGTTCGGCCTTGGCGCGCACGCCCGGTGGGGGATGAGCCCCTATGGCGGGAAGGCGAGGAATCCGGTGTGGGAGCGGGTCGACGCCCGGCAGTTCCTCCACGGAAGCCAAGCTTGCTCTCCCATCTCAGCTGCGTTCCGCGTCGCCTATGAGCTCCCTCAGGTGGACAGAGTCGCCGTCGGCGTCAGCACCGCCGAGCACCTGGCCGAGTTGATCGCCGCCACCGCGCTCGATACCGACGACAACCGGATCGCCCACTACCGGGCGCTGTTGCGCACCACAACGGTCACGACTGGAGCGAGCTGACCAGCCGGGCTGTCTCCCGTCGCGAGGGCTCGGCCAGCAGCCCCGCATAGTCATCGCCCGCAGCGACCAGCTCGCAGCAGAAGAACAATTGCGACAGCAACCCGGATCTGCTGTCGAGATCGGCTCGATATTCCCGCTGCACCCGTTGCGCCAGCTCGGGTAGCGCTAGGGAGTTGCCCCACAGGGTGGCAGCGTCCCAGCCGCGCGGCGCCAAACCCCAATCCTCCCAGTCCAGCAGCCAGCACCGCGGGGCTGTGAGGTTGGTCCACGCCAAGTCAGCGTGCGCTACAGACCACTGCGTCACAGTGGTCTCCACACACCCGGGAAAAACACCCTCAATAGTTTCCGTCACCCGCTCCTGGGAGATCGGGACTGTATGGGGAGTCGCAATCCGAGTCGTAGTATGTGCCGCAAGAGCGGCCAACGACGTACCCAGTGTCGCCCACCAGGCTTGCACCAGCCCCGGGTCGGTGCTCAGCACGCCACCCGGTTTGATCGGCGCCGCGGTCACCAGCTCGGTTTCATCAGCCCGCCACAGCACGCGCTGCTCTGGTGCACACCATGACAGACCCTGGTACCACTCGGGTTTGGCGACGGCCTCAGGCAGACCTGCTGCACCTTCCACACCGCTACCCTGCCCCGTAACCTTGGATAACGGCCTCACCTCGAGGCGAATCCAGGTGTCTCGGTCGGTGCGCGCTCCCAGCGAACGCCGCTTCAGCACCGCGACCTCCCGATCCAACCGCACACCCCAGCAGCGTTCCACCCGGTCGAGCACGTCCTGGCAACGCTGTGTCCTGAGATCCACCGTCACCTCCGGTGCCGGCAACCATATCGCCCGGGCCGTCCCGTGACTGTCGGTGTGCCACCGCTGCCGCATTCAGCGGGCTCAGCGGGGTAAAAGTGGGGCAGATTACCCCGCTGAGCCCGCTGAATGCGGCGCCCGCGGGCGGGTTGCGGCACGCGAGGAGGGCGCTGTCCGGGGGATCTGCGCACTGACGCCGGGCTGGCGCAGGACAGCCCGACAGCACCCGGCCGAGCCGGCTACTCAGGCCACGGTCACACTTCGCATAGAAGATGTGTGAGATAGCATCAACTGGACAAAACTGGTGATTTCACGGATCGGTTGTATCGAAATATCGAGTAGTCGTCTCTTCTTGAGTTAGAGTGCTATTCCAGCAGCTCCCAATGCAAGGAACCCGGCAGCCGGAGACGTGCCATGGTGGAGTTCATGAGGTGGTGGTGGTGATCACGGCGGCCGACTACGCCAGTGTTCATCGAGCCATGCTGGACGGCACCGCCGCCCGAACGGTGCCACGGTGGACATCCGGTGTGCTCGACGAGATCGCGCAGCACCGCAGCCGCGTCACCGGTGTGCGGCATCCGCTGGGATTCGTGTGCCTTCCGGTACACCGATCCGGCCAGAAGGGCGTCTGCGTGCATGTCTGGAGTGACCGCTTTCCCCGGGAGAGCCCGACCACGTCGGCGGTGCATGCGCACAGCTGGGACCTGCTCAGTCATGTGCTGTACGGCAGTGTCCGTAATGACGTCATCGACGTGACCGATGCACCGGATGATGGCGCGTACCGTGTCTTCGAGATACGAAGCGAAGGCGATCTCGACGAGGTCCGCCGGACCGCACGGCTGGTCCGCTACGCGGTCACGGCTGCCGAGGTGCACCGGCAGGGTGACAGCTACTCCTTACCGGCGGGTGTCTTTCACGCCACCGGGGTTCGGGGCGAGGCGGCGACGGTGGCGCTGGGCAGCGGCCGGCCGGGAATGCTGGATCTGTCACTCGGCGAGCTCGGCTGCGAGACCCACCAGATTCGGCGGCAATGCTGTGACAGCGAGGAGACCGCCCACGCGGCCCGAGTGGTCACCGACGAGCTAGCGCGGATCCGGCACAGCTGAGCAGGAGGACCGATGGGACCCAGGATGACCACGACCCCGGTGGACCTCGAGCGGGCCCGTGACGTCGCGGTGAGCGCGGCCGAAGCCGCCGGAGCGCTGCTGCACGATGCGGTCAGCAAGGACCTCGGCGTCCGGGTCAAAGACGCCGGCGGTGATGTGGTGACCGAGCTCGACCTGGCCGCGGAGCGGTTGATCGTCGAGCGGGTCCGCAAGGAATTTCCCAGCCATCGGATCATCGCTGAGGAATCCGGCCTGCACGAGAACGGGGACAGCCCCTGGTCGTGGCTGGTGGACCCGTTGGACGGCACCAACAACGTGGTCATCGGCCTGAGTACCTATGTCGTGGGCATCGCCTTGTGCAGGAACAACGTGCCGGTGGTCGGCGTCGTGCACGATCCGGTGGCCGACCAGACCTGGTCGGCGATCCGTGGTCGCGGGACCCGCGGCCCGAACGGCCCCACGGTGTGCCCGCCGTACCAGCCGATGTCCTCCGGGCGAGTACTGGCCTGGACGCAGGGGTATAACGTGGGACGGGCCGACGACACGGCCCGAGCGATGCGGATGGTCCTCGAGTCGGGCGCCCGGCGGGTACTGCAGCTGTGGGCGCCGTTGCTGTCCTGGTTGATGCTGGCCCGCGGGGACATCGACGGGTTCGTGGGCTACCAGCCCGAGGCGGTCGATCTACCCGCCGGGTGCCTGATCGCGCAGGAGGCCGGCATCACCGTGTGCGGCCTGGACGGTGCCCCCTTCGACGAGCACATCGACCGGCCCCAGCAAGACCGCAGCTTCGTGGCCGGCCGGCCGGGCGCCATCGGTGACCTGCTCGCCCTGGTCCGCACCGCGCAGTGGGTCACCATCAGCGGGATCACCGCGTGAGTGCCAGCGCCCCGACGCTGACCACCAGCGCCACGACCGCCAGACCGAGACCGGTCAGCACGAACGTGCGCAGCGGGACCCGCAGGCCGTGATCACGGCAGGACTCCAGGCACAGCAACGTCGCCAGTGACGCCCAGGGCGTGACGATCGGCCCCACGTTGGTGCCGATGAGCAGGGCCAGCAGCTGATCGCTGTTCCCAGCGGGAATGACCGCCTCACCCGCCGTATAAGCGGGCAGGTTGTTGAGCACATTGGACAACCCGGCACCGGCCACCGCGGCTCGATACAACCCGGCTGCGGTGTCCTCGGTACCGATGATCCAGGTCATGACCTCGGCCAGACCGTACCGGCTCAGCGTCGGGACCACCAGGAACAACCCGGCCACGAAGACCAGCAGCTGCCACGGGATCAGGTCCGGGCGCAGCACGGTGCGATCGAGGACGGCGAAAGCCACCACCACGACCAGCGCGGCGGCCAGCGCGGCATAACCGATCTGCTGGGGGATGACCGCGACGGCGAGGATGAACACCAGGCAGGACGCGCCCGCGATCGCGAACAAGGCCCGCTGGCGGGGCTGGGCGAGCTTCAGGGGCGGCGGTGCCAGGTAGCGATCAGCGCCCCGCCGGCCCCGGCGCCAGTAACAGACCCAGAGGAAAAGCATGGTCGCGGTGATCGCGGCCAGTTGCGGCAGCCACATCCGGGCCGCGAACGCCGGTGCGGCCAAAGCCACCCGATCGGCGGCGAGCAGGTTGGTGAGGTTCGACACCGGCAGCAGCAGGCTGGCGGTGTTGGCCAGCCAGATCGTGGTCATGGCCAGGGGCAGGGCGACGATCCGGGCCCGGGGCGCAAGGGCCAGCATCACCGGGGTGAGCAGCACCGCGGTGGTGTCCAGGTTGAGAAACACCGTCGTGACCGCGGCGAAGGCCACGCAGAGCAGGAACAACGCCAGGTAGTCACCCCGCCCCACGATCGCCATCCGGGTCGCGATGACGTCGAAGACCTGCGCTTTCCTGGCCAGCTTGGCCAGCACGATGACGCTGCCCAGAAACACCAGCAGGGGCGCGATCCGCCGCAGGTTGACCTCGGCCTCGGTGACCGGCAACAGCCCGGTGAGCACGCACAGGATGCCGGCCACGAGCAGCCCGATCCGGATCCAGTCCAGGATGCTGGGCTTACCCACGATCAACAGCAGGCGTCGAGCCCAGGACCGGACCCGTGGCTCAGTCGAGCACCTGCATGCTTTCTCGGTCACGTCCATCAGCGGCAACGGGCCGTCCCACGCGCCATACTTACCAGCATGAGGGCACCGGAGGACTCATCGAGCCGCCTCACGAGGGGCCTGCCTAGCACAGGCTCGAACCCTCCGATCGACTTCTTCATCAGCTACTCACCGGCCGATGAGCGCTGGGCCCGCTGGGTCGCCTGGCAACTGGAGGCCGCTGGTTACCGTACCCTCAGCCAGGTGTGGGACTTCGTCCCAGGCATCAACTTCATCGACTTCATGGACCGCGGGGTTCGGGATGCCACCGTGGTCGTGGCCGTGCTGTCGCGCAACTATCGCACGTCGCGATACGGGACCATGGAATGGCAGGCGGCACTGCGCACCGACCGCGCCAAGCTGATCACCGTCCGGATCGAGGACTGCCCGCTGGACGGCCTGCTCGCCACGATCACCTGGGTGGACCTGGTGGGCGTCACCGATCCTGACGTGGCCGCTGAGCTGCTGCTGAGCCGTCTCCGCCAGGCATTGGCCGGGCGGGCCAAGCCGGCACATCCGCCGGAGTTCCCCGGGCAGCCGGCGACCGGCGTCCCGGCGCCGCAGCCCGATGCCGGTGCGGCCGCGCCGGCCCGACCAGACCAGCCGGCACAGGCCCACCAGCCGGCCCGCACCCGCCGTATCCCGGTCACCGCACCGCCCTACCCGCCCGCCGCGCCAACCCCGCAGACCCGGCGAGCGGCGGTCACGCTGCTGCACCTGCCCGGCCCCCGGTTCGGCCGGACCCTGGCCCAGCCGCCCGACACCGCGCCGTACAACGCCGCTGACCTGCAATCGCGAATCTGGGCCAATGTGACCCACCTGACGGACAACGGTGCGCCCCATCCGGACCTGATCCTGGTCACCGGCGACCTGATGGAGTCCGGTCGGCCACGCGAGCGGGAAGAGGCCCTGGAGTTCCTGACCGGGCTGCGGACGCTGCTGGGGTTGGAACCCGACCGCCTGCTCGTCGTTCCCGGCAGCCATGACGTGTCCACGATCGCCAGCCGGGCTTATTTCCTGCACTGCGAGGACCGGGACGAGAAGCCGCAGCCGCCGCACTTTCCCAAACTGGCGCACTACGCGCAATTGTTCAGCGATCTCTACCAAGGGTTGGACGGGCCGCTGTTCGACATCGCGCAGCCGTGGACACTGTTCGCCGTGCCCGAGCTCCGGGTAGTCGTGGCAGGTCTCAACTCGACGATGGCCGTCACCCATCGGCCGGAGGACGACTACGGCTGGATCGGCGACGCCCAAGCCGTCTGGTTCGCCAAGCAGCTGAGGCACTTCGAGGAGACCGGATGGCTGCGGGTGGGGATCCTCCGCCACGACCCGGACCCGGGCCGCGGGCCGGTCGGCGCCGATCCCGCTCTGCTGCGTGATGCGGGCACCCTGGACCGCCTGCTGGGGCCCCGGCTCAACCTGCTGCTGCACGGTCCCGGCCCGGGCGGCCCGACCGTCGACTTCCTCGGGTCGGGCCTGGCCGTGGTACCCGGCCTCGGCGCGGGTCGGGAAGAGATCATCGAGGTGACCCGGGACGGCCTGCGGCGGTTCTCGGCCTACGGCAGCAACGCCGGGCAGCCACCGGTACCCGTGCAGCGCACCTGGCACGCCGTCGACGGCGTCTTCCCCCCGGCCGCCGCGCAGCGACCCGCGGTGGACAGCAGTGCACCCCCACCGGAGCCGGCTCCTACCACCGACCCCCAATGCCTGCTGTTGGACCGGATCGAGGAGGTCTGTGACACCCGCTACCAGCGGATCAGGATCCGTCGCGTCGAGACGGATCCGCCGCACCTGCTGATCACCCGCCAGGAGGAGGACTTCAACCCGCAGTGGCGGGTCGGCGCGCACGTCGGCCGACTGAGCCGCGACGTCGTCGAAGGCTTTCTCAGCTACCAGCCCGGTCCCGGTTCGGAACTGGTCTACGACGGCCCGGCTCCCGCAGCGGAGCTGCGGGAGGAGGCGCAGCGCCGGGGCGTGCGGCTGCGCAGCTTCCTCGAGTTCCAGGGGCTGCTCGACCTGACCGGCTACCTCGAGCGGCAGACGGACCGGCTGCGTGCCGACCCGGTGTACCCGCCGGAGCTGTACGTGCCCCAGCGCTTCCGGGAGCTGAGCCCGGGCGATCATGCTGTGCGCCCGGATCTGGCGACCGAGCTGGTGCGCCTGGTCACCACCGAATACCCGAGATTCCTGCTGGTGCTGGGCAACGCCGGACGGGGCAAGACGTTCCTGTTGCACGAGGTGGCCCGGCGGATCGCCGAGACGGCCCCGCACCTGATCCCGATCCTGATCGAGCTGCGGGCGCTGGACAAGACACACACCGTCCAGGGGCTGGTCGCCGCGCATCTGGCCAACCACGGCGAGGGGCTGCCGAATCTGAAGGCATTCGACTACATGCTGCGCGAGGGCCGGCTCGTGCTGCTGTTCGACGGCTTCGACGAGCTGGTCACCCGGCTGACCTACGACCGCGCGGCCGAGCACCTGCACACCCTGCTCGATGCCGCCCAGGACCGGGCGAAGATCATCGTGGCCAGCCGGACGGAGCACTTCAAGTCCGACGCCCAGGTGTTCACCACGCTGGGCGAGCGGATCGGCCTGCTGCCGCACCGGCGGATCCTCACCATCGAGAGCTTCACCACCACCGAGATCCGCAGCTACCTGATCAACCGTTACGACGGAGACCAGCGCAAGGCCGATGCCCGGCTGAACATGATGGCCAGCATCCAGAACCTGCTCGAGCTGTCCCAGAACCCGCGCATGCTCAGCTTCATCGCCGCCTTGGACGACGACCAGCTGCGCGCGGCGGCCGACGCGCGGCACACGATCAGCGCGGCCGGGTTGTACCGGAAGATCCTGGGGTGCTGGCTGTCCTATGAAGCCAAGCGGACGTCGGACATCCCCGGTGTCGCCGTCGGGCTGCGCCTGGAGCACCTGTGGCAGGCGGTGACCACGCTCGCGCTGCGGCTGTGGGAGACCGGCGAGTCCCACCTGCAGCTCGCTGAGCTCACCGAGGTGGCCGAGACGCTCGTCGGCCTCACCGACCACCAGCTGTCCCCCGACCAGACCGCCTTCGCCCTGGGCACCGGCAGCCTGCTGGTCCGCACCGAGGAGGGCCCGTTCGGCTTCATCCACCGCTCGGTGGGCGAGTGGCTGGTCGCCAACATGATCGCCCAGCAGCTCATCTCAGGTGGGCCCGCGCCGGTACAGCTGCACCAGCGTGCGCTGTCCCCGTTGTGTATCGAGTTCCTCTGCGACCTCGCCGGTACCCAGGCATGTCGCAGCTGGGTGGAGTCCTTACCGCACGACGCCGGCAAGGCGGCGAAGGGCAATGCGATCAAACTGGGTGCCCGGCTGCGCACCGCACCGACCGCCGATCTGCGCGGCGCGCAGCTCAAGGGCGCCGATCTCTCCTACCGTGACCTGCGGGAGGCCGACCTCACCGGTGCCGACCTCAGCGATGCCGTCCTGGTGGGCGCGAACCTGACTGGCGCCATCCTGCGCAATTGCCGTCTGGTGGGAGCCCAGCTGGATGAGGCGCGGCTGACCAGAGCCGACCTCAGTGCTGCCGACCTCAGCCGGGCCCGGCTCTTTCGCGCCGACCTCACCGGCACGATCCGCACCGGCAGCCGGTGGACCAGGGCGGCATTGATCGACGCGACCGGCGTGGCGGCGGACGCGCCGGAGCTGCGCGGGGCAGCCGTGGCACCCGGCACCGCGATCAGCGCGGAGTTCGCCCCCGCCTGGATCGGGGTGCGGCACGGCTTCGACGCCGCGATGGGTCGGCTGCCGCAGGTGCTCGACTACAGCCACGACGGGGGCCTGCTGGCCATCGGCAGCGACGACGGCGGCGTGCTGATCTATGACCCCATGACCGGGGCGCCGCTGCGCACCCTGCAAGGACATCGCGGGCGCGTCTTCGCGGTGACCTACGGCGAGGACGTCCTGGTCACCGGATCCGACGACGGCACGGTGCGCATCTGGGACGCGCTGACCGGCCAGTGCCGCCACGTCCTGCCCGGGCACCGGAAATGGTCCTGGCCGGTGGTGATCAGCCCTTCGGGCCAGGAGCTGGCCACCGGGGACGCCGACGGCGTGCTGCGACTGTGGAACCTCGGCAGCGGTTCGCAGCGGTGCGAGCTGCCCACCAACCATGGCCTGATCTTCAGCCTGGCTTTCAGTGGCCGGCTCATCGCGGTCGCCTACCAGCAAGCAACCGTCCTGCTCGGGGACACCACCACCGGCACGTGGTGTTACCTCGACGGCGTGACCAGCACGGTGTACCGGGCGGTGTTCAGCCCCACCGGAGATCTGCTGGCCACCAGCGGGCAATGCGGCGCGATACAGCTGTGGGATCCCTCGACCGGGCGCCGGCTCGCGGAGCTGACCGGCCACACCGGCCGGGTCTACGGGCTGGCGTTTCACCCGAGCGAGCCGCTGCTGGTCAGCGGGGACACCGACGGCGGCGTGCGGGTGTGGGACACCACCACCCGCCGGGTCCGGCACACCCTTACCGGCCACGACGCCGCATTGTACTGGGTCACGTTCAACCCGACCGGGGATCTGGTGGCCACCGGGGACAGCGCCGGGGCGGTCCGGCTGTGGGACACCACGACCGGCCGGCTACGCCACGAGCTGTCCGGGCACACCGGCTCGGTCTGGCCGTTCGTGTTCCGCCGCGACGGCGGCCAGCTCGCCATCAGCGACGACCAGTTCACCACCCGGCTGTGGGACCCGGCGACCGGCCAGTGCCGGCACACGCTGACCGGTCACGGGCGGCAGGTGACCTCGGTGCGGTTCAGCGCGGACAGCTCGGTGCTGGCCGCCAGCGGCAGCGATGGCGAGATCCGGTTGTGGGATCCGAGGACCGGGCAGGAGCTGCGGCGCCTCGCCGGCATCGACAGCCGGCTGGTCCGGCTGGAGAACGCCATCTTCAGCCCGTCCGGGCATCGCCTGGTGACGGTCAGCAACGATGGGCGGCTCAACCTGCTCAACCTGGACACCGACCGCTATGAACGGCACCTCACCATCGAGTCCGCACCGGTCTGGGCGGTGGCTTTCAGCCCGTCCGGGGAGGAGCTGGCCACCGCCAATGACGACGACACCGTCCAGCTGTGGTACTGCGCGACCGGACGGTTGGTGCACACGCTGGCCGAGCATCGCGGCCGGGTGCGGTCGATCGCGTTCAGCTCCGACGGCTCGCTGCTGGCCACCGGCTGCGACGACTCGAAGGTCCGGCTCTGGGATGCGAGGTCGGGACAACTGCTGCAGACCTTGGCCGGCCACGGCGACCGGGTCTATGCCGTCGACTTCGGCAACGGGCTGCTCGCCAGCGCCTCCTGGGACACCACGGCCAGGGTGTGGGACATCGAGTCCGGGCAGACCCGGTACGAGCTGTCCCAGCACACCGGGCGGCTGTGGACCGCCGCCTTCCACCCCGGCGGCGACCTGCTGGCCACCGCCGGCGACGACCTGGTCATCCGGTTGTGGGACCCGAGGTCCGGGCAGCTACTGCACACCCTGGCCGGGCACACCCGCAGCGTGTGGTCGGTGACGTTCAACCCGGCCGGCGACCTGCTGGCCACCGGAAGCGACGACGGAACCACCCGGTTGTGGTCTGTCGACACCGAGCAACCTGAGCTGCGCGTGACCCTGCTCGGGCTGCCCGAGGGCTGGGCCGCGCTGGCACCCGACGGCCGCTACAAGCTGCAGGGTGACGTCGGTGGCCAGTTCTGGCATGCCATCAACATGCGCCGGTTCGAGACCGGTGAGCTGAACCACTACCTGCCAGGGGTCCGGCATCTGACGCTCGAGAAGCTCTTCTGACCGGCGGGGCGGGAACCGGGCCGAGGGAGAACGTGCCGTAGTTCTTCGTGCAGGTGCCGTACGGGCTCATCCCGAACACGGCCAGCTCGGTCAGCAGGCCGCTGAACGCCTCAGCGCTGGGCAGGCCCTCGGCGGTCACTCGAAAAAGTGGATCACGCGGCCAGGCCAGGGTCACGTGCGGGCTGAAACGATCATGCCCGCCATAGGACTCGTCGGCGATCTCGTCGTAGCCGTATCTCCGTAGTTGTCGCCGCCTGGAATCGTCTTGTGACGTATCGTCAAGCAATTCAAGAATACCAGCACCGGACGGGTCGATATCGCGCAGCCGTCCCCGCCGAAGTGGCTCTACAACGGCGACGACGGCACGTTGGAGTGCTCGCCACGCCACGGATCTCGTGAAGTGCAGCTCGAGTGCACCTTGCGGATTGTGCAGATACTCTGCACCGTACGCATGCAGTGGTGATAACGTCTCGGCCAGCCGTTCCACCACGTTCGTGACTTCTGTTGTCTCCGCCTCGCTCACGCTGAGCATGAACAGTGACACGTGCGGCTCACACAGTCCGGCCCCGTCCCCGGGAAACGGCTTGCCAAGCCGGAAACACGACCCCGGCCCCGATACTTGCATTCGCTCGGACAACAGCTCACTGCACTTGACGGCTCGCCCCCGAAGGATTTCCGGCATAAGCAGAACAACATCAAGCGTCACGAGTTCCATCCCCGCATCCTAACCCCCCACACCGGGCATGTGCTGAATTTGACGGCATCGGGTCACCGGTGATTCACCCACACCTGGGGACAACTCTGTGGATAAGTGGGGCGGGCTGTGGGTTGCGGGGGCGCGACGTGGCACGGTCCACAGCAGGTCGGCTCGCTGCACCGGGCAACAGCCGGGCTGTGCACAGCCCACCGCACCGCCGGACCTGTGCAGACGCCACCCGTCCACACCACCCACAGGACCTGTTACTGCTACTGCTTTATCTCTCTGGAGAGGCATCTTGTTACTAACCCGGTGGACAACCTCACGCCGACCCACTGCACACCACGGGATCAACCACGACCTACCGTAGGGACACCCAGCCCGTTGGAGGACTCATCGTGCAAATAGGACTTATCGGACTTGGCAAGATGGGCGCCAACATGCGTGACCGGTTGCGCGCCGCTGGTATCGAGGTCGTTGGCTACGCCCTCAGCCCAGCTGGTCGGGATGTCGACTCACTGACCGAGCTGGTCGGCCGGCTCTCCGCACCACGGACAGTGTGGATCATGGTGCCGGCCGGGGATGCCACCCGGGAGACGGTGACCCAACTCGCCGCCCTGCTCGGTGCGGGTGACGTCGTCGTGGAAGGCGGCAACTCGCGCTACACCGACGACCAGCGCAATGCGGCGTTACTCGCCGGCAACGGGATCGGGTACCTGGACTGCGGGGTGTCCGGCGGGGTGTGGGGCCGGACCAACGGCTACGGTCTGATGGTGGGTGGACCAGCTGAGCACGTCGACCGGTTGATGCCGGTGTTCGACGCGCTGCGCCCCGAAGGTCCCCGCGACGAGGGTTTCGTGCACGCCGGCGGGGTGGGCGCCGGGCACTTCGCCAAGATGGTGCACAACGGCATCGAGTACGGCCTGATGCAGGCCTACGCCGAAGGCTACGAGCTGCTCGAGGCCGCCGAAGCGGTCACCGACGTCCCCGCGGTGCTCAAGGCGTGGCGGCGGGGCACGGTGGTTCGCTCCTGGCTGCTCGACCTGCTGGTGGCGGCCTTGGACGAGGACCCGCAACTGGATCAGCTGCGGGGGTGGGTGCAGGACTCCGGCGAGGGACGCTGGACGGTCGAGGAGGCGATCAACCACGCGGTGCCGGCACCGGTGATCTCTGCGGCGCTGTTCGCCCGCTTCGCCTCCCGCCAGCCCGACTCGCCGGCGATGCGGGCGGTGGCCGCGTTGCGCCAGCAGTTCGGCGGCCACGCCGTGCAGGCGGCCCAACCCGACCTACCCGGCTAGCCCCTGATGTACGTCCGCCAGCTCGAGGTCACCGATTTCCGTTCCTGGGAACACGCCGAGCTCGACCTGCAACCCGGGGTCGCGGTGCTGGTGGGCGCCAACGGGCAGGGCAAGACGAACCTGGTCGAGGCGCTGAGCTACCTGTCGACACTGGGCTCGCACCGGGTGGCCACCGACGCGGCCCTGGTGCGCCACGGTGCCCAGCGCGCCATCGTGCGCACCGCCGTGGTGCACACCGGCCGGGAGCTGACCGTCGAGCTGGAGATCTCCCCGGGGCGGGCCAACCGGGCCCGGATCAACCGCTGCCCGGTGGCGCGGCCCCGGGAGGTGCTCGGCGTGCTGCGCAGCGTGCTGTTCGCCCCGGAGGACCTGGCGCTGGTCCGCGGTGACCCGGGGGAACGCCGGCGGTTCCTGGACGATCTGCTGGTGTTGCGGGCTCCCCGGCTGGCCGGCGTGCGGGCCGACTACGACAAGGTGCTGCGCCAGCGCGTCGCGTTGCTCAAGTCGGCTCAAGCGGCGCGCCGGGTGAGCGAGGCGGGTGACCTGCGCACCCTCGACGTCTGGGACGGCCACCTCGCCCGGCACGGCGCGGAGCTGCTCGGGGCCCGGCTGGACCTGGTCACCGAGCTGGCTCCGCAGGTGGTCACGGCGTACCGGGCGGTGGCGCCGGAGACGGCGACCGTCACCCTCGACTACCGCAGCAGCCTGGGTACCGCGCTGCCCGCCGGAGCCGGCAAGGTCGATCTCGATCAGCTGGAGGTGGCGATGCTCGCTGAGCTGGCCCGGGTCCGCCGGACCGAGGTCGAGCGCGGGGTCTGCCTGGTCGGCCCACACCGCGACGATCTCGAGCTCGGCGTGGGCGGCCTACCGGCCAAGGGCTATGCCAGTCACGGCGAGTCGTGGTCGCTGGCGCTGGCCCTGCGGCTGGGCAGCTACCAGCTGCTGCGTTGCAGCGGAGCCGAGCCGGTGCTGCTGCTCGACGATGTCTTCGCCGAGCTGGACACCCACCGCCGGGCCCGGCTGGCCGAGGTCGCGATGGCCGCCGAGCAGGTGGTGGTCACCGCGGCGGTGGTGGCCGATGTGCCCGCCGAGCTCGACGGTCTACGGTTCGATGTGCGCGACGGTCAGGTGTGCCGTGTCCGGTAATCATCCCCCGCCTGGGGACAAACCTGTGGATAGTGTGGACAAGTCGATGTTGCGTGCAGGTGCACGTGCACCTCAGGACCCGTCTGGTGGGCCCAAGGGCGCCGATATCGCCCGCGCAGCCTTGGCAGCTGCCCGGGCCGCTGGGCCCCGCGCTGCCGGTGGCAGGTCAGCCGGTGGGTCAGCGGGCCGGAAGCCGGTACGGCGACGTCGTGGCTGGTCCGGTGCGGGCGCCGACGACCGGGACCCGCAGCCACTGGGCCGGCTGGCGTCTCGGCTGGTGACCGATCGTGGCTGGGCCGGCCGGGTGTCGGCCGGGGTGGTGTTCGCCAAGTGGGCGCAGCTGGTGGGTGCGGAGGTCGCCGCGCATGCGTCGCCGGTGTCCTTGTCCGACGGGGAGCTCACCGTGCAGGCCAGCTCCACGGCGTGGGCCACGCAGCTGCGGTTGCTGCAACGCCAGCTGATCAAAGGGATCACCGCCGGCGTCGGGCCGGGTGTGGTGACCCGGCTGCGGGTGCAGGGCCCGGCTGCCCCGAGCTGGCATCACGGCCCCCGCCACGTCCGCGGGCGTGGCCCCCGCGACACCTACGGTTAATCCCCGTGCTTGCGGGTCCGCCTCCCGTCGCCACGTAGAATGACCGTAGACACCGGGCTGCCCTGGTGTGATCACCGACCGGGGCGAGGATCACCCGGCCGCCGAACCACTGCACCGCACCGGCGAGGAGACACCGAAGACCGTGGCCGCCAAGAAAAACGAGTACAGCGCGTCGTCCATCACGGTCCTCGAAGGACTCGAAGCCGTCCGCAAGCGCCCCGGCATGTACATCGGCTCCACCGGGGAGCGCGGCCTGCACCAGCTGATCTGGGAGGTGGTGGACAACGCCGTCGACGAGGCGATGGCCGGCTACGCGACCAGGGTCGACGTCACCCTGCTCGCCGACGGCGGGGTGCGGGTGTCCGATGACGGCCGGGGCATCCCGGTGGACATGCACCCGGTCGAGAAGCGACCCGCGTTGGAGGTCGTGCTCACCACGCTGCACGCCGGTGGCAAGTTCGACGGCGAGTCCTACGCCGTCTCCGGTGGCCTGCACGGCGTCGGCGTCAGCGTGGTCAACGCACTGGCCAGCGTGCTGGAGGTGGAGATCCGCCGCGACGGGTTCGTCTGGCGGCAGCGCTATGCGGACTCCAAGCCCGTGCACCCGCTGCGCAAGGGTGAGCCGACCCGCAAGACCGGCACCACACTGACCTACTGGGCCGATGGCCGGATCTTCGAGACCACCACCTACAACGCTGAGACTGTGGCGCGCCGGGTTCAGGAGATGGCCTTCCTCAACAAGGGCCTGACCATCGTGCTGCGCGACCAGCGGGTCAACGGCAGCAACGAGACCGAGGACGCCGACGGTCAGACCGCGCAGGTCAAGGAACGCACCTTCCACTATCCCGGCGGTCTCGAGGACTTCGTCAAACACCTCAACAACTCCAAGGACCCCATCCACCGCAAGGTGATCGGCTTCGAGGCTGCCGGCGACAGCATGGAGATCGAGGTCGCCATGCAGTGGAACGCCGGGTACACCGAGTCGGTCTACACCTTCGCCAACACGATCAACACGCACGAGGGCGGCACCCACGAGGAGGGTTTCCGCTCCGCACTGACCACGGTGGTCAACCGCTACGCGCGGGACAAGAAGCTGCTCAAGGAGAAGGACGCCGCGCTGACCGGTGACGACGTGCGGGAGGGTCTGGCCGCGATCGTGTCGGTCAAGCTCAAGGAACCGCAGTTCGAAGGCCAGACCAAGACCAAGCTGGGCAACACCGAGGTCAAGTCCTTCGTCCTGCGCACCTGCAACGAGTGGTTGATCGACTGGCTGGAACGCAACCCCGCCGAGGCCAAGACGATCATCAACAAGGCGGTCTCGTCGTCGCAGGCCCGGTTGGCCGCGCGGCGGGCCCGCGAGCTGGTCCGCCGCAAGTCGGCAGGTGACCTGGGTGGCCTGCCCGGCAAGCTGTCCGACTGCCGCTCCACCGACCCGTCCCGCAGCGAGGTCTTCATCGTCGAGGGTGACTCGGCAGGCGGCTCGGCCAAGTCCGGCCGGGACTCGATGTACCAGGCGATCCTGCCGATCCGCGGGAAGATCATCAACGTGGAGAAGGCGCGGCTGGACCGGGTGCTCAAGAACACCGAGGTGCAGGCACTGATCACCGCGCTGGGCACCGGGATCCACGACGAGTTCGACCTCGCCAAGCTGCGTTACCACAAGATCGTGCTGATGGCCGACGCCGACGTGGACGGCCAGCACATCCGTACCCTGCTGCTGACGCTGTTGTTCCGGTTCATGCGCCCACTGGTTGAGCACGGGCACGTGTTCCTCGCCAGCCCACCGTTGTACAAGATCAAATGGCCGCGGATCGAGCCGCAGTACGCCTACTCCGATCGTGAACGCGACGGGCTCATCGCGGCGGGCCTCGCGGAAGGCCGCAAGCTGCCCAAAGACGATGCCATCCAGCGCTACAAAGGTCTCGGCGAGATGAGCGCCAAGGAGTTGTGGGAGACCACCATGGACCCGGCCAACCGGGTCCTGATGCAGGTCACCCTGGACGACGCGGCCACCGCAGACGAGCTCTTCAGCGTCCTGATGGGCGAGGACGTCGAGTCCCGCCGCTCCTTCATCACCCGCAACGCCAAAGACGTCCGCTTCCTCGACGTCTGACCGCCATTCGGAGCCGAATCGCGGTCTGGGCGTCGTTGAAAGCGCCATTCGGAGCTGAATGGCGCTTCGGCCAGGTCGGATGTGAGACTGCTCATGGACGTGAGGAGACGCTGTGACAGCTGTGCCGGAGCTGCCGGGCCGCCTGCTGACTGTTGATGGGTACGCGGCACTCGGCGAGGACGACCGCTACCGCTCGGAGCTACAGGAAGGCAACCTGGTCATGTCGCCGAGCCCGGCGCCGGATCATATGATCGTCATGAGGAAGCTGCTCATCCAGCTGGACGCACAGCTTCCCGCGGGTCTGCAGGTGATTCCGGACATCGATGTCGACCTCGAGCTGGCGCCACGGGGTAAACCCGGGTTCGTCCGCAGGCCGGATCTGATAGTCGTGCCCGACGCGGCTGTCGAGCGGGTGCGACGCGACGGGGGAATCCTGCGTGCCTGCGAGGTGCTGGTCGTCGTCGAGATCGTCTCACCTGGTTCACAGCGCACCGATCACGTGATCAAGCGGGGTGAGTACGCCGACGCCGGGATCCCGCACTACTGGATCGTGGACGTCGACCCCCCGGTGACACTGATCGACTGCCACCTCGCCGCGGAGTTCGGCTACCAGGATCCCGGTCCCGTCACCGGCCGGTTCGTCACCACCGAGCCCTTCCCGGTCAGCGTGCGGCTGGATGGCCTCCTTCCCGGCTAACGGTCTGTGTGCGCAGGTTTGGCGGGTGCCAGCTACCCCCGGCGTCCTCCGCTGCCGCGATCACTACCCCGAGGACCGCCATCCACCAAGATCACCCTGCCGTACCACGACCGCCCTGCAGGCCATCCGTTCACCACGACATCCCCACCGTCGCTCAACTAAGTGGAATTAGGGCTGAATCGGCGGCTCGCGTGGCGGCGAGCTTGTGCAGCGGTGGCCCACGAAGACGGCTTCGGGGGTCGAGGAATAGGGTCGCCCGATGCCTGCGCAGCCCAGCATTCATACGATCAAGGTGTCGCTGCGGAACATGAAGCCGCCCGTCTGGCGACGCCTCCCAGTGTTCTCCAAGACCAACCTGGCCGAGCTACACCACATCATTCAGGTGGCGATGGGCTGGGACGGACGAAGCGCGCCGGACGTTGACCCGGATGCAGGTCGGGCAGCGCTTCGTGTACTGGTACGACTTCGGTGACGATTGGTGGCACCACATCACAGTGGAGTCCGTGGGCCGCGCCGATCCGGCGCTGGCCTACCCGCGATGTGTGGCCGGGCGCCGGGCCTGCCCGCCCGAGGACTGTGGTGGCCCTGGTGGCTTCGACGAGATGATGGGCGCCTTGAGCGATGCGAAGCACCCGGAGCACGGAATGTACCGCGAGTGGATGCCGGTCGGCTACGACCCGACGCGCTGCGATCTCGACAAGATTAACGATGCGCTCGCGCGGTTTGGTGCTGACGCGCTGCGCTGACCTGAGATTCGGATAACTCCGCGAGAAGAGCATTAACGGGCGGCCCATCCAGGTACCCTGATTGGGCACGGCTTGTGCGATCCTCTTCAGTGGATGGCAGGACATGACTGAGCAGAGCATTCAGCTTACGCTAAGTGTTGACCCGGGTTCGGAAGCCACCGCCGAGGAACTGGCGGCGCTGGCTGTGGATCTGCGCGGACTGCTGCTTGAGCTGGACGTCGAATCTGCCGAACCGTTGACTGGAGGCCAGGCGCCGCCCGGTACCCGCGCTGGTGAGATGTTCGTCGCGGGTGCGCTCACCGTCGTGCTGGCCCTGTCCAAGGAACTCCTCACGAAGCTTATCGAGAGCGTGCGGTGGTGGGCGTCCCTCGTACCTGAGCGCTCCGCAAGAATCAAGTTCGGCGACGATGTTCTAGAGATCAATGGAGTCACCCGGGAAGACCAGCGCAGGCTGATGCAGCTCTTCATCGACCGGCACACCGATGGATGATGTCAGGATAGGTGGCACGCGAGTCGCATTGTTGATTGGTTGTTCCGACCATGGTGACCCGGAGTTCGAGCGGCTCACGGCGCCCGCTCGGGACCTCGACGCGCTGAGTCGTGTACTCGAGGACCGGGCGATCGGTGATTTCACAGTTCACACGTTGCTCAACGAGCCGTCGGGATCGGTCACCGAAGAAATTGAGCAATTCTTCGCCAACCGCATGCTGGATGACCTTCTGCTGCTGTACTTCTCCTGTCACGGGGTCTTGGACTCCAAAAGAAAGCTGCACTTTGTCGCCGCTAACACGAAGAAAGATCTGGTGGGCTCTACCGGGATCTCGGCACAATGGGTGCAGCAGCAGATGGATCAAAGCCGGTCGCAGCGCATCGTGTTGCTGCTCGACTGCTGCTTCAGTGGAGCATTCACCACCAAGGGGCCCAAACCTACGGATGCCGACGCCGAAGAGATCCTCGAACGGCAGCTCGGGGGCCATGGTCGCATTGTCATCACAGCTTCGGGAAAAATGGAATACTCCTACGACTCGGAGTTCACTGATGCCGTCGTCCGAGGTTTGGCGACCGGTGCGGCCGATTTAGATGGCGACGGCCAGGTCGAGGTCGGTGAGCTGTATCGATATGTGCATGACCAGGTCTGCCAGAACACGTCAGGTCAAACGCCGACGATGTCCGCGGACGGGATACGTGGTCAGCTCTATCTGGCGAGGAACCCTCATGGGCCGTTACCCTTGCCAGCCGAACTCGAACAAGCCGTGACAAGTAAGACTGTATGGAGCCGGCGATGGGCTGTTTATGGTTTACGGCTCTTGCTGTCTGGTGACAATTCAGGAGGGCAGAAACTCACGGCGAGACAAACCCTCGTCCGCCTGCGAGATCACGATACCGACGACGGTGTTCGGGCAGTAGCAGCCGTTGCTTTGGAGGAGCTTTCCCGGCCACCTAACTGCACAGATCAGCGACATCGAGACAGACGCTGGTGGGATAAAGTCGGGGTGGCGGTAGTGGTCGTGGTGGCGTTGATTGCCCTGCCGTCTCTGGTGTTTTCGCCGGTGCCGAGCAAGGCGTCTGCTGGTCACGCGATCCCGTGTTCGCCGAAGACCCGGCCTGCTGATGGTGTGCTCTCGCTCGGGACGCTATTGCCGATTACCGGACCAGTCAACCTGAGGTCTCCAGCGTTGGAGGCCAGCGTGCGGCTGGCGATGAACGACATCAACAAAGCCGGCGGCATCCCCCGTAGCGCGATCAAGCTCGATCTGGGAAATCAGCGCGACGAGGGTGATCCCTTGATCAACGACGTCGCCAGCCGGTCGGTCGACGCGCTGATCTCCAACGAGGTTGACGTGATTATCGGTCCAGTGTTGTCGGCCTCAGCCGTCAACGTGATCGATAAGGTGACCTGCGCGGGCCTGATCATCTTCTCGCCTGCAAACGCAGCGACGTTGTTCACCACATACCCCGATCGTGGGCTCTATTTCCGAACTTCGCCGACCGCCGGTATGGAGGCTCAGGTCCTCGGCGGTCTCGTCGTTGCTGACGGCAACTCGACAGTGGTGGTGGTGTCACGCGACGATGTGTACGGCAATTCCTTGCGGGATGCGACCGAAAAAGTGCTCGAGGAATCAGGGCGGCACGTACTCGACTCCTTCTCTTTTGACCCGAATGCGCATGACTTCAACGAGGAAGTTCAGCGAATCAAGGACCGGAACCCCGATGCGATCGTCCTGATCGCCTTGATCGAGGGTGCTCGCGTCCTCTCCGGCATGATCGAGGAGAATCTCGGCCCGCAAAAAAAACGAGTATACATTTCGAACGCCAACATGAACGACACGTTAGTGAGCCAGATCGCTCCACGGAATCCCGATGTTTTACAAGGAATGAAGGGGTACTTGATCGATGGTAGAGATGAGACGTTCATGCGGCGATTGCTGGAGGCCGATCCCATGATACGTGACCCGGCTTTCTCCGCGCAGACCTACGATGCGGTGGTGATCACCGCATTGGCGGCGGCGATGGCCGGTACGGACGAGCCTCTCGCGGTTGCGAGGGAGATCAACGGAGTGACGAAGGACGGCGAGAAATGCCTGACCTTCGCCGCCTGCATGGTTCTCGTGAAAAAAGGTGAGAACATAGACTACGACGGCCCGTCCGGAACGCTGGAATTCACCGAAGCCGGCGAGCCTCGCTCGTCCACCTACGTGATCAGCGAATTTCAAGCCGACGGCACTGTCAAGTCGCTCAAGAGCGAGCTGGTCACCACTCGTTGAGCCCAAGCTGTATCGGACTCCGGCGCCACGTATCACGGGACGCTACCCTGTCGCGTTTGTCTGGTAGAGGAACTGGGTGGCACCCAGTGCCGGAACGAGGTCGGTCAACCAGGTCGCAGTGGGGTCGAAGCGGGCGAAGAACGGCTGGTTGACCAACTCAGGGTTGCGTGCCTGCACGAAATGCAGCACGAACACCTGCTCGCCACCGATCTCGACCACCCCGTCCACGCAGACCTTGCCCGGGGCGGCCGACATGATCGGGCCCCGCACCGTCCGGGCCAGCCCGGAGACCTGCTGGTAGGCGTCACGGAAGATCTCATACCCCTGGGCGAGCGGCACCGCGAAGTAGTCCTTCGGGCCGGTGTCACGCTCGACGAACATGTAGTAGGGGATGGCGCCCATCCGGGTCGCCTTGCGCCACAACATGGCCCAGGTGCTCGGGTCGTCGTTGACTCCGCGGATCAACGGGGCTTGGCACCGGATCACCGCGCCGGTGCCGCGGATCCGTCGCATCGCGGACGCGGCGATGTCGAGTTCCAGCTCCCGCGGATGCGAGAAGTGACCCATCACCGCCAGGTGCTTTCCCGCTGCGACGATGCGTTCGAACAATCGCATGAGATCGTCGGAGTCGGAGTCGGTGACGAATCGGTAGGGCCAGTACGACACCGCCTTGGTGCCGATGCGGATCGACTCCAAACCCTCTAGCCGCGGGTCGAGGAGCACCTCGACGTAACGCTGCAGCACTAGTGTGCTCATCACGAGCGGGTCACCGCCGGTGATGAGCACGCTGGTGATCTCAGGATGGCGCAGCAAGTAGGCCAGCAACATGTCGGTGTCATTGGAGGCCATCTTCAGCTCGGGTTCACCGACGAATTGCGGCCACCGGAAGCAGTAGGTGCAGTAGGCGTGGCAGGTCTGCCCGTGCCGGGGAAAGAACAGCAACGTCTCCGGGTACTTGTGTTGCATGCCGTGCAGCGCGACACCGTCCTGGAAGGGCACGTTGAGATCGATCTGACCGTCCGGATGCGGGTTCAGCCGCGACCGGATCTCGTGGGCCGCCTGCCGTACCTCCTGGCGGGGTGCGCTGCGGCGAAGCAGGTCGACGATCCGGGACAGGTCCGCCGGGGCGAGCATGTCGCCCTGCGGAAAGGTGAGACGGAAGATCGGGTCGTCGGGAACTGCCATCCAGTCGATCAACTCGTCGACGACATAGGTGTTGGTGCGAAAGGGCAGCACAGCTGCCACCGCCCGCATGGCCAGCCGTTCATCGACCGAGAACCTCGCTCGGGCGGCGAGCTTGTCGATGTGGTTGTCCGTGTAGGCGCGAAACCTGGGTGCCTCTGGGACATCTTTTGCGGTGTGCGGCTGGACGACGTTCGCTTCTCTCCTCCGGGTCCTGACACTGGTGCCAGCTAGTGTCGGGCCAGGAATTTGATCATCTCATCGACGAGCGCAGGACAGCGCCGCGATCCTACCGTCGAGCAGGCTCCGGTCGGGCTGCCCACGCCCATGGCCGATCATGGCCTTTCTGAGTCTTTACCGGACTTCGTGGCTAGTACGCTCAGGTTATCCTCGATGACTGGTTCGAGGCTGACGAAGACGTCGTCGTTATGATCGTACTTCGCCAGGAACTGGTCGCAGAGCGTGGCGAGCAGCTCCGGTTGGGTGTCATCGACGAGGGTGAGCTCGTTGAGCACCTGCTGATCGTGGTAGTGCGAGTAGACCAGCGCCGCCGCCGTTCTACGGCGGGCCATCTGCGCCACCATCCGCGGGTCACTCACGTAGAGTCTGCCGTTCAGATCGACGAACTTGACTTCGAGGCGCAGGTCGGCGACGGTGCCGTCGATGAAAGTGACCGGTAAGCGCATGAACTGTCCGATGTCCTTGCTCGCGTTCCATAAGGAATTGAATCGTTCGTTGACGAATTCTCCCAGCGGCGAGCTGGCGATGACCTCGAGGTGGACACCCTGGCTGGAGATCTTGCCGACCGGGAAGAAGCCCACTAGGGCTTTCTCGTCCCAGCGGTAGACGGTGATCGAGGGGGAAGCGGTGTACATGCGCACGCTGAAATTGCGACGCATCGATACCGGAAGGACTGTGTTGTGGAAATCATAGAGTATCCGGAGATTATGCATGATCTCGCGGTACACGTCGGGGTTGTCGAGTTCGTGCGCACGCTGCCGCGCAGCGAGCGAGTCGGGGTCGAGCAGCAGGATCAGCACTACTGCCTCGCGCTCCAACGCCAGCTGGACGGCTTGGAAGAAGCGCTCAGTGTGTGGGCCGTCGAGCAGGTTGGAGAAGGTGTCCATGATCCGGATGGTCGAGGTCGCGCCGGCGACCCGGTCGACGTACCACGCGTAGTCGAGCCTCGGGTGCTCCCGCACGCGGCCCTCGCCCGCGCGGCTGACGATCGGCGCAATCACGAAAATAGTGACGATCGCCCCGATGAGATCCGCGCCCAAGTTCACTGTGACGTTCTGCATGTACTGCTCGATGCCTCGGCCCAATGTCAGCAGGACGAGGGCGGCCGTCATCAGCCCGACCAGCACAGCCATGATCTGGCGCTGCCGCGCGTGCCAGAGCCGCCTCCGCGGACGCCACCGCCCTCGCCGCGCGGGTGGTTCCCGCGAGCCCGTCTTAGTCACCGCCATGTGCGGCACCCCACTCCTTCGGCTATGCAGCGCCCTCCCGGAAGCCTCTAGCGCATGCGTCAATAGCATTGCGTAGTTCATCGAACCTGAAGTGTGAATTTCATCCGAGAAAACCCGCAGTCGGGTAGCGAGTCGGACACGGTGCGTTGATGAGGACCGTGGTGCCGGGGAATCAGAGTGCGCACAGTGTCCGAGCGCGCACCGTGTGATAGGTAACCGAATGTTGGCCGCAGTTCAGGCGGGCTCGCTACTCGAACCGGGTGAATGACAGAACAGATCCCGCGGGATCCTGATAGGTGCGCTCGGGCTCCTCTGGGTCGCGGCAGCTGAGTCGTTCATCCCGGAGTGCACGCCGGGGGGTTGGTAGTACTTGAAGGCGCACCAACGGCAAGAGCGGAGGCGCCGCGGTTGGGTTTGCCTCGGCTCCGCTGATCGGGTGGTGCAGCGCGGACTCGTCACGATGGTGACCAGCCCCAGTCCCGGCTGCTTGGTGGAGCGTCGCTGCCGGAGCGGTCACCGCTTCACGAAACGCCAAGCTGGGAGTCATCTGGTCGGTGCTGCGGTGAGTTCGACGTGGCTAAGCCCCGCAGTGCGCTTCCTGCCCGTTCCGCTCTCGCCTGATTCCGGTGTCTTGTTTGGGTGATCTGTTCGCCGGTGTGGTCTTAGGGTGCCGTCAGCCTACCCAGACCACAGTAATCACATCCACCCGCCGCTGATCCTCTAGGATCAGATTAGGTGGCCATGCCTGCGACGCCGAACGGCAGCGTCCGTACGGGACCGGTCGGATTGTGCTTGTTGATCGGCTCCCCGTTCCACGGGATGATCTCTTGAGCACCCCCAATGCCTCAGCGTAGCCAGCCAGGGCATCGTCGGGCAGTGCGGCGATCTGGTCGCGTGCCTCAGGGTAGGTCTCAACGCGATACACCTACCGGCTTAGTCGCGCCCGGATCAGCGCCTCGATCTCCTCGATCGCGATGCTGCCGGATCGGCTCTGCCCGGTGCGCAGTGTTTCCTGGGCTTGGGCCATCATCCGGCGGTACCCGTCGTGCCCATGCTCGCTGACCAGCCACGCGACCCGCCGCCAAGACTCCAGGGTGTCGTGCACCTCATCCAAGCTGAGGGCCTTGGCTGCGACGGTCAGGGCCTCGCGCCATTGCCGGTCGAATTCCGGTTGATCCTCCGTGAGTAGCCCGGCACGGACCTCAGCTGGCGAAGCGTCAGCGAACGGCGGCTTCAGTGCGGTGGTGGCCACCTAGCAAACATAACTGCCCTGGGTGGCACTGGTCACGCCGACACGGCCCGTCTGGGGGTGGCCGACGGGCGGTGCCGACCTCGCAGGGCGCCGGTGATGTCACACCTGGACCCACAGCTGGCCACCGACGTGATCTTCAATGACTGCCGGAGATCTGCGGCCTACCGGTCTGGATCACACAAATCTCTACAAATCACACAAATTCGGCGTACCGCCGGATGACTGCTTCCATGGCCGTGGTGGTCGCGTCCGGCAGCGGTGCTTGATCCCAACCGGTCGAAGTAATTGATCTTGGCGTAGATCGTCGGTGACACCGTCGATGAGGACGGTGGCATCGAGCACGAGGGCGCACATCAGGCCGTCGAGCTGTTCCCGATCGGTTCGCTGGGTACGCATCCACGCCGCTGGATCGGTGTCCCAGCCGTGTCCGGACACCGAGATGGAATAGGGTCGTGCGATGCCGGTCCGTCCCAGCATTCACACGATCAAGATGTCGTTGCGGTACATGAAGCCGCCACTCTGGCGACGCCTACAGAAGCCCTCCACGACGAGCTTGGCCGAGCTGCGCGACATCATCAGGCTGCGATGGGCTGGTACGACTGCCACCTGCACCAGTTCTGGCGCGCTGCGGCCTCGACGAGATCAACTTAGCGCTGACGCAGCTCGGAACCGGCGTGCTGCAGCGCTGACTCACGGTCGGGATCAGTCGAACTCCTCAGTCTGGATGCCGCCGAGGAACGACCGCCACTCAGGCTGCTACTGGACAGCTCGATCACAGAGTGACTATTGAGCTTCGGTTCGTATCTGCCTACGGTGGGGATCACGCATCGTGAGTCGAGGAGTCGATCACATGACTTCGTCGGTTCGCGCCGGGAACACACTACAGTCCCGCTCCTTGAGGGGCGCGTCCCCAGACCGAGAAAGGAGATGAAACGATGAAACCCCAGTCGAAGGCTCGGACCGATGAGCAGCGAATGGTGAGCAAGGTGATTGCGCAGCGGCACCGTCTCTCTGCATTCGCGGCGGACCCACAGCTCTCCAACTCCGGTGTATGCAAGATCTGTACTGCATCATCGGCGGTCGCATCACAGTAGGTGAATCAACCAGGAAGGCGAGATGGTGTCTGGTCGCAAGGTGTCAGTGGTGTTACGAACTGCAGCAGGAGATGAGGCTCGGGAGTTTGCTCCCGACCTCAGACTCATTGATGTCTGCAGACTACTTCGGGTACCGCCGAATACCGTCTCACCTTTCGCCACCGGCTCCGCAAAAATTCGTAGAGTCATCGGACTGTACGAGCCGCTTGATCGTCTCGTGCGATCCGGCGACGAACAACTCATTCTGCAATTCGACCGTAACCTCAACTATCACTCGCTCTTGAGTGACGCCCGTTCTTCTTCTGTAGAACATGTTCCGGCGGTCATGCCAGTCACCGAGTACACGTTTTCGTCCGGAACATACGGTTACATTACGCACGCAACGCTTGATGTCCAAGCCTGCCGAAATTTCGTCAATGAATCCGTGGCAGACTTTGTCGAAGCGTACCGTGAGGTCCTTGGCGGGTCCGCTACGATCGTTGTTGGGACAAGTGGCGGCGGTGATTCCAACGCGCTGCTGGCCGCTCTTGTCGAGGCAACGAGGAACTTGACTGTATCGATAAGACCCGTCATGCTTCTAGGTGCACCTGAATGGGACGCTGCGATCGACCGTGCCAAAGAGCTCTGCGCAAGTCTCGGACTGTCTCTACAGTTCGTTGGATCGGAACGAGTCAATCGGCTGCTCGGCCGCCTCGGTAATTCTTCGCACTGGCTCAGCGACTTCCATGCGCATTTTCCCAGAGAAGACTCGGATGTTATCGGAACATTGGCGATTCGCCTCGCGCTGTCAGACGTCGCACGCAAGCTGGGTGCCTCCTGTGTCGTTACCGGACTTAATCTCGAAGACTTGCTTGCAGAGTGCTTCCTGCGCTTGACGCAAGGCGAACTACCGCTAGAGTTTCCAGTGAGAATCATCGACGGGATAAACTTCTGCTACCCGGTATACAGGGTTCCCAAAAAACTCCTCGACGGGTGCCATCCAGAATATGCACTTGCCAACTATAGGGAGCGCTCTGCCAGTGTCATGATGGGGCGCGCGATCCCATACTATCTCGCCCAATCGATGAACAGTGCAGTTCCAGGAATCGAGTTCGACTTGCTCGAAGGGTTCCGCTCCCTGCCGCACGTACGCCCCGCCACCTTGCCTGAGTTCGGCTTCGCTATACTTCCAGGCGTCGAGATCTGCCCTGAACTGCGGTCCCGCTGGGAGAATTACATCAAAGGAGACCGGCCGGTCTCCACCTAAACCTATAAAATATCGGCTTATGAATAAAATTGTTCACCCATATATTCTGGAGAAAGACGGCCGCATGCCATGCTAGACAGACGATTCATTCGAGAGAACCCTGATGCGGTCCGGGAAGCTGCACAGCTGAAGGGCGTCCAGCTTGACGTTGAGGAGCTACTCCGACTGGACGCGCTTGTGCGTACCAAGCAGGGTGAGTTCGATGACGCCCAGCGGGAGAGACACGAGATCACTGCGGAGTTCAAACGTGCTGACGAGTCGCGCCGAGCACAGCTGAAAGAAGCGTCTGCCGAGCTTGATAGGCGGCAGAAGCATATCCGCGAAGCTCTTGAGGATGCTTCTACCCGGCTGGCAGCGCTGATGCTGATCACGCCAACAATACCCTGGTCCGAAGCTCCGGTGGGGCTGGACGAGAGTGCGAATAAGGTGGTCAAAGTATGGGGTGAAAAACCGAGTTTCGACTTTCATCCCCTAGACCATGTGGACCTCGCGGAAAAGCGGGGTTGGGTTGAGTTCGCGCGAGGACGGAATATCTCGGGTGAGCGAGGATATGCGTTGGCCGGCGACATGGTTCTTCTGGAGCGAGCGATTCACTCCTACGCGATTGATCTGCTTGTTCAGCAGCAATTTCGTATCATCTCAGCGCCTGTTCTGGTCAAAGAAGAATCTCTTATCGGGAGCGGTTTTTTCCCCCTTCATCGGGAAGAAATCTATGCACTTCCTGGTGATGGTCTCTACCTTGCGGGAACGGCTGAAGTTGGTCTTGTGGGCCTTCACGCGGGCGAGGTGATACCGCAGAGTGACCTGCCACTGTTATACGCGGGTATATCGCCTTGCTATCGACGCGAGGTCGGTAGTGCCAGTCGAGACGTCCGTGGCTTGCTGCGGGTTCATCACTTCGAGAAAGTCGAGCAGTTTGTTATCTGCGAGGCGAACGAGGAAGAGTCTGCAAAATGGCATGCCAGGCTACTCGAGACTGCCGAGTATATTCTTCAGTCGTTCTGTTTGCACTACGAGGTTGTCGAGTGCTCGACGGGAGATATGGGGCTTGGAAAATACAGGATGAACGACATCAACACTTGGTTTCCGTCCCTTGGCACTTTCCGGGAAACGCATAGCTGTTCGACGTTGCATGATTGGCAGGCGCGTCGCGCAGGAATTCGTTACAAGGACAATAATGGTAAGATTCACTTTGCGCATACGTTAAATAATACGGCGGTTGCCACGCCGCGCTTGATCGCTGCGCTGATCGAGAATCGCCAGACTGAGGACCGGTGCGTGCGCGTTCCGAAGGTCTTACAATCTTACCTCGGTAGTAGGGAGCTCTTGTAGGGCCGCTGGCTCCATGCCAGTAACTACGCAGGAGTTGCGTGGTCACCGAAATTTTCAAGACCTGACGGAGGATCTGGATCTGCTTTTCTGCCGCGTTCGACATTCTTATCCGACGAGAGGTGGGACCGGGGTCGACGAGTGGAGTGTCTGTACGACATGTTGGAGCACGTGAAAAGTCGGCCGACCTCTGTTGACTTCGTTTTTTTCGGGCTGCGGAGGCTGGATTATTAGCTGTCGGTACGATCCGTGAGCTATGTAGCAGAGGGTGGAAGGGTCAGCTCGCCAACGGCTATGTGTTGGTCCGGCCGGACAGCACTCGGATGTCGGGAGCGCCGGCGGCGGATGCATGTTCGCAGGGTCAGTTGAGCTCGCCGGCTCGAATGCCACCGAGGAACGACCCCCACTCGGCGTGGGTGAAGGCCAGGACGGGCCCGGCGGGGTCCTTGGAATCGCGCATGGCGACCCGGCCGGGCAGCTCGGCAACCTCGACACACGCACCCTCGACGCCGCCGTTACTGCGGCTGCTCTTGCGCCACGTGGCGCGGGAATGATCGGACGAAGGCACGGTGCTCGCCTCATTAGCTCTCGGTGGTCACAGGTCGGTGGCCAGCCGCTCGACGAGGGCTGCCGAGTCGTGCGGGCTCAGCGCCTCGGACCGCAGCCGGTCGAACACCAGCTTACAAGCCTGGACCTCCGCTTCCTTGTCCAGATGCAGTGCGCTCGCGGTGTGCTCGACATAGGCGATCTCCGGCTCGTGGGGATCACCGAACCCGAGCACGATGAACGAACCGTCCATCCCGGAGTGCGCGCCGAGGGAGGTCGGTAGTACGTGCAGGCACACCGACGCAAGCGCGGACGCCGCGACGAGATGCCGCAGCTGGACTCGCATCACCTCGACGCCACCGACCGGGCGGTGCAGCGCGGACTCGTCCACGATGGCGACCAGCTCCAGTGCCGGCTGCTCGGTGAGCCGGCACTGCCGGAACTGCCGGGCTTGGACGTCCCGGTCGATCTCGGCGTCGGTGCGGCGGCGCCGGGAGCTCCGGAACAGCGTCCGCATGTAGTCCTCGGTCTGCAACAGCCCCGGCACGTGCGCGAGCTGGTACTCGTGCACCGCGACGGCGTCCATCTCCAGCCTGGGGTAGCCCTGGCCACCGATCCCGTAGGCGTGCCACTCGTTGCGCTTCCGGGCCTCCCGGGTCAGGTCGATGATCTCGGCCCACTGGGCGCCGCCCACGTTGTAGAGGTCGAGCATGCTGCGCACGCCGTGCACGTCCACGCCCTGCTGGGCGGTCTCGATCCGGCCCAGCTTGCTGGCCGACCAGTCCAGCTTCGGTGCCGCCTCGTCCAGGCTGAGCCCGGCGTCCTCGCGCAGCCGGCGCAGCGCCCGGCCCAGCTGGCGCTGCTTCAGCGTTCCCTTGACGCCCACCCCACCTCCCTCGTCGGCACCGATCATGCTGGTGGGAACGCGGATGTGGGTTCCCACCATCCGTGACCCCAGTGACGTTGCCCCGTCCGGACTCTAGGACGCCTACTGCACTGATCACGGGAGGAACCACCAGATGAACGGTCATAAGCTGCCCGAGCTCGTCGCGCTGTGCCGGGAGGACGAAGACGGCGAGGAGCAGGTGGCAGGCTGGGCGATGGTGCTCACGGACCGGGTGGTGGGCTGTATTCCGGACCGAGCCGGGGACGCCGCGTACACCTTCCAGTTCCAGTCGCTGGACTCGACGGCGCAGATCCTCGGCTACTCGGGCATCTACCCGGTCGAGGATCTCGCCACGCTGCCCGCCGCGCGGTAATCATCGCCGGCCCTCTTTCGCCGGGGCTGACAGCGGCAGCCGAGCGTGGCACGATCATCGTTGTCGGCGGGGTCGAGCCCGGCGACGGAGGTCGCTATGCGCCGACGAACGTGCGCCGCCTTCGTGGTGGTGCTGCTCGCCGGCTGCGGCACCGCCTCGTCGCACGGCGCCGACCTGGCGGCGAAGATCCCGAGCGTCGCCACCGACGCTGCGCTGGCGGCCAAGGTGCCGCCCGCGGTGTCCGCCGACGGCATTGTGGTCATCGGCACTGACGCCTCCTACGCACCGAACGAGTTCACCGCGCCTGACGGGCAGACCATCATCGGCCTGGACGTCGATCTCGGCACCGCGATCGCCCAGAAGCTCGGGCTCACCGCCCGGTTCGTCAACGGCAGCTTCGACGGGTTGATCCCGGGCTTGTCGGCCGGCCGCTACGAGCTGTTGATGTCCTCGTTCACCATCAATGCCGACCGGCTCCGGGAAGTCCATCTGGTGTCCTACTTCTCTGCCGGCACCGCACTGGTGACGCCCCGGGGCAACCCCGACCAGCTCTCGGTGGACGCGCTGTGCGGCCGGACCGTGGCGGTGCAGAAGGGCACGGTCCAGGTCGACGACCTCGCGGCGCGTTCCACCACCTGCACCCAAGCCGGCCGGTCGGCGATCACTGTGCGGCAGTTCCAGCAGCAGACCGACGTGGCATTGGCGCTGACCGCCAAACGGGCTGATGCGATGCTCGCCGACTCACCGGTGGTCGATTACGCCGTGCACCAGACCGGCGGGCAGCTCCAGGTCGTCGGGCAGTCCTACGCCACGGCCCCGTACGGCGTCGTCATCCCCAAGAACAGTGCCGAGTACCCGCAGGCCGTGCTCGGTGCGGTGCAGGCGCTCCGCCAAGACGGCACTTACCAGCGGATCCTGGACAAGTGGGGGGTGTCCAGCGGCGCGATCCGGCAACCCGAGCTGGATCCCGCCGGTGGATAGCACCGACTCGGCCCGCATCCAGGCCGTGCCGGTGCGCCATCCCGGCCGGTGGTCGGCGGCGCTGCTGGTGGTGGTGCTCGCCGCGATGCTCGGGCACAGCCTGGTCACCAACCCGACCTTCGGCTGGCCGACGGTCGGGCGGTACCTGTTCGACCCGGCGGTGCTCGCCGGGCTGCGCAACACCGTCATCCTCACCGCGCTGGCGATGGTCATCGGGTTGGGCGGTGGCCTGTTGCTCGCCATTATGCGGCTGTCCCCCAACCCGCTGCTCGCCGTCGCCGCGTCGGGCTACATCTGGCTGTTCCGGGGCACTCCGGTGATCGCTCAGCTGATCTTCTGGAACTTCCTCGCGGCGCCGTACCCGACGCTGTCGCTGGGTATCCCGTTCGGGCCGCAGTTCGTCACGGTGGACACCAACACGCTGATCTCGGTGTTCGTCGCCTCGCTGCTGGGCCTGGGGCTGAACGAGGCGGCGTACCTGGCCGAGATCATCCGCGGTGGCATTCTCTCGGTGGACGTCGGGCAGGGCGAAGCCGCCGCGGCCCTGGGCATGACCCGGGCGGTCACCCTGCGCCGGATCGTGCTGCCGCAGGCCCTTCGCGTGATCATCCCGCCGACCGGCAACGAGACGATCGCGATGCTCAAGACGACCTCGCTGGTCGTCGTCATCGCCTACTACGAGCTGATGACCTCCGTGCAGCAGATCTACTCGCGCACGTTTCAGACGATCCCGCTGCTCATCGTCGCCGCGATCTGGTACCTGGCGCTGACGTCGGCGCTGACCGTGGTGCAGTCGCGGATCGAGCGGCGAGTCGGGCGCGGCACCAGCCGGATGCGCCTCGAGGGGGCGCGGTGACCGGGCCGATGGTGCGGGCCGAGGGCGTGCGCAAGAGCTTCGGGCGCACGCCGGTGTTGCGCGGCGTCGACCTGGAGGTCATGTCTGGTGAGGTGATGTGCATTATCGGCCCGTCCGGGTCGGGCAAGTCGACCTTTCTGCGCTGTGTCAATCACCTGGAGAAGATCGACGCCGGCCGGCTGTGGGTGGACGGCGAGCTGGTCGGCTACCGGCAGCGCGGTGCCAAGCTGTACGAGCTGCCGGAGCCCGAGATCGCCCGCAAGCGCCGCGAGATCGGGATGGTCTTTCAGCGGTTCAACCTGTTCGGGCACCTGACGGCGCTGGGCAACATCATCGAGGCGCCGATCCGGGTGCGCGGGAAGTCGCGGTCGACGGTGCTCGAGCGGGGTCGCGCGCTGCTGCACCGGGTCGGGCTGGCGGACAAGGCCGACGCCTACCCGTCGCAGCTGTCCGGTGGTCAGCAGCAACGGGTGGCCATCGCCCGGGCGTTGGCCATGCAACCCAAGCTCATGCTCTTCGACGAGCCCACGTCGGCCCTGGACCCGGAACTGGTCGGCGACGTGCTCGACGTCATGCGCGGGCTCGCCACCGACGGCATGACCATGATCGTCGTCACGCACGAGCTGGGCTTCGCCCGTGAGGTCGGCGACTCGCTGGTGTTGCTCGACGACGGCGTGGTCGTCGAGCAGGGCCCACCCCGTGACGTGCTCACCTCGCCGAAGCACCACCGCACCCAGGCGTTCCTGGCCAAGGTGCTCTAAGCCTTACCGGCCCGGAATGTTGGAGAGTCCGGTGGCGGACCCCCGCGAGCTCTCGGGGAGGGGGCGTGTGCGGGGCGGGGAGTGTCGGGGTGCACCGATAGACTGATGGGGCTGCGCGCACGTCAGGGGCCGCTGAAGGGAACCAAGCTCTGTGACCGAGATCATCCTGCCGCCGGACGGGGACCGGATCGAGCCGGTCGATATCCAGCAGGAGATGCAGCGCTCCTACATCGACTACGCGATGAGCGTGATCGTCGGGCGGGCTCTGCCGGACGTCCGCGACGGGCTCAAGCCGGTGCACCGCCGGGTGCTGTACTCGATGTACGACTCCGGCTTCCGCCCGGACCGTGGCTGCGTCAAGTGCGCCCGCGTCGTCGGCGACGTGATGGGCAACTACCACCCGCACGGTGACTCGGCGATCTACGACGCGCTGGTGCGGCTGGCCCAGCCGTGGTCGATGCGCTACCCGCTGGTCGACGGCCAGGGCAATTTCGGCTCCCCGGGCAACGATCCGGCAGCGGCGATGAGATACACCGAATGCCGGTTGGCCCCGCTGGCGATGGACATGCTGCGGGACATCGACAAGGAGACCGTCGACTTCGAGCCCAACTACGACGGGCGCACCGAGCAGCCCGTCGTGCTGCCGGCCCGGATCCCGAACCTGCTGGTCAACGGCAGCTCGGGAATCGCGGTCGGGATGGCGACGAACATCCCGCCGCACAACCTGCGCGAGGTCGGCGCGGGTGTGGTCTACCTGCTGGAGAATCCCGACGTCGACGACGAGACCCTGCTTAACGCGCTCATCGAGCGGATCAAGGGACCGGACTTCCCGACCAAGGGCCTGATCGTCGGCACGGACGGCATCGCCGACGCCTACCGCACCGGCCGCGGCTCGATCCGGATGCGCGGCGTGGTGGAGGTCGAGGAGGACACCAAGGGCCGCGCCACCCTGGTGATCACCGAGTTGCCCTACCAGGTCAACCCGGACAACCTCGTCGAGTCGATCGCGGCGCTGTCCCGAGACGCCAGGCTCACCGGGATCGCTGAGATCAACGACGAGTCCAGCGACCGGATCGGCATGCGCATCGTGGTCACGCTCAAGCGCGACGCGGTCGCCAAGGTGGTGCTCAACAACCTCTACAAGCACACCTCGCTGCAGCAGTCGTTCGGCGTCAACATGCTGGCCATCGTCGAGGGCGTGCCGCGCACGCTGCGGCTGGACCAGGTGATCCGGCACTACGTGCGCCACCAGCTCGACGTCATCGTCCGGCGCACCCGCTACCTGCTGCGCAAGGCCGAGGAGCGCGCCCACCTGCTGCGCGGCCTGGTCAAGGCGCTGGACATGCTCGACGAGGTGATCGCGCTGATCCGGCGGTCCCCGACGGTCGACGATGCGCGCGCCGGGCTGATGGAGCTGCTGGACGTCGATGAGATCCAGGCGAACTACATCCTGGAGACCCAGCTGCGCCGCTTGGCCGCGATGGAGCGGCAGAAGGTGATCGACGATCTTGCCGAGCTCGAGCGGGAGATCGCCGACTACCTGGACATCCTGGACAAGCCCGAGCGGCAGCGCCAGATCGTCCGCGACGAGCTGCTGGAGATCATTGAAAGGCACGGCGACGAGCGCCGTACCAGGATCACCGGCTACGACGGTGACGTGTCGGCGGAGGACCTGATCGCCGTCGAGGACGTCGTGGTCACCATCACTCGCACCGGCTACGCCAAGCGGACCCGCACCGACCTGTACCGGGCGCAGAAACGCGGCGGCAAGGGTGTGTTGGGCGCGGGCTTGAAGACCGACGACATCGTGGCGCACTTCTTCGTCTGCTCCACCCACGACTGGATCCTGTTCTTCACCAACAAGGGCCGGGTGTACCGGGCGAAGGCGTACGAGCTGCCCGAGGCGAACCGCAACGCCCGTGGACAGCACGTGGCGAACCTGCTCGCCTTCCAGCCCGATGAGCAGATCGCCCAGGTCATGCAGATCAAGGACTACACCGCGACGCCGTATCTGGTGCTGGCCACCCGCGACGGTCTGGTCAAGAAGAGCAAGCTGACCGATTTCGACTCCAACCGCGCCGGTGGGTTGATCGGGATCAACCTGCGTGACGACGACGAGCTGGTCGGTGCGGTGCTGTGCTCCGCCGACGACGACCTGCTGCTGGTGTCGGCGCACGGTCAGTCGATCCGGTTCCACGCCACCGACGACGTGCTGCGGCCGATGGGCCGGGCCACGTCCGGGGTGTTCGGGATGCGGTTCAACGACGGCGACGAGCTGCTGTCCCTCGCGGTGGTCTGCCCCGACCGGTATGTGCTGGTGGCGACCGCGGGCGGGTACGCCAAGCGCACCCCGATCGATGACTACCCGGTGCAGGGTCGGGGTGGCAAGGGCGTGCTCACGCTCCAGTACGACCGCCGGCGTGGCAAGCTGGTGGGGGCTTTGATCGTGGACATCGACGATGAGCTGTACGCCATCACTTCCACCGGCGGGGTCATCCGGACCACCGCCAAGGAGGTCCGCAAAGCCGGCCGGCAGACCAAGGGGGTGCGTTTGATGAACCTTGGTGAGAGCGCCAGTCTGGTGGCTGTCGCACGTAACGCTGAAGAAGCCGACGACCCTGACGCCGGCGGCGCAGCGACGAAGGGTGAGTCGTGACCAGGTCTGAGGATCCAGAACCCACTGGGACAGCGGCAGGGTCACCCGAAGCCGGTGATGCTGTTGGCGAGGGGGTGTCGCGCAACGGTGCGGTCGCACCGCCCTCGCAGCGCCAGGGTGACGGGGAGCCGAGAACAGTGCGCCTGCAGGTCGGGGCACCCGAGCACGGTCGTGGAGCGCGGGAGCAGCATGATCGTCAGCCGGTGGGCGGCCGGGCCTACGGCTTCTCGCCGGGCGCTCCGGTGGCCGAGGATGTGACCAGGCAGATCCCGGCAGCGGCGCCGTCCACGGTGCGGGTCGGGGGTCATACTCCGCCCGAGCGGGTGGCACCCGTCCCGCCGATGAACGCCAGAGCGCACCCGGGCCGGGTACCGCGGCGGACCAGCCTGCAGCTGCAGCGGCTGGATCCGTGGTCGGTGCTCAAGATCTCGCTGGTACTGTCCGTCGCCGGGTTCCTCGCCTGGATGGTCGCCGTCGGGGTGCTCTACGGCGTGCTCGCCGGGATGGGGGTGTGGGACCAGCTCAATGGCACCTACTCCGATCTCACCTCGGTCAACAACCCGCAGGGCAGCACGGAGCTGATCAGCGGTGGACGGGTGTTCGGTGTGGCCTTGGTGGTCGGATTGGTGAACATCGTGCTGATGACGGCGCTGGCCACGGTAGGCTCGCTCATCTACAACATCGCGTCAGACCTCGTCGGCGGCATCGAGGTGACCCTGTCCGAACCGGAGTGAACCTGCCACCATCGGTTCGGCCAGGTTGCTTGGGCACCGGCAGGGCCGTGCGGTAACCTCGCCGGGGCGGCTGGGGCCTATAGCTCAGTCGGTTAGAGCGCATCCCTGATAAGGATGAGGTCGCTGGTTCAAGTCCAGCTAGGCCCACTGAAGAAGACAACATGGTAGGAGGAGATCCATCGTGAGGAAGATTATCCCGCTCGTGCTCGTCGCTCTGGTTGCTTTGCTCGTCGTGAAGCGTCAGCGCTCCGCCAAGGCCGAGGCCGACCTTTGGCGCGAGGCCACCACGCCGACCGTCTGAGTCGTCGCCGGGCGCGCTGGCCGTGTCCGGAGCCGGGGACGTAGCTCAACTGGCAGAGCACCGCCTTTGCAAGGCGGGGGTTGAGGGTTCAAGTCCCTTCGTCTCCACCTGCCTGACCAAGACGAATGCAGTTCACCAGACTTCCTTCCTCTTGGTCAGGGGGTGCGGCAGACCTTTTCTCGGTGTGCCACAGCAACGAGAACGACGATGAGTTCGACCGTCGTTGATCTCGTATACCACGCAGTAGTCACTGATGTGGAAGCGGTATTCGCTGGGGCGCGTCATCAGGCTCTTCGAGCGATGCGGGCGAGGGTTGTCGGCAAGCTTGATTACTGCGATTATGATCTCCTTCTGCGCGATATTGAGCATGCCGTGGGGGGCAGGTGGCCGCATGCCAGCAACAGCACGGTTGTCACCATTTCGTCGCATGCAGGTCGTAACAAGTCGGGAGGGAACGAGCATGTCGCGGAAGGTATTCTTCGGTGCCGTGATCGTGATTGGCATTGTACTTTGCGTTGGAATTTCGGGGGTAGCCGAGGCCGACGACCGACTCCGCCTTCGGTAGATTACCAAGCACACGTAGTCGAGACGTTCAAGAACTCGACGGGTGGGGACGTGCTGTACCGACGTGGCTGGTGGTACACGGAACGACCTAATGACGGCTTCGGTTTCGACAAGGTTTACCACAAGCACAACATCAAGGACAACCAGATCGTTGGGGCGGTGGTGCGCAGCCCTGGGACCACCGAAGATGTAGGGGGTGGCCGTTGGGTGCATACCGGTGTCTGGCAGTGGCGACAATGCGATGTTAACGGGAATTGTACCGTGAAGGACCAACGAACCGTGCGGGTAGTCATCGACTACGCCCCATGGGGCCTTGCTCCGGAGCGTGGACAGTTGGGCATTAATACCGCATACTGCCAAGGTGACTTGCAGTGCCCAGAGTGGATCAATCAACTTAACGCGCGGAGTAACTTCAGCGGTGGTAGTAACAGTGATATCGAGTATGTAGGTAAGGGAATCTGACCGTAAGGGTGCAGCGAGTGGAGATCTGCGATGAACAAGCCGGAGAACGTATACTTCGCCGACCTCATGACGGACCCGTTACGACAGTGGGCAGTTGCGGTCGGCCGACACCTCGTTTGGCAAGCATCTCGGCCGAATGTGCCTCATACCGTGCGGGAGTGTTGGATTGGCACAGATCACGCCCTGTACATCAGGTACACTAATCGGTCCGGACAGTTTGGCGCACGGTTCGCCAGACTGCACCACGACCCCACGTCCGGTCAGCTTCTCGACCCGATGATGCGGGAACACGCCACCGGCTCCGCCGCGCAACAAGCATCAAATCTCTATGACGGCGGACTCGGTGGTGGCCCACCCGCTACCGTTGAATGGACCGACGACCTGGGTTACCATTGGTGGGGCGATACTCCATCGGCCGGGTGGCCCAAGGCTGTGGATAGCCCGCGGTCGGATATCATTGCTGGAGTCGACCAGACTTAGCGCACGCGGACGACTCTGTTCAAGAAAGACGATTACTCGCCTCGCCTGACGAGATGAGCCAAAACTTTTCCGGTTCAGTCTGGCTGAACCGCTCAACCTCAACCTATCCGCTCCGAAAGGCCACTTTTGATCCCGTCGACGTGACGCAGAGACCAGCCGGGTCTGCCAATTTACGGACAAGTCGCGAGTCGGGGTGACTGTAGCCAGCATAGCGCGGGGTGGTGAGTAGTAGGACGCGACCCAAAAATCGTGACAGCAGATTCTAGCGAATGGTCCTGGCTTAGCGAAGTGCGGCCCGTGTCGAGGGGCGATCGGCAGCAAGACCGATGGTGAGGAGGAGTAGGGCGCTGACCAAATGCAACCCGTGATCTGCCCCGTTCAGTGCAAGGATGTTCGCGCTGGAACTCTGCACCGCTAATCCCGCCACAAAGACGAGCAAATAAACCGCACCCACGGTCGTGTTAATCCCCTTGTTGACGGCGGGAGAAGCCAGACCCCCGACGATCAACAAAGTGCCAACGAGCACGTGCACAATATTATGCAGAGGATTAATCATGAAAATCCCCAACAACAGAGGACCGTTCATGCTGGCGAAGCCGCTGAGCCCGGTGACGACAAGCCCCACCAGGCCAACCAAGACATAGACCGCACCAAAGCCGATGCCCACCTTCTTGTTAATCACGACACATGATCCTTTCTGCGGCGGTGAACCGGAGCACGGTTCTGAGCTGATGTTCGTCGCCCGCCTCCCCCCGGTTCGCAACACGCCGTACCCGCAACCTCCAACAGAGCCGCACCCGCCACTCGTCCGGTCTCTGATTTTCCGCCTCGTGGTCAGAGGGCGCGGTAGACCTCACGCCGGTGTGCCACAACGACGAGAAGTCGGTCGTCGGGGAGGACGGCGCGATCAAGTTTCGCTATCTGCCGTCCCGGACGGTCGTTTCGACCAGTTCGGACAGTTGGCTACGGGCGTCGGTCAACGACAGCTCGATCTTGTCGTCCAGCTCACCTGTGCCGATCGCTTCCGCAGTCATGCGTGAATCGTACGACATCACACTGTTGCGCAAACACGCGATGTGGTAAGGCGTTGAGAGCTGGCCTGCTCCCTGTCACTGAGCCTCCGACAGCGGCGGCGGATATGCTCGGCGATGTGGCGGTCAGTCCCCTCAATGCGGCGCAGCGGCTCCGAGGTGCCGCGTTCGATGGCCGCCTCGAGGCGTTGGCCGAGGTGCATGACCTCTCGCTGGTGGTGATGTTCGGCAGTGCGTCGCGCGGTCAGCTTGACGCGCGCGATCTCGATGTCGCGGTCGGTTCGCGCGCACGCAGCGGGCTCGACGTGGTCGCGGTGATCTGCGCGCTGATGGACCTGGTCGACAGCGATCACGTCGACCTACTTGATCTCGATCGGGCCGGTCCGGTGGCACGGCAGCATGCATTGGTACCCGGCGAACCGTTGTACGAGTACCGATCGGGTGAGTTCGCTCGGCAGCAGATGCGGGCCAGCGGGCAGCGACTGGGCACCGAGTGGATGCGACGGCTGGATCTGGAGCTGATGGCGGGCCGCCCATGACGCCACGGCGTCTCGACCCCTCGATCGTCCAGGCCAGGCTGTCGGTTATCCGAGCGTTCCTTGATGATCTCGCCGAGGTCGCTGCGGCGGGGGAGCCGCCGCTGGCCGAGAACCGGATGCTCCGCCACGGCGTCGAGCGCATCCTCACCCAGCTCGTCGAGCTCGCTACCGCCATCAACGAGCATGTCGTAGGCGCCCATCTGCAGCGCGTCGTCACCTCCTACCGGGACTCCTTCGAGCTGGCCGAGGAATGTGGCCTGATCGACAAACAGCTGCGACGATCTGCTCCCTTCAGTCGGGATGCGCAACGTCTTGGGGCACGAGTACCTCGAGATCGACCTGCAGAAGGTCGCGGCGGCGGTACCGATGGCGCTGAGCTGCTACCGCCGCTATGTGCAGCAGGTCGCCGAGTTCGTCAGTCGAATCAGCTGATCGAGGGTGAGCGAAAAGACGGCACCGCACAGAGTGCTGGTTTCTGCTGTCAACAGGCGAGCACGGCGATCGGAAAGAGGATGAGATCTAGCCGAGTTTGCAGTTCACCAGGTCGCATTCCGGGCTGAGCCGGATATCGAATCGCTGCTCGACGCCGTCCCGGATGTGTGTGGCGAACTCCATGACCTCGGTGGTGGTGGCGGTACCGCGGTTTGTCACGGCCAGGGCGTGTTTCGAGGACAGCGTCACTGCGCCGCGACCCCAGTCGCGGCCGTACCCCTGGGGAAATCCGGAGTGATCGATGAGCCACGCTGCCGGCAGCTTGGTTCCCGCTGGATCGGGATAGCGCGGGCAGTCTCGTGCCCGGTCCGGCACAGTCGTGAGCACCGGGTTGAGGAAGAACGATCCGACGCTCCAGGTGTCGTGGTCGTCGGCCTCGAGAACCATGCCTCGCTCGCGGCGCAGCGCGAGCACGGCGTCGCGTACCTCGCTGGTCGGTGCTGTCGCGTGCGGCAAAATACCGAGCCGTTGCGCGAGACCGGCATAGCGGATGGGGTGTGATCGGGTGGAGCGGGTCAGCTGGAAAGTCACGTCGAGCACCACGTACCGGTCGGTGTGCTTGAACACCGACTGCCGGTGGCTGCCGAAGCCGCACCGGTCCGGCGTCCACTGCTCGATCGTGCCGGTGGCGCGGTCGTACACGGTCAGGCGGCGGAGCAGGTCGGAGGTAAGAGCGCCGTACGCACCTACGTTCTGTACGGGGGTTCCGCCGGTCGAGCCCGGGATGCCCGACAGCGGCTCCAGCCCTGCGAGCCCTGCGTCGAGAGAGGTCGTGACGACGGTGTCCCACTCGACACCGGCATCGACGGTGATCTTTTCCCCCTGGACCTTCAGCCCGGGCGTGGCGACCCGCACCACCAGTCCCTCGAAGCCTTGATCTCCGACCACGAGGTTGGAGCCGCCCCCCATCACGAGCACCGGTGTGCTCGTGGCGCCGGCTTCCCGGATCAGCGTGACGAGGTGCTCGGATGTCTGTGCGACCTCGTACTCACCGGCTGGACCGCCCAAGCGCATCGTGGTGAGATCAGCGAGCATGGTGCGCACGGCAGCGCACGCTACCGTCGCGCGCGGATCTCGTGACCCGCGGAGGTGAGGCAGCGGCCGGTGGCGAGGTCGAAGCGCCAGCCGTGCAGCGCGCAGGTCAGCACGCCGTTGTCGATACTGCCGAACTTGCTGAGGTCGGCGCGCAGGTGCGGGCAGCGCCGCTGCACGTGCCAGCCGTCGAGTTCGATGTCCTGGCCGTCGTCGTTCTGCTCGTCGTACCAGTTCTCGACGTAGTCGATGCGCTCCTCGGACAGGCACTTGAAGAAGATGTAGACGTACTCGTTGTACTGCCCGACGCGCTGCGCGGTGAACCGGCAGGACAGGAAAAGGCTGTTGGACCAGTCGACCTCGCGGCGCGCCACGTTCGTTGCGATCAGGTCCGCGGCGGTGGACAAGCGGTAGCGGCAGCTCTCCCCGGCGTAGCGGCGGACCTCGCGAGCTGGGAAGTCGATGACGATCGACAGCTCGCCGGCGTCGAGGCGTACCGGGCCGCCGACTCCCTCGCAGAGGTGGCCGGCACGCTTGAGTAGCGGCTCCCACCATGCCTTGAGCGCCTCGAGCAGGTCGGTGGGCACCGGGGCGCGGCTGTCCCGCTCCCGGGCCAGCTCGGGTTGTTTGCGCGCCTGTAGCTGTCGCAGGTACGCGGTCTTGTCCTGAAAGATATGGTCGGGGTCTCGTGGGTGGGTCAGCGTGCAGCGTGGGCCATCGAGTTCCGCGACGGTGCCCGGTAGCAGCAGGTGCGCTGACACCGCGGGGCGTGCGGCGCGCAGCTCGGCGAGGAACTCGACCTGGTCGGTGAAGATGCTCTCGCCGTCGACGCCGGACCCGTTGAGGTGGAACAGCTCCTCGTCCAGGAAACACGGTGGCCCGGCGTTGGGGAACACGTGCGTGGCGTCGACGGCGTCGATGTAGCGCAGCGCCCGGTCGGACTGCCCGGCGCGCTTGCGCCGCGCGAACTCCCGCTTGGCGCCCTCGGGCAGGTCATAGACCATCGGCCACCAGATCGCGCCGGAGAACTGGGTGAAGTAGGCGTGCACGTCGCCGAACTCGCGCAGTGCCTCGATGTCCAGCGGGTGCGCGTCGTTCTGGTTCAGCAGCACGGTGCGCCCGTCGTCCAGGGACAGCGCCGAGTCCCCGATCGGGCCGTCACTCGGCCCGGTCAGCGATGTGATCATGATGCGTAGCCCGTCGCGCGTCAGCGGGATCCCGCTTTCGGTGCGCACGAACTGCGTCAAGCCCAACGCCGCCAGCTCGCGCCGCAGCTCGTCGGTCGGGTACTGCGGCAGCAGCACCGTGATGTCCTTGCGGACGTGGCGGACCAGCAGCTCGGCGTCGAAGTGGTCGCGGTGCAGGTGCGAGACGTAGAGGTAGTCGGCCTGGCCGAAAGCGTCCCAGTCCAGGTCACTGTTGTCCGGGAACGGCAACCAGGACCCGAAGAATGCCGGGTTCACCCACGGGTCGCACAGCACACTGCCCGCATGCGTCTCGATGAACAACCCGGCGTGCCCGAGCCCGGTGACGCGCATCCGATCTCCTCCACGTGTCGTGGCCGGCCAGCGGAGTCGTGCGCTCCAGGGCCGGTGCGGTAAGGCGATCGCAGCTTATCTGCGCGCACCGACACTGCTGGTCGGCTCAGGCGGTACCGGCGCCGCCACCTGCACCCGCGGTGGAGTTGCTGATCGGCAGCCACGTGATGCCCGTGCTGGGAACCCCCAGACCGGGCGGGCCGGGAGTGCCCGGTGTGCCGCCGGTGCCGAGATCGACCGCACTGAGCATCGACAGCAGGGTGCGGGCCGCCAGCAGCTCCACGTACTGCTCGTCGACCCCTGCAAAACTCGTCTCATCTGACATGTGACCCCCTACCCGAGAATTCCGAACACCCCAAACCCTGCCCCCAACCACCCCCCGTGCCAATCCGTACCCGCACCTAACTATCCCCGCTTTCCTACGCATTCAGCGGGCTCAGCGGGGTAATCCGCCCCGCTTGGGGAACGCTGAGCCCGCTGAATGCGCAGGATCAGTGCGACGAACGCTGGCTGGTCGGCGGAGCAGTTGCGGGCGATGCCCGACAGAAGTTCGCGCCACCGGGCAACGTGGCGCCTCCCGCTGCGCTGCACCGCTTCATCCGGTGGTGGGGCGAGCTGCACGGCCTGATCACCCTGGAGGTGTTCGGCCACCTGCACTGGCTGACCCAGGACGTTGGCAACCTCTACCGAGCCGCCGTCTTGCAGCTGGCCGACGAGATCGACTCGATGGGAGGTCGACATGGTCGCCGCTGACCGGGGAGGGATCTGCGTTCGATCGGCCGCGCAGGTCCGGCTCCGAGCGCGGCACGGTCTGGCGATCTACTTCGGGATAGTCGTGGTGCTTTCGGCGGTGTTCCAGGCTCTCATCGGGACCGGTAGCTGGCTCTGGGTCATCCCGCTGATGTGGTACTGCCATGATCATCGCTGCCGTCGTCTTCTCGCGTGGTAATTCGTCGCCGACCTGAGTGATGGGGATCGAACTCGGGTCCAGCCGGCTAGGGCCGGCCAAGTCGCTGTGATCACGATTTATGTGCCGAAAACGACACGGGATGTCGCCGACGGCACACAAACCGTGATCACGGGCCGCACCGGTATCAGCACAGTGGTGCACGGCCTCTTCAGTAGATGGTGCGTCCGTGGCAAGACACATCGCGCCGAGGACCTGCTGCGTGCCGGTGGATCGGGGTAACGTCGCCAACCTCATTAAACGCTCACCTCAGATACGACAAGGGGACACATCGATGTGCGGCATCACTGGCTGGGTGTCGTTTGATCGGGATCTGACTCGACACCAGGCGGAACTCGACGCGATGACAGCGACCATGGCCTGCCGGGGGCCGGACGCCGAGGACAGCCGGCTTGATCGTCATGCCGCGCTGGGCCACCGCAGGCTGGCGGTGATCGATATCGAGGGCGGCACGCAGCCCATGTCGGCACATACCGACGACGGCACGGTGGCGATCACCTACAGCGGGGAGGCGTATAACTTCACCGAGCTACGTGGTGAGCTGCGCCGTCGGGGCCACCGGTTCCGGACCCGGAGTGACACCGAGGTGGTGCTGCGCGGCTACCTGGAGTGGGGCGAGGCGGTCGCCGAACGGCTCAACGGCATGTACGCCTTTGCTATCTGGGACACCAGGGTCGAGAGACTCGTCATGATCCGGGATCGGATGGGCATCAAGCCGCTCTACTTGTTTCCCACCAGCGACGGGGTGCTGTTCGGCTCGGAGCCCAAGGCGATTTTGGCTAACCCGCTCGCGGACCGCGCGGTCGACCTGGACGGTCTGCGTGAGCTGTTCGGCTTCACCAAGACGCCTGGTCACGCGGTGTGGCGCGGGATGCGCGAGGTGCCCCCGGGCACGGTGGTCACCGTTGACCGTACCGGTCTGCGGGAGCACCGCTACTGGACGCTGCGGACTCGGCAGCATACCGACGACCAGCAGACCAGCATTGACACTGTTCGCTCGTTGCTCGACGACATCGTGACCCGCCAGCTGGTCTCCGATGTTCCGCGCTGCGTGCTGCTCTCCGGTGGGCTGGACTCCAGCCTGATCACCGCACTGGCCGCCGCGCAGCTCGACGAGCCGGTCCGCAGCTTCGCGGTGGACTTCGTCGGGCAGGCCGACACCTTCACTCCCGATGAGCTGCGCGGCACCCTCGACACCCCCTACGCGCACGACGTGGCCGGCCACGTCGGCTCGCGGCACCAAGACATCGTGCTCGACCACACCGCGTTGGCCGACCCGGCGGTGCGTCGCGCAGTGGTCACCGCCCGGGACATCACGTTCGGCCTGGGTGACCTGGACACCTCGCTGTACCTGCTGTTCAAAGCCATCCGCGAGCACTCCACGGTGGCTTTGTCCGGGGAGGCCGCCGACGAGGTCTTCGGCGGTTACCTGTGGTTCCACCTGCCCGAGGTGCAGGCCGCGGACACCTTTCCCTGGATGGCCTTCCATCTGGCCGGCCCGCAGACCCAGTCGCCCGATCTGCTCGACACCGACCTGATGACCGCCCTCGACCTGCCCAGCTACGTCCGTGACCAGTACGCCGACGCGGTTGCCGAGGTCGAGGTGGCCGATGGCGAGACCGAGCACGAGCGGCGGATGCGGGTGATCTGCTATCTGCACCTGACCCGGTTCGTCCAGCTGCTGCTGGACCGTAAGGATCGGATGAGCATGGCCGTCGGTTTGGAGGTCCGGGTGCCGTTCTGTGACCACCGGCTCGTCGAGTACGTCTACAACACCCCGTGGTCGCTCAAGACCTTCGACGGCCGGGAGAAGAGCCTGCTCCGCGCCGCTGCTGCCGACCTGCTACCCCGCTCGGTGCTGCAGCGGGTGAAAAGCCCGTACCCGTCCACCCAGGACCCGCTCTACGCCAACGCCTTGTTGCAGCAAGCCAAGGAACTGCTCGCTGCGCCCGAGGACCCGGTGTTCGGGCTGATCAACCGCCGCTGGGTGGGCAACGCTGTGCAGCAGGACCCGGCCACCATGCCCCCCGACGTCCGCCACGGCATCGAGCGGACGCTCGATCTGAGCATCTGGCTGGACATCTACCGCCCCCAGCTCCGGCTGCCCTGACCGGTTTATGTGGGTTGTGGTAGCTGGGATGCCGTGTGTCATGGGGCGACCACGGCGGGTGTTTCTGAGTCACACCTCGAAGTTGCGGCGGCTGCCGGCCCGCCGGTCGTTTGTGGCGGCGGCGGAGCACGCAGTGGCCATAGCCGGGGATGCTGTCGCGGACATGAAGTATTTCCGTGCCCGGGATGCGCAGCCGACGCAGGTGTGCCGGGAGGCCGTTCTCGACGCCGACATGTATGTGGCGGTGGCGGTGTTACGGTAGGGCTCGCCGGTGCGCGATTGCCCGGACTTGTCGTACCCGGAGTGGGAGTTCGAGATAGTCCTTTTCGTGTTCTCCTTCGATGCGTAGCGTGCCAGGATGACAATCGTGCTGATTCCGGTGACTGGCGTTTGGGAACCCGAGAGTAGATCAAGGAGGCGCTGCCTTCGGGTTGAGTTTGCGTGTTACCGGCGGGAGTACCTGGGTAGTGACGAAAAGAGGAAGATGCAGACGTGCCGCCACCATGATCACATCTGACGAGAAGCGGAAACCAGCGAAGCTGGATCTTGGCACTGGCACTCGGGCGGAACGACCACGCATTAGCCCAGCCTGCTCGGCCTCGTGACCCGCCGACGCAACGGTGCCTCTTACCTTCCACGGCGTCTCCTCAGTTACCGTCGCCCAGCGCGCGATCGACTTCCCGGCGCAGAATGGCTTGGAACGTTGCGACGTGCTGCGGCCCCATCAGCGTGTAGTGCTCGCCAGGAACATCGATGTAGTGGTTCGGTTCAGTAGTGAACTCGTCCCACCGCCGCAGCTCGTTGTCCAGCCAGTCCTGCTTGGTGCCGCGCAGTGGAGTGGCACAGAAGACTGTTATCGACCGGACGGTGCCGCTGGGTTCATATCCGCGGCCCAGGTTGGTGAGCCCGTGAGCCAGCGCCGCCCAGTCGGCGAGTTTGTCTGCATCTAAGTCGAGCTCTGCCAGCCGCTGCCTCGGTGCTATTTCCATGAGACGCTGCAGCTGCTGCCGTTGAGGCAGTGCGCGCAGCTGACCCGGGAGTTCCAGCGACTGCTTCTTATTGATCAGGGCAAGGAAGAATGCCAAGTTGACTGTGGTCTCGACGAAGTCGAGCTCGTCCATTCGATATCTGATGTGCGGTGGCAAGTTGAAACTGCCGACAAAATCGACGCGTTCGCCCTGGGACTCCAGGACCTTGGCTATCTCAAAAGCTACAGCGCCACCGTAGGAGTACCCGGCGACCGCGTATGGGCCATGCGGCTGCCTGCCCCGGATCGCGTGCACGTAAGTGGTCACCATCTCATCAAAGCTGGTGAAGGGCTGTTCGCTCTTGTTGAAGCCACGGGCGCGCAGCGCGTAGAAGGACCGATCACCCGCGAAGTACTTGGCCAGGTTGACGAAGACCAGTACCTCGCCGACTCCAGGATGGACACAGAACAGAGGCGTCTTGGTGCCGTTGATCTGCATTGGCACGATCGGGTCGTAGTCCTGCATATCGGACTGCTCGTGGCCGTCCACATGGGCCGCAAGAGTGCGCACTGTGGGGGCGGTCAGCACGGTGAAAATCTGCAGATCCCGAAGACCGAAACGCTGCGCGACGCTGCTGCGCAGGCGGAGAATGTCCAGCGAGGTGCCGCCGAGATCAAAGAAGTTGGCCGTGGCGCTGATGTCGTCCGGGGAGGTGTCGAACAACTCCGCGTAAATCTCCGCGATGGCCTGCTCGGTGTGTCCCTCAGCTGGTGTGTTGCCACCAAGCCGGCGCAGCGTCAGCTCGGTGACTAAGCGGCTGGTCTCCGCGAACTCACCGGCTTGCAGCCGCGTGCGCATCAGTGCCCGCTGAATCTTGCCGAGACTAGTTTTGGGAAACGCGTCGCGGGGCAGCGGCAGGATGAGCGAGGGGCGAAAGCCCCAGTGCATCACTACGCTCGTGCGTATGGCCGTCAGCAGCCGATACAGGCCGGCTTCGTCGTCCAGCGGGATCTCGGGGTGGAAGGCGATCACCAACTGTTCGGTGTCGGTGCCCGTCGGGCGGGTGGGAAACGCGGCCACGTAGGACGCAGCCACGCCATCGAGCCGCTGCAACACGGTCTCTATGTCATGACTGAAGTAATTGACACCGTTCACGATGATGCTGTCCTTGCTGCGGCCGACCAGCGTCAATCGGCAGTCATTGATGCGGCCAAGGTCCCCACTGCGGAACCAGCCGTCAGCGGTGAACGCCGCGCGGGTGGCGTCGGCGTTGTTGTAGTAGCCCCGAGTGATCATGGGTCCGGTCAGCTGCAGCTCGCCCGCCTGCCCCTCGGGCAGTGCGTTTTCGTGCTCATCAGCCACGCGGATGCGCAACTCCTCGACGGGGGCGCCCAGGTTGGCGAATTCCTCTCCGACGTCCGAGGCTGGGAAGCTGCGAGAGTAGATACTACCCGCGCACGTCTCGGTCATGCCGAATGCTGGCCACAACACGTGGCGGTCGAGCCCGTAGGGCTCGAAGTTGTCTAGGAATGCAGTGCCAGTGGAGCACACAACCGCTTCGCCGCCACTGACGATGTGCCGCAGCCGGGACAAGTCGAGAACCTCACCCGGCAAGAGCCGATCCACCGCTGCGTTGAGCAGTCCTAGCAGGAAGTTAGGGGTGAATGTCATGGTGACCTGGTGGTGGGAGATCAACCGTAGAAACTCCAGCGGCTCACCGAGGATCACTGCGGACTCTACATGCAACTGCGACGAGCCGGTGAACAGTGGCAGTAGATGGCATTCCAGCAGTGCGGCAACGTGATCAAAGGAGACCCAGTTGAGGCTGATATCCGAAGCGGTGAGTTGGTGATACCCGTTTTTTGCGGGCATTGACGCCAGCAGGTTGGCGTGGGAAAGCATCACCGCCTTGGCGTTTCCAGTGGAGCCGGAGGTCAGTACCAGCACGGCGAGGTCCTCTGGGGCAGCGTCGTGCAGTTGCGTAGCCGGTTCGCCTCCCGACAGGCTCTCAAGCGTAGCGACCGCCAGTCCGGGAATGCGCGGCAACTCGGTCGTCAGTTCGTCGCTCGTGAGCAGGAGGGGGCCGCCCAGTAGCCGGTTCAGGTGCGTGAGTTGCCCTGCCCAGCGATCCGGGTCGCCACATAGCGCGGTCGTGGGGCACGGCACGAACCCACCCAACAGGCACGCCCAAAAGCCGGTCAGGAACTCGTGCGGCCGCTCCACCACTATGACGACTTTGTCGCTCGGATGCAGACCGCGTGCCTGCAACGGGGTGAGCAGTCGACACGCCTCGTCGAGCAACTTGGGATAACGTTGCATGCGGGATTCCGCGCCGGCACCGCCAAGACAGAAGCGTACGCCAGACTCTGGATAGAGGCTGGCGGCCCGCGGCAACAATTGGGTGATGTTACGAATCGCCGGTGGCGCCTGGGAAGTCCCGGATTTCAACGGTTGGGTACGCATAGCCGTTTCTCGCTATCTTCCTTGCGTGTGGCAATCTTCTGATTACTTCCGGTAAGGAGATGTTTTCTTAGATGGTTCTCGTGGGCGTGTCGAAGTCACCGTGGTGAGACGCTCGACAACTTGGCCTGGGTGGCGGCATGACGGCTATCTCTTCGCGTAATTCGCGAGTTCCGGTGGGTACTTCACGATTCTCATCCTGTTCGATGTCGACAAGGGGTATTGTGATGGTATCCATGCGGAGCTTTCCGGCTGAGATGCGATGGAGCGGTCAGCGGTTAGGTGAGTGCAAATTATCGAGAGATACGGAACCCCTACCGGGCGGTCCGGGCTTCTTCGGGACTGAGGAAATCACACATCTCCGCCGTGTCGAAGTGGTCCTCGAAGCGGGTCACCTTTCCGTTGACGAACGTCCAAGACTGGACGCAGCTCAATGTGGTGGTTCGGCCGTCGAGTGCAGTCAAATGCCGAGTGCCGAAGACTACGACACGGTTTCCGGAGACAATCAATTCGTTCAGATCGATCCGCATGGGACCACGGGTAACGGGAATGAGGGAGAAGAAATTCTGTACCTCATCAATGCCGCGTTTCGTACCGCCGAGACCGAGCCTGATATCGCTCATGCGGACGGGGTGGACGATTTCGACGTCGGGGGCGTAGAAGTTAATCATCCGATCGTAGTTCCCGCTGTTGAAGACCTCGTACAGGTAGCGCGTATGGGCTTCCACCGCTGCTGCGTCGGGCTGTGAGATGTACATACTTGCGTCCTTTCATGTGCGAGTTCGGACAAGAATGACACGTTTCTCCTCCATGTGTCCGACGAGGAATCCGCAAACAGGTTCGTCGGGCACATGCTTACGCCCCGCGTTAAGAATTGGCTGCCACTCACCCTCCTCGGTCAAACGAATCCGCGTCTGGATCACGGCGTGAGCACTATGCGAGTCCCGGTGGGCACGGTGCGATTCCAAGCCTGTTCGATGTCAGCCAGGGGCATCGCGATGATGTCTATGCGGAGTTTTCCGACCGGGATGAGATGGAGCAGTTCGCGGTTAGCTGAGTACAAATTATCGAGAGATACGGAACCTCGGCCACTACCGCATATCTCGAGATTCGTCTTGCGCAGTGTCGCCCCGGGCAAGGTGATCGTGGCCCCAGACATGGAACCGACATGCACCCACCGCAGCCGGTGCGCGTGACTGGGCCGTGCGCTAGTGATCGCGGCGAGTGCTAGTTCGGTCATTTTTCCCCAGAGGTAGTCAACGACAATGTCGACATCCGCAGCAGCGGAGCCAAGAGCTCGGATGATTTCGTGTTCACCGCCACGTAAAGGTATGGCGATTTCAACACCCAGTTCGCATAGTTTGTCGAGTGCACGTTGATCGCGGCCCGTTCCAATGATTTGTGACGCGCCGAGATGCTTCGCCAGCTGCACGGCCAGCTGTCCGGCGGTGCCGGTCGCACCAAGGACCAGCACGCGCTCGCCCAGCCGAAATCCAGCGCGCTGCGTCAATGCAACCCAGGCTGACATCGCCGGATTCATCGCACCTGCGACGACGTGATCAGAAATCTCGTCGGGAACACGGATGAGCCTGTCGGCGGGTACATTAACCCGCTGTGCCATAGATCCGTGAGGGGCGGCCAGATCGGCGAAGAAGACTCGCTCCCCGTCAGGTGTGCGCCCGACACCGTCGAATCCAGGTACCAGCGGGAGAAAACCATCGCTGGCGTAATGCGTTCCCGCTACGTCCGATCGTAAGCGAGGGTGTAGGCCGGTCGCCAGCACGTCTACCACGACTTCTCCCGCTGCCGGTTCAGGGTCGGACACCTGCCGATATCGCGGCGTTTGTCCTAGTTTGTCGACTACTGCGGCGTACATATGCTGGGACTCCTGATGCGATAGAACGAAGGAGCTGGAGCCCCTGCTCCCGTGACGTCCCAAGGCAGTCTCGGGCTGCTCACTTCCACGATGAGGAGGCCCTCATGAGTAAAACCTCTTCGTGCAAGCAGATCGCAGGTCAGCTGCTGACCCCGTCTGGTGGAACGCGTGTGGCACGGAGCGCTGCGCCCGACCCGCCGTGCAAAAGGTGCGGACTGTAACGTTCCGTGAGCAGGGGAGGCAGTCCGATGCACGGTCAGTAAGATTCTTTCCGCTATCGCCGGTGGTTCGTCCGTGAGTCTTCGTGTGAACGGGCACACGTGGGGCACGAGTCAAGATCAGGGAGGCTGGCGGATCGTCTTGACCGGACACGGAGACCGTAGCCGGGCGCCCCGTGGTCCTTGGGATGTTACGCACTGTGGGCGACCGTCAGTGAGAATTGCAATGGCAGTAGTGCCCGATTCTGCTGTGCGTACCAGCTGCTCTAGTCAAATTATGACCATCGGAGGACCAAGTGTTAGACCGTCGACTCTCGCATGCTACGCCGAAGTTGCTCGCCTCCCGAACGAAGAGCGATACCTCGATCGCTGTACTGCTCTTCGGAGAATTCCGTGTGGACCGTCTAATCACAGCGATGGCCCGGAGCACCGTAGTGGATGCAGTGTTGTGTGGTCCGACCGACGTGACCGAACAGGTGGGCCTCGGATCGCACTACCGGTATCTTCCGGCAGATGCGGGAGGTGAACAAGTGATCGCGTTGCTGGCGGAGGAGCAGCCTGACCTGGTCGCGCCCTGTCTGTATCCCTTGGAACAGGAGCAGTTACTGCCTACTCTGGCCCTGGCGTGCGGGCGCTGGGTACAGGAAACGGGCCGCAGGTCCCTAGTGCACCCCGGCGCGTTCGCCGACCTTAGTACTGACAAGGTGTTCTTCCAGCGCACCGCCGAACGACGGGGCTGGCCCGTGCCCGCAGGCATGGTCTGCCATGACACGGCAGCGCTGGCCGCCGCGGTTCGGCGGTTGGAACTGCCCGTGATAATCAAGCAGGCCCGATCCGAATCCGGGCAGGGACGCTGGTACGTCGAGGATTTCGGCTGGCTCGACGCGCTGTCCGGCGTGGCCTTCCCGCTGCTGGTGCAACAGGTCTGCCGGGGTGAGGAGTTCGGGCTGGAGCTGCTCACGTCGCAAGGACGCACGCTGCGCTGGCCGGTGGCCTCCTTCGGCCGGCTCGATGCGCAGTGCAGGCCGGGCTGGCGGGCACGGGCGATGCCCGCGCTGTTACCGGGGCAGGCCGCGACCATGCTGGACTCTTTCATCCAGGACGTGGTCGATGCCTTTTGCCCGCAGGGTCCTTGGCAGATCGATTTCGCCATCACCGATGGACGGCTGGTTGTCCTGGAGATTAACGGCCGGTTCAGTGGCATGGCAGACCTGTCACACGCGGCCACTGGCACCGATCCTTACGAAGCATTTGCGGCCGTTTGCCTGGGTGCGCTGCCTGCCGCGCCGGTGTCCAGGGGGGTGGCCATGGAGCTACCAGTGCAGCACAGCGCGTCAATTTCATCAGCAGGGGCAGAAATCAGTATTTGGCGGCAGTCTGTGACAGCCACCAATCGATCCTTACCCACGCACGTCCAGCGGACGCTGGTTTACGCCGAAAGCCCCGCCGAACTGCACTCCTGGATCTGCCGCTGGCCAGCGGACAGTTTGTTAATTCCCCTTTCTGATGCCCTCATGCCACTGGAGCGCCTGCTGTCTGACGTGTCTCGCTGAGAGGATAGGCTTTGAAGCGATTGTGCTGCACACTGCTTGTTCCTTGATCGCGTAATAGCCTGCAGAAGCGCGCACAGCAACGGACTGTAGATCCGTCTGCCGATTCCTTCCAAGGCTCGAATCCTTGACTCGCAACACCAGCAGAAATGACTCCTGACCTGCGATGACAGGTCAGGGGCCGCCGTCGGGGAGTGACGATCGGTAGCCCCGTGACTCCCCGTTACAACAGTCACGCACATAACGGCGGCGCGAGAAGCGCTGTCAGAAAGGAAGGTGGCGCAGCCTGTCATAGATAGGAACAACTAACACGATCACAGGGTGTTCCTGGTCGGTACTCACGCTGCTCACCACCTGGGCTGGCTGGGTGGGGATGTATCCCGATGAGCCGGTTGGCCTGGACTGACCCGGCGCCGTTGGAGGTGGAGCGGCCCCGGTTGCCGTGGTGGACGCTGCTGCCCCGCAAGTTCCTGCTGGCTGTCTCACCGATCATCGCCGTGGTTGTGGTGGTCATGGTGGTGGTGTTTGTGGCTCGGCGGGTCTGGCGCTACCCGCTGGGTGCGATCAGCAGCACGATTCCTGGCCGGCCTGGGTGCGGGCTCCTCGTGGTGGGCCTCCGCAGGGGTGCTCGCCGGGCTGGGGATAACGGGTGGTCTCTGGACCTGGGTACACCCAGATTCCTTCAAGCGGATCGTGGTGCGGCAGGTGCGCTCGGAGTGGCGCCACGCGCTGGTCTATGCCTGGCCTTGGCGGCGGGTGATGCTGTTCTCGGAGTTGACCAAACACACCGGGCACCGTCAACGTCGCACGCATTACCCCACCCTGCGTTGGGTCCGGGCTGATGGTTGGCGTGACCGGGTGCCGGTCACGTTGGTGCACGGCCAGTGCGCCGACACCTACGCTATCCACGCTGCCGAGCTGGCGAACTCCTTCGGTGCCCGCTCGTGCCGGTCCGGGTGGGCTCGAGCAGGCGTGCGGACTATCACGGTGCCAGCGGTGATCTGACCGAGCTGGGGACGCATCTACGGGATTTCGTCGCACTACGCGCTGACGCGTTGGTATTGGCTGACAGCCCCCGAGCATTGATGGTCTACCAGCACGCCACCACTGTGGAGGATCGGGCGATCGCGGATCGGCTGAGCGGTCTGGTCGACGCGCACCGCGCCATGACCGATGGAAACGACTACTCAGACGGACGACGCGGATGAGGACGACGTGGGTTGCCGCTGACCCGTGATGGCGCCTGGTTTGTCCGAGTCGGGTATGAAGTGGTTGCGTGCGGGAGCCCTATACTTATCCGCAAGTGGTGACGAGCGTTAGCCGATGATCAGGTGAGGCGTCATGATGAGACTTAACAGAGATAAGCATCCGGCACGTTTCGCAATAGTCACTTCAGTGGCCAGTGGTTTGGTAGTTGTGACAATAGCAACCATTGCTGGTCATTTTGACTTTCATTTACTTGCATACAAGGTGCCATTGTGGGCCCTGGTCTTGCCACTGTTAGCTGCGATAGGATCTCTCGCCTTAAGTGTCGCATTGCTCCGAAATTGGAAAACCGAGGTCTTTTTCATCCCGTGTGCCTTAAATGAGAAACGGTATATAGCAGAGCTGATTTACAATTTACATGACGTATTGGACGCGCATCAACTGGATCTTGTATTAAAAGTGCCACGTCGAGATTACGCGCATGTTGGGCAATTGCATCATCTTCGAAGTTTGCGGAGGCGGCGCGGTAAGTATTTCGGGGGCATTGTAATTCCAGCTGAGCCCGAATTGATACGCCCCGACTTGAAAGAGTTCTGCTCTTTCGCCTTATATCCAGTCGTGTTTGTGGATATAGAGCCGTTTGTGCAGACTGAGGAATATCCGCGAGACACGGCTTTTGTTGGATATCATCAGGGTGCTATCGGATCCTGTGCGGCGAGCTACGTAGAGGAACACGCTAGGAATTCTCGGATTTCCCGTCCGCAGATATGGGTGATAGCAGAGAAGTGGTACACGGGCCGCCAGCTTGAGTTTATTAAAAAACTTAGGTCTTGTTTCAAAAATGCCGAGTTCCTTGTTGATGAGAGTGGTGAATACAGCAGGGCGCGGGCGCGGGCAATAGTGTGCCGAAATCTTCAGGATCAATCTCAAGAAAGAGTAGTGCCGCATTATATTTTCTGTACTAATGATGAGATGGCTTTGGGTGCGGTGGATGCTCTACGTATTGCCAATATTGGAAATGACGGTTCAGTTGTGGTTGTTGGTGTCGACGGTACACCAGAGGCGCGAGCACTCATCGATTCGCAAACAACTCCGTTGTGCGCGACCGTAGTCCAGGATTCTTGCGAGATAGCCGAGGTGGCCGTTGATCGACTCGTGAGAATGAATCGTGGTGACGCAGTTAGGACACACACCTACCTGGAACCCCATATTTATCAGTCCAGTCATTTTATCGCCTCGCCTCGCCGCGCGGTTGCGATAAACAATTTTGGTGAAACGATCGGACCATCTGGCGAGCGCTTGGGCCCACCAAGGAATGATTTGGCGTGAATCGCAGGATGCACGTAAGCTGATCATATCCTAGCGATTGTAGTTGACTACAACTAATGATTCAGTGCGCATAGTCAATCGTGAGCTTGGGAGCCCTATTGCGCAGGCCGTGCTGTGGCTTTGAGCTGCGACCGGTAGTCTCTGACCTGGGTTTTTGTGATGGAGCGGGTGACGGGGATCGAACCCGCGTCTAGAGCTTGGGAAGCTCTCATTCTACCATTGAACTACACCCGCAGTGCGCCGTAGAGCCTAGCACGAGACACGACCCTACGGTGGCGCTCACTCGAGATGTCAGTACTCGCGGCTAAGGTGACGCTGTGCTGCTGTCTGACCGTGATCTGCGGGCCGAGATCGACGCCGGGCGCCTGGGTGTCGAGCCGTTCGACGAGAAGCTGCTCCAGCCGTCCAGCGTCGACGTGCGGCTGGACCGCTTCTTCCGGGTCTTCGTCAACACCAAGTACACCCACATCGACCCGTCGCTGCGGCAGGATGAGCTGACCTCGCTGGTGGAGCCCGAGGGGGACGAGCCGTTCGTGCTGCACCCCGGGGAGTTCGTGCTCGGCTCGACGTTCGAGCAGGTCACCCTGCCTGATGATCTTGCTGGACGGCTTGAGGGAAAGGCGCTCGCAGTCGACACCCCGATCCCCACCCCACAGGGTTGGCGGACGATGGGTGAACTGCTGGTCGGCGACCAGGTGTTCGGTGCCGACGGCCACCCGTGCCACGTGGTTGCCGCGACCGCGGCTATCGTCGGTCGTCCCTGCTACGAGGTGCTGTTCTCGGACGGCCAGAGCATCGTCGCGGACGCCGGCCACCGATGGCTGACCACGACCAAGTCGGCTCGCAAGCACGGCGGCTGTGCCGCGGTCCGCACTACGGCTGAGCTCGCCGGCTCACTGCACGCCCAAGAGGAGTACAACCACCACATCGCCCTAGCCGGCGCGGTGCGGTATCCCGAGCAGCCGTTGCCGATCGACCCCTACGTGCTCGGCATCTGGTTAGGCGACGGCACCAGCCGCTGCGCCGAGATCACCTGCGGTTCAGGCGACGAGCAGACGCTTGACAGACTCGGACTGCTGGGCAACAAACACGTTCCCGAGCTCTACCTGCGGTCGTCGGTACCGCAGCGTGTGACGCTGCTGCAGGGACTCATGGATTCTGCCGGGTATGTGGACGCGTACGGGCGCTGCGAGTTCATCAATGTCAGCGAGAATCTCGCCGACGCCGTGCTCGAGTTGGCGGCAAGCCTCGGGCTGCGGCCGGTGAAGCGGAAAAAGAAGGCGACCTTCCGCGGTGTGGATCATGGAGTGGCGTTTCAGGTGAGGTTCACTCCGCAGGTGGACGTGTTCCGTCCGGAGCGGAAAGTACGCAGGATAAAGAACGGGCCGGTGCAGCGATTCCGGGCCATCGTCGACGTTCGCCCGGTGTCGACGCGCCCCGTCCGCTGTATCGAGATCGACGCCGAGGACGGTTTGTTTCTGGCTGGGCCGACGTTCATCCCCACCCACAACTCCAGTCTGGGCCGGCTCGGATTGCTGACGCATTCCACAGCAGGCTTCATCGACCCCGGTTTCACCGGTCACATCACCCTGGAGCTGTCCAATGTGGCTAACCTGCCGATCACGCTGTGGCCCGGGATGAAGATCGGTCAGCTGTGCCTGTTCCGGCTGTCCAGCCCCGCCGAGCACCCGTACGGCAGCGCCGGTGTGGGCTCTCGCTACCAGGGCCAACGGGGACCTACGCCGTCGCGGGCCTACCTCAACTTTCAATGTGACGACACCCGCCGCCTCAGGAAGGAGCGATGAGGTCGACCGTGGGGAAGTAAGTGCGGTAACGGGCCGCATCCCGAGTGAGCAGTTGCACTCCGAGCACGGCGGCATGGGCACCGATGAAGAAGTCTGGCAGGATCGAAGTACGCTGGCCTCCGCGTCGGCGGTAGTCCCGGTAGCTCACGGCGGCGAGGAAAGCCGCGGTCCACGGTAGATTGCCTCGGACGAATCGGTCTGTGGTCAGAACCTCATCGAGCGCCTCGATGGTGGAGAACCGGTGCGCGACCTCGCCGTAGATTATCTGGTTGATCACTACCGGGCCTCGGTCGAGCGCCTCGGCTAGCCGGGTCCGAGACCATGCGGACCACGTGCCGTCCTCGGTGAACAGGTCAAGGAGCACGTTCGAGTCGACCAGCGTCGCCGGTTGCTGCTCAGTCGCCACGGGTCAGTGCCATGATCTCGTCGGTGGTGAGGTCCACATCACCCTTGCCGAGCAGCGCTTCCACCACGCGCTGGCCGCGCGTTCGCGGCCCCCCTGCCGGCACGATCCGCGCGACACCGTCCTGTACCAGAATATTCACCTCGTCGCCGGGTTCCAGGCCGAGCTCGCGCCGCACCCGCTGGGGGATGGTGATCTGGCCCTTGCTGGTGATGCGCACAAAGTAAGTGTACTCCTGGTATTACTACTTCCTCATGCGTCAACTATCCCTTGACGAAAGACCGCGCGTCAAGGGATAGTTGACGCATGACGATTGACGAGCTCATCACCCAGACCCGCGGGCTGGCGGGCAGCGCCGAACCGCTCGAGGTGCTGGCCAGCGCGGCGCGCCGGCAGCAGGAGCTGGCCGACCTCGGGGAGAGGCTGCTCGACCATTTCGTCCAGGAGGCCCGGAGTGCCGGGTGCTCCTGGTCCCAGATCGGCGCCGCGCTGGGCGTCACCAAGCAGGCGGCCCAGCAACGCCACTCTGCGTTACGCTCGCTGATCGGCAAGTTCAAGGCCACTGTGGAGTCCTCATTGGAGGGTGCGTTCACCCGGTTCACCGGCAGCGCGCGGATGGTGGTCGTGCAAGCCCAGGAGGAGGCCCAGCGGCTAGGCCACCATCACATCGGTACCGAGCACCTCCTGCTTGGCCTACTGGCTGAAAGCGAGGGCGTCGGCGCGCAGGCTCTGCGCAGCGCTGGCATCACGCTGGCCGTGGCCCGCGCCGAGGTCGAGAGAATCGTCGGCTGCGGTCAGGAAACGCCGAGCAGGCGCCGCATACCGTTCACTTCCAGGTCCAAGAAGGTGCTCGAGCTGGCGCTGCGCGAGGCATTCAAGCTCAACCACAACTACATCGGCACCGAGCACGTCCTGCTCGGTCTGCTCCGCGAAGCTGAGGGCGTCGGCGCGCAGATCATCGTCGCCCAAGACGTCCCACTCGATCAACTCCGCGACAACGTCCACGCCTTGCTCCAGCAGTAACGCCATTCGGAGCCGAATGGCGGTCTCGACCCCCGCGTGGAGCGCTATTCGGAGCCGAATGGCGGTGTGGAGCCTCGCTTGACACTGGTGAGTAGGAGCTGGGCTACGTCTAGGACCTCGCGAGTTGGGCCGGCGGTGCCTTCAGACGCGCGGGTGGTGAGGCCGTCGGTGAGCATCACGCGGCAGAACGGGCACCCGGTGGCGATCGCGGAGGTCTCGGTGGCGATCGCCTCGTCGACCCGGTCCAGGTTGACCCGCTTGCCGATGCGCTCCTCCATCCACATCCTGGCCCCCCCGGCGCCGCAGCACATCGAGCGCTCGGCGTGGCGCGGCATCTCGGTCAGCGCAGCACCGGACGCGGTGACCAGCTCGCGCGGCGGCGAGTACACCTCGTTGTGCCGTCCCAGGTAGCACGGATCGTGGTAGGTTACCGCCGGTCCATCAGATGCCGGCACCGGAACGAGACGTTTGTCCCGTACCAGCTGGTTGAGCAGTTGGGTGTGGTGCAGCACCTCGTAGTGCCCGTCCAGCTGCGGGTACTCCCGGCCCAAGGTGTTGAAGCAGTGCGGGCAGGTCGTCACGATCTTGCGACGGCCCGGCTCGCGCCCGTCGAACACCGTATTGAGCACCTCGACGTTCTGCTGCGCGAGCATCTGGAACACGAACTCGTTGCCCGACCGGCGAGCCGGATCACCCGTGCAGGTCTCGCCATCGCCAAGCACCACGTAGTGGACGCCGGCGATGTGCAGCAACTCGGCGGTGGCCCGTACCGTTCGCCGGGCATTGTCGTCATAGGCGCCGGCGCAGCCGATCCAGAACAGGTACTCGACGTCGTCGGGCAGGGTCTCCTCGGCCAGCCGCGGGACCTCGAAGTCCAGTCCTTTCGCCCAGTCCATCCGGGCGGACTGGTTCTGCCCCCACGGGTTGCCCTTGTTCTCCAAGTTGCGGAACAGCGTGCCCAGCTCGGTGGGGAACTCCGCCTCGATCAGCACCTGGTAGCGGCGCATGTCCACGATGTGGTCGACGTGCTCGATGTCCACCGGGCACTGCTCCACGCAGGCCCCGCAGGTGGTGCACGACCACAGCACGTCCGGGTCGATCACCCCACCCGCCTCGGCGGTGCCCACCAGCGGTCGGGTGGCCTGCTCGGGACCGGATCCGGGGACCCGGCCGAACCCGGACTCGGGCACGTCAGTCGCGGCCAGTGCCAGCACGTCGACGTCGCTGTGATCGGGCATGGCTTGGCCGCCGATCAGGTACGGCGCCTTGGCGAACAGGTGATCACGCAGGTCCATGATCACGAGCTTGGGGGACAGTGGCTTGCCGGTGTTCCACGCCGGGCACTGGCTCTGGCAGCGCCCGCACTCGGTGCAGGTCGCGAAGTCCAGCATGCCCTTCCAGGTGAAATCCTCGATCTTGCCCCGGCCGAAGACGTCGTCCTCGCCGGGGTCCTCGAAGTCGATCTCCTTGCCACCCGACTCCATCGGTAGCAGCGGGCCCAGAGCTGTGGGCATCCGCTTGGCCGCGACGTTGATCGGCGCGACGAAAATGTGCAGGTGCTTGGAGTACAGCACGATCATCAAAAATGCCAGCATGACGCCGATGTGCAGCAGCAGCCCGACCGTCTCCAGCACCTCGTTTGCCCCAGTGCCCAGTGGCGCGAGCAACGCGCCAGCCGCTTCTGAGGCAAAAGCGCCAGAAGCGTAGGGGAAGGTCTGCGTGTTCACCGCGGTGCCGCGAAACAAGAACATCGTCGCGATCACGTTGAAGATCATGAACAGGATGAGCCAGGCGCCACCGGAGTGCGAGCCGTAGAAGCGCGACGCCCGCTGCCGGCGCGCTGGGGCCTGCCGCACCCGCATCACCGCAAAGGCGATGATCGACGCGAGCACGGCCAGCGCGATGAGATCCTGGGTAAAGCCCAGCACCGGCCAACGCCCGATCAGCGGGATGGCGAAGCTCTCGTCGAACAGCGCCCCGTATGCCTCGACGTAGACCGTGATCAGGATCACGAAGCCCCAGAAGGTAAAGAAGTGCGCCAACCCGGGGATCGTCCAGGTCAGCAGCCGCCGCTGCCCGAACACCTCGACCAGCTGGGTCCGCAGCCGGGCGCCCAGATCCGTCGTCCGGCCGGTAGCCGGCTGCCCCGAGCGGATCAGTTGATACAGCCAGCGCACCCGCCGACCAGCGAGAATGAGCGCCACGAGGGTGAGCCCCAGGCCGATCACCAGTCGCGCAGCCATCACGGCATCCACCCTACGGCCGGTCGTGAGTGGCAAACAGTGTTATAGCACTCAATGCCACTCACGAACCGGGGGAAGCCGGGCTGCGCGGGCTCTTGCCCGGCTCGCCGGCGGCAGCTGGATCGACATCGGGCGCTGGTGCTGCCTGGGCACGTGCAAGGAGCGCGGCGCTGGGTGGATCCCGGTCGGGGCGTTCGGGTGTTGCGGGTGTACGAGAGTGAGCAGTGCCCGCAGGGTGCGCTCCGCGGGACCTTGGTAGGCCCAGACGACGACCTCGGGCGCGAACACGTCCTGCGGTGTCGGCAGTCGCGCCGCGGTGACCCGGTCCCAGCACCAGATGGTGAGCTGATCGACGTAATCCCCCCAATCGTAGGAGGCGGCCAGCGCGGTCGGGGCGGCCCGCGGGCCGCAGCAGTACACGGTGAACCCGTCCGCGACGACGTCGAGCAGCAGTTGTTCCACCACCGGTGGCAGCGGCACGTGATCACTGTCCTTGCTGGTAGACGGTGACCCCGGCGATTCGGGGATCAGGCCGGGGCCACCGCCGTCCTGGTGGGTGGAGCGCTCGACAGCGGGCTCACCGGAGCGCGCCACCAGAGGTATCTAAGCTTGCATCTCAACGGTATCATTCATGAACTATGACAGCAACTTTCACGATCTACGGAAGAGGTCCCGTGGCGCAGCGCAAGACGGTCCGGTCCCGACGGCTCGGCAAGCAGATCCGGCGGCTCCGCGACGACGCCCAGCTCAGCCAGGAGAAACTGGTCGAGCGGATGAACGCCGACCAGCCGCAGCAGCGCCGTATCTCCCCGGCGCACCTGTCCCGGGTGGAGTCCGGTGGTGCCCGGATCACCTCCGAGCACCTGGACCGGATCGTCACGGTGCTCGACGTCGGCACCGAGCAGGCGGGCAAGCTCGACGCGCTACGCCGCCGCGCCGACGAACCCGGCTGGTGGCAGGAGTACTCGGACATCGTCAACGAGACCGTGGAGATGCTCGTCGAGATCGGTGAGGACGCCACCACCGCGCGCAGCTACGACAACGCGTTCGTGCAGGGACTGCTGCAAACCCGGGCCTACGCCGACACGGTGATCGGCAACGACCGGGCCTTCGTGTCGCCGATCAATGTCGACCGGATGGCCGACCTACGGATGCGACGCCAGCAGCGGCTCGGCGAGGACGGCTTCCAGGGCTTGACCGCTGTGCTGACCGAGGGAGTCATCCGTACCCTGGTGGGAGGTCGAGATGTCATGCGAGACCAGCTACGACACTTGATCGAGGTGACCCAGCGGTACCCGGTGACCATCCACGTCCTGCCCTTCAGCGCTGGAGCGTTGCCCGGCTCCGACAACTTCGTGATCTTCGAGTTCCCGGATGAGCTCGACGGTGACGTGGTGTACGTCGAAGGTGACACCGCGCAGCGCATGTACGAGGATCGCCACTCCGTGCGACAATGCACCTACATCTTCAATGCGGCTCTGGCCCAGGCTCTGCCGGCACGCGAGTCTCAGGACTTGATCCGCGCAGTCATGGAGGAGCTGTGACCCGGTGACCCGCACACCCAACCCCTACCCCTCGCTCGAGGATGCCCAGTACGACGCCGTGATCAACGGCCGGTACGTGAAATCAACTTTCAGCAATGGCCACGCCGGCTGCCTGTCGTTCACCGTGGCCGACGGCCTGATCGGCTTCCAGGACGACAAACTTGCCCCAGCCGAGCGCAAAGCCCACACCCTCGTCTTCACCCAGCACGAGATGGCCGCCTTCATCGCCGGCGCCAAGAACGGAGACTTCGACCACCTCCTCGACTAACCCCCGGTCCGCATCCAAGGCCCCCGCGCCCGTGCTGGGGCCACCAACCTCGGCTGGGGCTGCAACTGACTCGGCGGGATGTTCGCCGAGGGTCACCATCGATTGCTCTGTGCCCGCCGAGCCATTGAGGGCTGAGCTCGCCCAGTCGTCGTATAGACGACGGGCGGGAGGACAGCCGTGCAGTTCGCTGAGTACCAGCGCGCCGCCCGTGAGACCAGCCAGCTCCGGCTCGGCGGGCCGCAAAGTGTCATTGCCCCGATGCTCGGACTGGCCAGCGAAGCCGGCTCGGTGCTCAATGTGTACAGAGGTACCTTCGAGACGGTATCGATTTCGCCGCAAATCGGGAATTGCTACGCGAAGGGCTCGGCGATCTTCTCTGGTATGTCGCAGCCGTCGCGACGGCGTGGGACATTGATCTGGAAGAGATCGCCACCACCAATCTCCGGCGTACCCGAGACCGTTATCCACGGCACCTCGATTCCGCCGATCCCGATGAGCTGCCAGTCCTCGATGCTGTCTACCCGGCACACGAGCGCTTCCCGCGTCGACTGACTGTGGCCTTTGCCGAGCAGCCGCTGCCATGGGTCGTGCCGCCGCCGTCCTCACCCTCGTCGATGTCGAGCCCAACGTCTTTCCGCACGGCCCGATCGATATAGAGGGCGGCAAAAAGGCGGGTTTTCGAGTAAGTTCAACGGCTTCCCCCCACGTCGCAGCCCACTTGACATGTACGAACATGAGGATTGTGCGTTCACCGATTTGTCCGCCGTGCGTAGATACCTGGCTAACTGCAAAGTTGAGATCGTAGTAGGTGACATCGTCGAGACATCGCGACGGCTGGAGGGAGAGGATCTGGTCCTGACTTTTATTGATACCGACAATTACACGTCCGCCAAGGCTGCACTGAAAGTGGTTAAAGGCCGAACTCTTGTGGGTGGGGCTATAGTCTTTGACCACTTCACTGGTGTTGATCGGTTCCGGTACACCCTCGGCGAGCGGCTTGCCGGATATCCGCTTCTTGGCGACTCACGCTACTTGCATTTGCACGGCACGGGAGTCTTCTATCGTCAGTGCTAACTGAACAGGAAAGAGAAATCGGATGAAACGTCCACCGACTCCTCGCTCTCGAATCTATAATATTTACTGGCGTTTTGCCTCGGAACGACAGGCCGTCTTCGAGCGTCGTGTGGCTGGTGCACCATTGCCATGGACTGCGGACTCCATCTTGCAAGCGTACAAGTTCTGCAATGTATTCCGAGCGGCTGACCGGGTCTCGCAGTATATGATCCGAGAGGTTTGTTACCACCAGGAGCCGTGCGGTCCCGAGGACCGCATCTTTCAAATAGTCGCATTTCGCACTTTCAGTAAGATTGACACGTGGACGGCGGTCCATGATTTTCTTGGTCACTACCCGACTCTTGATGACCTGATCGACGAGGGTTTCCGTAAAGCCCTCGACTACGCCCGGTTACAGAATGGAGGGCTCTATACGGGTGCCTTCATCCTCTGTGCGAACAACGCTTACGGTCATTCCCTCAAGCATCTCAATCACGTCGAATTGTTCCGACACATGTTCCTGCAAGACGCGCTCAGTGAGCGAATCTTGGGGGCGTCGTCATTTCATCAGATTTTCGAGCTGCTGCACGGCTATCCTCTCATGGGCGATTTCATGTCATACCAGGTCGCGATCGACTTGAACTACTCGGATCTCATCAATTTTTCTGAAAATGAGTTCACAAAAGCCGGTCCGGGTGCACTGCGGGGAATCAGCAAGGTTTTCGAAGATTTCGGTGATTACACGCCCACCGACATCATCCACTGGATGGTCGATCATCAGGACACTGCGTTTGAAACTCTGGATCTTCCGTTCAACGGTCTATGGGGTCGGCCCCTCCATGCGATCGATTGTCAAGGGTTGTTCTGTGAGGCTGACAAGTATTGTCGGGAAGCGGCACCCGAGCTCGCGAGCGCACGAAAGCGCATCAAGGCGAGATTTTCTATCACACCTGAGTCTATTGAGCTGTTCTTCCCTCCGAAGTGGGGAATCAACCACAGGCTGCCGGAATCGGCAGTTTTCGGCGAGACGCGCGATTGCTGGCCAAGTAGGCAAATTTCACTGTTCTGACGGTCACGTTGCAGTGTCTGGGCAAATGCACTCGGTCAACGTGAGCAGGTGCTTGCTGGGTTCGTTGGTATTAACCGGGCCGATCTCGCTGCCATTGCTGCACGTTCGATTGCGTCACGGAATTCGTGGACGTCTTCCGGTTTGTACCATTTCAATATCTCCGCGCCACGTCCTGTAAGTTCGTCGGGAACGGGAGCGCCTGGGCTTAGTCTAATCCCGAGGATGCCATTAGGAGGATTTTTTTCGAGGCTCCACTGTATCTCGCGCGAAACCCATATACTCTGGGCGGTGACGTCGCCGATGAGCACCACCGTCACCGAAGTTCCCTTGAGTCGCTCACGGATCCTTCTGCTGATGTATCCTGGGTCGTCACTCTTGAGTGGGTCAAGCAGGTGTCGGCCAAGAAATTCTAGATCAAGATGCTTGTTGTATCTCATCAAGTTGAATCCTTTGGCCTTTAACTGGTCCCTGTGTTGGTAGCTGATGAAGATGCGACGCGTCATGCTGGACTTACTCCTTTTCTGGGTGAAGGGTACCCATCTTGCGGCATGCAGGGCAAGCTTTCAATAATGCCAAACTGGTGATGACTCGTCGGCAAGACACGCACCTCCAGTGTCCCCTTGAAGCAACCTTCGTTATTGGCTTAGTCGAAACTGCGCTACCCAGATAACGGTCTGCATCCTGCCAACTGAAGCCATGAACTTGTCTCCACGAAGGGTACGCGTAACCACTGTGATAGCGGGCGAACTGCTCCACACGGCGTAGTTCGGACAGATAGAGCTCGGTGATATCAATGCTGCTGTGAATGATGCCACGGAGAGTCTTCGAGGTCGCGGCGTCGACCGGCCTTATCGTACGGAACATCGGTACACACACTTCCCTCGTCGGCAAGGGAAGTGTGTTCAGGGGTACGGGTTCGATGAAGCGTACATCCTTCGCAGCCAGCGCGAAATCACCGATCGCCGCCCCACCCGTACTCTCCGCGAACCATGCGAGTTCATAATAGCCGGTCAACGCTCGACTTCTGCCACGATGGCTCGTTACGAAGAACAAATGTCGACGTCCCTCTCGGGTGATCTTCTTTCGCATTGGGCGCGCGCATGTCGAGAACAAACCGTATCGCAAAATGGACATTGCCGTCGTGACCTGCTCCAGCAAGTGTATCCCCGCTCGATCGGTGAGACCGTACACGATAGGACCAAATTGGGCAGGTGGGGGCCGGTGACACTCTCGGAAACCTTGTCTTAATTTCACCGAAATAACATCCCGGCAAGGGTTGACCAAACGTACGGGATGGGTTAAAGATTATTACGGACGTACTGGCGGGCGGGATGATCTCTCATTTTCTGGGTCAGATTTGCGGTCGTTCACTAATGCTGCGCCGCGTCCGTGTCAATATCCAGTGGTCAACTACGCAATGCATCAAAGGGAGCTAATATGACGTCACAAACCGGACGACAGCAGTCCTACTCCGACCGGGATGAGGGCGGCGCCCAGAGCCAGCGCTACCAGGACGAGCGCGCTCTCGTCGACCTGACGGTCAGCGAGCTGCAGCGGGACCTCCAGCGAGTGGAAGACCAGACTCGCATCGCACAGCAGGATGCCAACAACGCACGGCAGGGGGCGCAGCAGGCCAAGGGTGCCGCCCAGCAGGCGCAGATCCAGGCACGGCAGGCCCAGAACCAGGCCCAGCAGGCGCAGGGCCAGGCCCAGCAGGCCCAGAACCAGCTGCAGCAGGCGCAGGGCCAGGCCCAGCAGGCGCAGAGCGAGGCGCAGCAGGCCAACCAGCGTGCTCAGCAGGCCCAGGGTCAGGTACAGCAGGTCCAGAACCAGGTGCAACAGGCGCAGAACGACGCCCAGCAGGCCAACCAGCGCGCGCAGAGTGCGCTGGAGCGGGCCGACCAGGCCAACCAGCAGGCCCAGCAGGCCGAGGACCAGGCCCAGCAGGCGCACAACCACGCCCAGCAGGCACAGACTGATGTGGGGCAGCTCCGCATGAACGTCCGGCAGCTTCAGCGGGCGTGATGCTCACCGGCTAGCGCCGAAGTAGGAAGCCGAGGGGCTACCCGTACAGGTAGCCCCTCGGTACTGCGCGCGGCGCCGCCGCTGCGTCCGGACCAGCCACCCAGCCCGTGCCACGGACCAGCTGGCCCCGAGACCGTCCAGCCGGTCAGCCGTTGTCTGACGCACGTTTGCACTCGCGGCGCCGTTGGTCGTTCACGGTGGTTCCACCCTCGTGGGGTGGCCTGTGGATGAGGGCGAGTTGGTGGTCGTGCGTCCGGGACAGCAGCAGCTGCGCCAAGATCGCGCCGATCAGGCAGAGGAACATGTCCCACTGGGTGTCCCAGACGTCGCCCTGGGTGGCCAGGAACGCGTCGGCCGCTGAGCCCAGCGCTAACGCCGACCACCACTCGATGAACTCGAAGCAGGCGCTAAACGCCAGGCAGACACTGCTCACCAGGACGAACAGCCATCCACCCGGCCGCAGCGGGGTCCGGCGCAGCAGGATCTCGCGGACGAGGATCGCGGGGACGAAGCCTTGCACGAAATGGCCGAGCCGATCGTAGTGGTTGCGGGACAGGTCGAAGGCGTCTCGCAACCAGTCGCCCAGCGGCGTCTCGGCGTAGGTGTAGTGCCCGCCGTAGAGCAGCACGAATGCATGCAGCACCAGCAGCCAGCAGAGCAGCCGGGTGAGCGGGAGCCGGCGCCACCCCCACAGCACCAGCGGCAGCCCGATGAGCACCCACCCGACTTCCATCAGCCAGGTGAGGTGGCTGACCGCAGCGATACCCGACCAGACGAGCCCGGCCAGCCCCAGCGCCACGAGCACTCGTCCCTCGGTACGACCAGGCAGCTGGATGGGATTTGTGGTGGTCAGATCGCACCTAGATCCGCCGAGAGCCACCGCTGTGGCTGCAGGTAGATGGCCACTTGTTCGCCGTGCTCGACTTTGGCGAACTCGATGTAGGACGCCACCTTCTCCGGCGGTAGGTAGCGCCGAGTGATCTCCCACAACAGTTCGTCGGTCCCGGCAACCGTTCGGGTGACCGGGCCCTCCACGGAGACGTACCGGATGGTCGGCTCGAGTCGCTCGACCATCAAGCTGAAGCGTCCGGCGGCCTCGATGAGTTGAGCCTTCCTGGATCCGACCGAGGTCAGCACCCATGCCTCGCCGCCAGGCGTGTACTGATACCAGATCGGCAAGATCAACGGCCCACGGCTCTGACCGGCCGAGACGCCCAGGGCCGCGATGTGCGGTTCGGCGAGGAACTGCTCACGCTCGGGTATTGACAACGCCATGAGCCGAGCGTAGGTCAAGACACCGTCCTAGGTACACGATGCCAGCCGGGAACACCGGAGGCCGTCCCCCCGTTGTGGATGTCAGGAAGGTTGAGCGGGTCCTACTCAACTCGTGGGTCCTCGACTCGGTATAGTCGCGGCTGAGGTTGAGTCGGTACCAGTCAAGTTTGGAAAGGGTTACTCACATGGCTCGTGCGGTCGGCATCGACCTAGGGACCACCAACTCCGTCGTGGCCGTCCTGGAGGGCGGCGAGCCCGCGGTGGTGGCGAACTCCGAGGGTGCGCGCACCACTCCCTCGGTGGTCGCCTTCGCCAAGAACGGCGAGGTGCTCACCGGTCAGTCCGCCAAGAACCAGGCGGTCACCAACGTGGACCGCACCATCCGGTCGGTCAAGCGGCACATGGGGACCGACTGGTCGACCACGATCGACGGCAAGAAGTACACCGCGCAGGAGATCAGCGCCCGGGTGTTGATGAAGCTCAAGCGTGACGCCGAGGCTTACCTCGGGGAAGACGTGACCGACGCGGTGATCACCGTGCCGGCCTACTTCGAGGACGCCCAGCGCCAGGCCACCAAGGAGGCCGGCCAGATCGCCGGGCTGAACGTGTTGCGGATCGTCAACGAGCCCACCGCGGCCGCCCTGGCCTACGGCCTGGACAAGGGCCAGAAGGAGCAGACCATCCTGGTGTTCGACCTCGGCGGTGGCACCTTCGACGTGTCGCTGCTGGAGATCGGCGAGGGCGTGGTCGAGGTCCGGGCCACCTCGGGGGACAACCACCTCGGCGGTGACGACTGGGACGAGCGGGTCATCGGCTGGCTGGTGGAGAAGTTCCGCGCCTCTCAGGGCATCGACCTGAAGAAAGACAAGATGGCCATGCAGCGGCTGCGCGAGGCCGCCGAGAAGGCCAAGATCGAGTTGTCCAGCCAGTCCACCGCGACGATCAACCTGCCCTACATCACCGTCGACGCCGACAAGAACCCGCTGTTCCTCGACGAGACGTTGTCGCGCGCGGAGTTCCAGCGGATCACCGCCGACCTGCTGGACCGCTGCCGCGCGCCGTTCCGCAATGTGATCAAGGATGCGGGCATCTCCGTGGGCCAGATGGACCATGTCGTGCTCGTCGGTGGCTCCACCCGGATGCCGGCCGTGCACGACCTGGTCAAGGAGCTGACCGGCGGCCGGGAGCCGAACAAGGGCGTCAACCCCGACGAGGTGGTCGCAGTGGGAGCCGCGCTGCAGGCCGGGGTGCTCAAGGGTGAGGTCAAGGACGTCCTGCTGCTCGATGTCACCCCGCTGTCGCTGGGCATCGAGACCAAGGGCGGCGTGATGACCAAGCTCATCGAGCGCAACACGACCATCCCGACCAAGCGCTCGGAGATCTTCACCACCGCCGACGACAACCAGCCGTCGGTGCAGATCCAGGTGTTCCAGGGCGAGCGGGAGATCGCGGCCTACAACAAGAAGCTCGGCATGTTCGAGTTGACCGGGCTGCCGCCGGCGCCGCGCGGCTTGCCGCAGATCGAGGTCACCTTCGACATCGACGCCAATGGCATCGTCAACGTCTCGGCCCTGGACAAGGGCACCGGCAAGAGCCAGGCGATGACCATCACGGGTGGGTCGGCGCTGCCCAAGGACGACATCGACCGGATGATGCGCGACGCCGAGGAGCACGCCGAGGAGGACCGGCTGCGCCGGGAGGAGGCCGAGACCCGCAACCAGGCCGAGTCCCTGGTCTACCAGACCGAGAAGTTCATGAAGGACAACGACGACAAGCTGCCTGCCGACGTCAAGGACAAGGTGAACGCCGTGCTGGGCGAGGCCCAAGAAGCGCTCAAGGGCACCGACACCGCGGCGATCCGGGCCGTGATGGACAAGCTCGCCACCGAGTCGCAGGCGCTGGGCCAGGCGCTGTACCAGGATCAGGCCGCAGCGAGCGGAGCGACGCCCGGCGGGCCGGCGTCTTCGGGCGCTGACGACGTCGTCGATGCCGAGATCGTCGACGACGAGCCGGGCGGCGGCAAGAAGTGAGGCGGCGCGACGGCACCGCTGCCGAGGAGCAGCCCCGAGTCGTCATTCGAGACAAGCGGAGGATCGATCCGGTGACGGGTGAGGTTCGGCTCCCACCGGCGGGCGAGCAACCTGCCGGTGGGAGCGTCGGGGTCGACGAGAGTGTCCCTGGTGCGCCGGCCGTTGGTACACCTGCTGAGGTGCCGGCGGCCACCGAACAGCTCGATGCGTTGCAGGCCCAGGTGGACGAGCGGACCGCCGACCTGCAGCGCGTCTCGGCCGAGTACAGCAACTACCGCCGCCGGGTGGAGCGCGACCGCCAGCTCGTGATCGCCTCGGCCAAGGCGCAGGTCGCTGGTGAGCTGCTCACCGCGCTCGACGACATCGAGCGGGCGCAGCAGCACGGTGACCTGTCCGGGCCGTTCAAGGCCGTCGCGGACAAGCTGGTGGCCGGGCTGGCCGCGCACGGCCTGGAGCCCTTCGGGGCCATCGGCGACGGCTTCGACCCGGACGTGCACGAGGCCGTGCAGCACGCCACCTCCCCCGACGTCCACGGGCCGACCGTCACCACGGTGCTGCGCCGGGGCTACCGCATCGGCGAGCGGGTGCTGCGTCCGGCGATGGTAGCGGTGACCGATGCCGAGCCGCCTGCCGTGGCGGTGGACGCGTTGATGGCTGAGCAGGACACCGCGCAATCCGTCGACGCTGAGCCGTTGCAGGAGAGCTGATGTGAGCGCCCGGGAGTGGATAGAGAAGGACTTCTACGCAGAGTTGGGTGTCTCCGCCACGGCGTCCGCCGACGAGATCAAACGGGCGTACCGCAAGCTGGCCCGCCAGCTGCATCCGGACGCCAATCCTGGTGACGCCGCGGCCGAGGCGCGCTTCAAGTCGGTCTCCGAGGCCTACGGTGTGCTGTCGGATCCGGACAAGCGCAAGCAGTACGACGAGGCGCGCAGCCTGTTCAGCGGGGGTTTTCGACCCGGCGGTGGGTTCGGTGGCCCGGGGGGTGGGTTCGACCTCGGTGATCTGTTCGGCAGCGCCGCCGGCGGCCGTCCCGCTGATGGCAATCTCAATGATCTGCTCGGCGGGTTGTTCGCCAACCGCGGCGCCGGGGCCGCCCGCCCGCGGCGCGGCACCGACGTCGAGACCGAGATCCGGATCGACTTCACCGAGGCGGTCGGCGGCGCTACCGTGCCGCTGCGGCTGTCCAGCCCGGCCGGCTGCGGCAGCTGCGGTGGTTCCGGGGCCCGTGCCGGCACGGTTCCCCGGACCTGCTCGGCCTGCAACGGCACCGGGTTGGTGACCCGCAGCCAGGGAGCGTTCGCCTTCTCCGAGCCGTGCCGGGACTGCCGCGGGGTGGGCCGGATCATCGACGACCCGTGTGGTGAGTGTGGCGGGCGGGGGGTGTCGAACCGCCACCGCACGCTGACCGTGCGGATTCCGGCCGGGGTCGCGGACGGTCAGCGGATCAGGCTGGCTGGGCAGGGCGAGCCGGGGATGAACGGGGCCATCTCCGGCGACCTCTACGTGCTGGTGCACGTCACCCCGCATCCGTTGTTCGGGCGCTCCGGTGACGACCTCACGCTGACCGTGCCGGTGACCTTCCCCGAGCTGGTCATGGGTGCCACGCTGACCGTGCCGACGCTGGACGCCGCGGTGTCGCTGAAGATCCCGGCCGGCACCGCGAACAGTCGCACGCTGCGGGTGCGCGGCAAGGGCATCACCGGGCGGCACGGGAAGTCCGGGGATTTATTGGTCACGCTGCAGGTCGAGGTCCCGGCTAAACTGGACCGGGCGGCTAAGGATGCTCTGCAGGCGTATGCGCAGGCCACGGCGGGGCGGGATCCGCGGGCCGAGCTGTTCGCCCGCGCGCAGAGTCAGGGGGCTGGGTGATGATCGTCCCGACGGGTGCGGACCAGGACACCCCGATCTTTGTGATCTCCGTGGCGGCCCAGCTGGCCGGGATGCACGCGCAGACGCTGCGCGGCTACGACCGGATGGGGCTGGTGTGCCCCGGCCGTAGCCCCGGGGGTGGCCGCCGCTACTCGGCCCGGGACATCGCACTGCTGCAGGAGGTGCAGCGGCTGTCCCAGGACCATGGGGTCAACCTGGCCGGGATCAAGCGGATCATCGACTTGGAGAACCAGGTGGATGCGCTGCATTCCCGGCTGGCCGAGCTCGGTGCTGAACTGGACGAGGCACACGCTGAGCTGGACCGAGCACAAACCATCGCCGAGCAGGCCGCCGCAGCCGTGCACGCCTCCTACCGCCGCGACCTGGTACCTGTGCACCCCCCCACCCAAACCGCCCTGGTCATCTGGCACCCCAGTAGGTAGCTCTTCAAGTACCACCAACCCCGGTCGGGAGTGCTGTCAACAGCTACCAACCCGTGGCAGCAGAGGTGCCGCTCGCTGATCGGCTCGACGGATCATGTGAACACAGCCATCGGCTTGAGCACCAGACGGCTATCGTCCCAGCTCTCCACGTGGCCGAGGCAGCAGGCGGAGAAGGATTCCTCGGAGATCTTGAACGCCTCAGGTTGCAGCCCGCCGAGGTCGCACGAGACGTGCACAGCGGCGGCGGCGCCGTAGGGGGCCTGAAAAGTGACGCTCGCGGTGGTCCGCTGCTGTACGCAGAACTTGCCGTACACCCACACGAACATCCTCTTGTCGTCCGCATTGCTCAGCAGTACCGCGTTGCGCCGCCTGACGCCTGCATTGTTCAACATTTTCTTCAACGCGGTGTTTGCGGTGACCGCACCCTTGCGCAGATCGACGTAGACGATATCGTCGGCCTTTTCCAGCACGTCGATGATGCTGCCGATGACTGTGATCGGTCTGTCGTCCTGGACCCAGCGCTTGACTATCTCGGTGGTCTTGCCCCAGTTTCCACGTGCCTGCCCTAGGCCCAGATCGGCGAGTACGCCTGCCCCCAAGCTGCTAATGATCTTATGTTCGATCTCCTGCTGGTACTTGCCGCCTTGCAGGTCGTGGAGATCTTTGATCGACTCTTCGTTGAGGTAGTAAACAGGTACTCCTGGCTTGTGCGGCCCGGTGTTTTCGCGTTTACTCCGCCGGCGCAATATCGTGATCACGACGGTGGCCACTATCGCCGCGACCGTCCCGGCCCAGACCAGCATCCAGGGCCACCAGACATCCCACCACAACCGGTCAAAGACAGCCACGAATCTCCTTCATAGCGGCAGGCAGCGAGCCGCGGCCTGCGTCGACCGCGCGACCACCGGTGGCAGTCGCAACACGGGTCAGCTCGGCGAGGTCGGCCTCGCCGATGCGGATGGTGAACAGCGGCACAGCCGGCTGGTGATCTCGATGACGGCTGAGGAAGTCGTCCGCGGTGAGCCCGGTGTTGCTGATCCCGTCGGTGATCAGCACGACCGACACGCCGTCGCCGGCTGTGATCGTCGCTGCCAGGTCGTATGCGTGGCCTACTGTGGACCATAGGGCGGTGTTCCCGTCGTAGGGCTCGGTCCCCACGAGGTCACGCAGCGCGACCAGATCCGTAGGATCGTCCACAGTGAACCTGCGCTCGTCCAGGATCTGTCCGCCGAAGCGGATCACCGTCAACTGCTCCCCCTGATGGAACCGGACGAACGTGGGCTCGCCCGCGCCGGTCAGCTCGGTGAACGCCTGACGCAGGGCGGCCATCCGTGGCCCGCGCATCGAACCGGAGAAGTCCAGCAGGTAGATCACGTGGCTGGGTGGCTGGGTGGCAGCCGCGTCGTAGTCCGCAAGTAACCGGTCGATGACCTCGGGCTGGTCCGGGAAATACAGCGCGTTGCCCGTCGCTACCGGCAGCCTCGCGCTGCGCGGTACCTCCGGGTCGATCGGCTGGCGTGCGGTGCGCTCCATGATCTCCTGTTGGACGGGTGGGCTGCGCAGCCACCCGACCACCCGGTCGTAGGCGGCGCGTTTCGTTGGGTCGAGCAGCAGCAGCGGGTAGTCGGACTGGACGATGCCGTCCGCCGGGTAAATGATCTCCAGCGGCTCGGGCAGCCGGCCGCTGCCGTTGAGAGACAGCAGGACCGACTCGTGGGTCACCAACGCGTCCAGCTCCGCGCGGTGTGCGACGAAGTTGTCGACCAGCTTGGCTGTGGCGAGCTTATGGCCGGTCAGAAAGCCGCGCACCCGGTTGCAGATGACATCCGCGGGCCGCAGTGCCTGACCAGTGCCTGCTGCGGCAGTGGCCACTCCGACGAGTGCGGCGAGCCCTTCACTGGCATGATGTGGATCACCCATGGCGAACCGCAGCTCGCCGGAGGCCGCGCGATCCGCGAGGTCGGCCCAGGACACGGGCCGTCCGCCGCTGTGCAGCCGCTGAGCGGTCGCCCTGGTCACCCCGACGACCACCGGCGACAGCATGGTGGTGGTGCTGAGCGGTCTCGGCCCGGGGTAGCCGGATCGGCGGAGGTCGAGTTGGAGGTAGTGGTCTGATGACAGCCAGGCCAGGTCGTACCGGTCGACGCCCTGGGTCACTGCGCTGGACGCGTCGACGGTGCCCTGGAAGTCCATGTCCAGCTCGATGCCGGTCTGCGCGCGCAGCTCGGCCAGCAGCGGTGCCATGTCGGCCAGCTCCGAGCTGGCCAGGACTTGTAAGGTCACCGGCTGGCGGGAGGTGGTCGTGCATGCAGTGAGCACGGCCAGAATCACGCACAGCACGACCAGGCCGCGCGTCATGAGACAGCCGGGCAGTCGCCCACCATCCGGATCATTCTTTCCAGCCGGGTCGCATCCGGCAGGAATGCGATGGTGTCATTGGTGACGCCCGGCGCCGGCACCCCATGCTCATCCAGAACGCGTAACATCGGTTCACTGATGTTCACGCCGGAAGGGGCATAGAGCCGGAAACCGATCTCTATCGCGCGCCTGCGCAGATCGGGGTCGCTGTCGAGCAGGCCGTCGAGTTCCTCACCACGAGGAGTCAGTGCGATGAACTGCGACTCGGTATCGAACCCCGGCTCAGGGTAGAGCAGCACCCGCTCATGATCAAGAATTCCGTGTTTCTCGGTGAACCGAAGTTGGTGTTTCAGGTACTGGTGCTCGCACATGACGATGATCGGTGTGTTTCTTCGGCCCGCGGGGGTGAAGTAGCTCTCCGGTTTTGAGACGGGTAGTCCCTGTTTGCGCAACAGTGGTTTGATGTCTTCGATGAGATCCATCTCCTCGTCGGTCATGGGCACGTGGCCGAGGGTGACGTAAGCGACCAGCCCGAGGTAGGTGGCGGCGCTATTGGTGAGGCACACGTCCGGGGTCCGGGCGAGTACCTGGTTCCTGCTGCTCGGCACACCCAGCTCATCCCACGTTCTCTCCTCCCGGGTCAGCTCGACGAATCGTTTGACGTCGAGCTTGTAGTAATAGGACTGGCCGACGCCTTGGCTGCGCTGCGGTGTGGCCACTTCGGCGCTGTGCAGCGCCTCGGCGTAGTCCCGGAAAGTGGCCAGCACGGATCGGACTCACGAACAGCTGGTGTCGCCCCTCCACTCGCAGTCCCTTGTCCCGCTCCACCTCGGCCTTGTTCGCCAGTCGCTGGTTGAGCAACAGTGCGGTGGGTTGTCCCGATGGTAACACGAAGTCGGTGGAATTGAGATCGGTGGTGACTGCTTCACGCGAGCCCATGGTGGTGACGTGCACCCGTATGTGTTTGCGCAGCAATATCTCTTTGACCTGATCGTCTTGGAAGAAGGCCGCTTTGGAGCCCATCTTGCCTTCCAGTACCACTAGCCGCTCGAACGGCAACAGCAGAGAGTTGTGGGATATCAGCGCGGCGAGCCCGACGACAGCAAGCGTGCCGGCGAGGATGACCGCATGGAGAAATGAGAGATCGGATCGTACCCTGAGTGACGGTTCGGCGACAGGGAGCTTCGCATGTCTAGACTCCGACCCGGTCCGCGACTCGCGTGACATCTCAACTCCTATGAGTAATAGACGCACTCGCCGGTGGAGTCACTAATACTTACAGTGTAATACTTACAGTGTAAATCGAAACTGATCACCGTCGTGTTACCGGAACCGGCCGGATGGCTGCGCGCGCCCCGACCGTCGGATGAGCTGGCAGACATACGGTTGGCAGCAGTTTAAGATGATCAAAAACGGGGTTGGCTGTTCTTGAAGAGCGGCCTACTGGTCGACGGTGAACGGGTCGTAGGTGATCCGGTCCAGGGGGGTGCCGGCGACGAGCATCCGGGAGACGGTGGCTCTGATCATCGCCGGGGAGCCGCAGACCAGAACGTCCCGATCCGCCCAGGTGCCGAAGCGGGTCACCACATCGGCGAGTGTGCCGTGCTCCACGCCGGCCATCCGCGCGTGCGACTCGAGTACCGGGATCACCGTCAGCCAGGGATTCGTGGTGGCCATGGCGGTCAGTGTGTCGAGGTCGTGCAGCTCGGCGCGGGTACGGCCGCCCGCGAACATCGTCACCGCCGGGTTGCTGCCCCACCTGGCCAGATCCTCGAGCATGGCGCGCATGGGAGCCGTTCCGGTCCCACCGGCCACCATCACGACGTCGCGGCCGCAGCGCCGGTCCACCGTCATGCGCCCCATCGGGGAGGCGATCCGCCAGACGTCGCCGACCTGGGTATGACCGACGATCGACCGGCTGACCCACCCGCCCGCCACCGCGCGGATGTGGAACTCGATCGCCCCGTCCAGCCGTGGCGCGTTCGCGGGAGACAGCAACCGCCACAACCGCGGTCGCTGGGGTACCTCCACGCTGACGTACTGCCCGGGCCGGTAGGGCACCGGCTGATCGGGCTTGACGCGGACCACGGCCAGATCCCAGGTCAACCGCTGGTGCTCGATGACCTGCGCGTTCCACCAGGCGGGCGCACGGTGCTCGCCGGCCGCCTCCTGCATTGTCTTGGCGATCAGGCCGTAGGCGTCGAGCCACGCCTGCTCCACCTGGGTCGTCCAGCTCGGACCCGCGTGCTGGCGCAGTGCGATGATCAGCGCGGTGCCCATCGCGTCGTAGTGCTGCGGCAACACCCCGAACTTGCGGTGGTCACGGCCCAGCTGACGCAGGAACGGCAACAGGTCGTCGGGCTGATCGGCCTTCTGCACGATGTGGGTCATCGCCCGCAGCAGCCGGACGTACTGCGTCTCCATGTTGGCGGCGAACAGCTCACGAGTGGCCGGAGCGATCGCGAACAGCGTTGCGTAGAAGACCCGGGCGACGTCCTGGGCCTGCGGTTGGATAGCCGCGTAGCTCTCGCGGATCAGCCGAACCATGACGGCGCCTGCGCCGGCGGGCTTACGGTCAGGTGCGGGGACTGGGCCCGGTAGGGCGTCGGCTGTCATGGTCCGGGAGCGTCTTCTCCAGGTGGATGGCCGGCAGGTGGACCCGCCGCGGGTTGCACGAGACTCGCCGAGGGTCCGGATACTCACCGAACCATAACGGCTCAGCCGGCCCGGCCATACGCTCCTTTGAGTGATCGTGTGACTGCGGGCTGGCAGGCCAGCAGTATGACACGGTCTGGATCCCGCCCGTCGGTACGGCGCGGACACGCTGGTACCGGATCGTCAGCCAGCCTGGCCCGCGCTGCGCAGCAGCGCCTCGGCGAGGAAGTCGAGCATCGCTGTCGGCGGCTGCAGCTCGGTCCCGGCGTCGCTGTGCCGGGCGGTGAAGTGCCGGTAGCTGACGGCCAGCGCCAGCAGCTCCGCTGCGCTGCGTACGTCGGCTCCCGGGCGTGAGTCGGCAGCGCGGCCCGCATCACGGAGCGGATCTCGCCGGCCATCACGTGATGCCCTGACCAGTCCAACACATCACCGGAAGCCACCCGGCCCACCAGTGATCACCCCTGCCATCCGCCAGCTCAGGGCTGAATGTTTACTGAAAAACGAGCTCGTCAACCGCACCGTCTACCCAACCCGCGAACATGCCCGACGGGATATTGCACAGTAAATCGAAGTCCGATAAAATACTCAACGTCTCCACTCGGGACTAGACTACAAGACTCCACGTGAGGTCTACGACGAGTACCTGAACCGGCAGCAAACAGCATGAAATAAACATCAAGGCAGCTGTCCGGAAAACGCGAGGCCCATCACTCCGCACCCCCGCTCCTTCCCCCACCGTTGCGCACACAGCGTGATCCCTCGCGCACACAGCGTCGCACATTCCACCGCGCGAGCTAGACCAACAGTGGTGGCCACGTGACGGCGCCGCCGGCAGCGAGGGCGGGTCAGCGGCGGGCACGGGATCCACACTGGTGACCTCGCACCCGGAAAGCACCGCGAGCTGGACACGAGTCTGACCGTCGGTCAGACTGCGGACATGACCGTGAAGGTGGGCATCTCACTTCCCGACGCGACTCACGCCCGAGCGCTCGAACATGCCCGCGGCGCCGGGACCACCCTGTCAGGTCTGATCGATGCCGCACTCAGGGCGGAGCTGACCCGCCGTGAGCTGGCCGAGCACGTGGCCATGCTGACCGAGGCCGACGATGGGGACCGGTTGCGCGCGCGTGCGCGGTCACGCGGTCGCGCGCTGGCCGCGTGGAAGACTGGGCGGTGACGACCCCAGACCACTCCACGCCGAGCCAGGGTGACGTCCTCATCTCCACTCCGTCCCCGCTCACCGGAGAGCGAGAGCTGTACACAGTGGTCTCGGCGGACATCTATAACACCGCTGGCGGGTTCACCGTGCTGGTCGCCGAGATCGAGACCGGAACCCGCTACCGAGCCACCGCCTACGCCACCGAAACCGACTACGGCGTCGTGCTCGCCGACCGCGTGGTGTGGCTGCCCGTCGACATGCTCGGCGAGCACTTCGGCCGCCTCACCGACACACAGCGCGACCGGGTCATCGACCAGATCGTCGCTGTCCTGCGAGGCCACTAGCTCGGCCAGGTGACGATCGTGACTATGGGGATCGGCGTCGGCGTGATCACGTTCGCCGAGCGCCACCGATGGATGACCCGCGACCTCGGCGAGCCGCGGCCCGGCGCCGGGGACGTACCGCGCGAACCTCTGGCAGTGCGAGGGTGGGCAAGAACAGTGCCCACACAGGATCGAACCACGCCATCGCAGACAGGTGACCATGTGCGAGAACACCCGCCCGCCCGCTGCCGCGGCCGGGAATCGGACCTCCGGCCGCAGGACGGCCCGCGGGCTGTGGCGCCCTGTGAGCGCGTTTTTTGCCCGAGGTCGTGGGGGGCTTCGCACTGTGACCGCCACTTCCGTCAGGGTCCAGCCGCGGCCGGAGAACTTTTCTGAACGTACGAATCCGCTGGGACCCCACTTGCGAATCCGCAGAAAACTTTTCCGGTCAACCGCGCGGCTTGACCTGACGGCGGCGGCGGTCGGGGACAAGTGCGCCCCCAACGACAGGGGAAAAACGAGGGGAACGGGATGGACCTCAAACAAACCCCACAAACCTGGGTGGTCTCGCCTCCAGTCGCGCTGGTTCGACGTCACGACGGGGGAAGCCACTGAAGAACGGACCGTGCTACGCGGAGAGGCCGCCGAACACCCCACCGCAGGTTCTGCCGCGCAGGCGCATGACGTCTGGTTGGGGGAGGCACGCGATCACTGGGCAGAAGGTGGCCTACATCCGAGTCAGCGGTCTGGACCAGAACGCCGACCGGCAACTCGAGGGTATCGCTGTGGACCGCGCGTTCACTGGGCGGGCGTCAGGCAAGGATGTCCACTGCCCCCCAGCTTGCCGTCAGGCTTAGTTTTGTTCGTGACGGTGACACCGTGATCGTGCACTCCATAGACCGCCTCGCCCGCAACCTTGATGACCTCCGCCGCATCGTGCGCGAGCTGATCACCAAAGGCGTCCGCATCCAATTCGTCAAGGAACAGCTCGCTTTTACTGGCGAGGACACCGCCATGGCCAACTTGCTGCTGTCCGTTATGGGCGCGTTCGCCAAGTTCGAACGGGCCTTGATCCGCGAGCGGCAACGCGAAGGCATCGCCCTCGCCAAAAAACGCGGGGTCTACCGAGGCCGCAGACGATCTCTCAGCGAGGAACAAGCGGCGCGGCTGCGCCAACGAGCGAGCGAGGGTGTCCCGAAGACAACGCTGGCCCGCGAACTGGGCATTATCCCACAGTGACCATGACACCGTGGTTCGCGACCAGCGCCCGGGCAGGTATCGCGACCCGTCAGGAGGCGCATATTCGCCGTACGGCTGTTTACGGCCGGTAGTTCGGATGTGTACGGCCGGCTCATGAGCCCACGCTTCCGGCGAAACGAGGAGCCGGATTCCCAAGCTAGTCGACTCAAAGCGGCTCCGGTCGATCGCCGGCCTCCCCCCTCGGTCAACGAGCCTAGTCAGCGTGTCCTAGGTTGGTCTGGTGACTTTCTCCGCCTCGGGGTACCGCAGGTCCAAGCACTTCAAGCGCAGGCCGGCAATCGTGCGGTTGCCGCACTTCTCGGTGCCAACGGAGTCATGAGGCCATCCCCCACGAGCGTCCAGCGCAAGATCGGCTTGGAGCTGGAGTTAGCGGTGCCCATCGACAGGATGGGGCAGTTGACCGAGGAGGACGAAAAGATCCTCAAAAAAGAGAAGGTCAACCCGGTCCGCCGGAAAGAGCTCGTGGACAGGGCGGACGCAGGATACGGCGAGTTCGGCGAGGCAGGCGGCGAGACGCGCGCGCAGGTCCCGATGACGTGCGGGTCTAGCCAACGCCGCTAAGTTGGGTTGGGGATCTTGAAGATGTAGATCTTGGGTGGCGCGGTGTGGAGTTGGCCGTGGTCGGTGGCTCGTTTGATGCGGTGGCTGTGTGCTCGGTATCTTTTGACCGCTCGGGGATAGGTCCGGTGCCGTCGTGGGGGGACCTCTGTAAACATTCACGTCCGCTGGCTGTAGGAGGGCATGCTGCGCGCCGCCGTGTTCGTCGTGCACGGGTGTCCACGTCCGGTTCGACACCCGGATCCCAGCGCAGCCGAAAAGTCTCCCCCAGCGCCTTCCGAAACTCCGCAACACCCAGCTGCCGACGCAGGATCTCCCCGGTCTTCTCCAGATTCCGTCGGGCGAGTGCCTGGCACGTTCTAGCCTGTTCCGGGCTCAGCCGGTGTGCCGCCGCGCCCACCAACTCCATGATCAATTCGGACCACGTCGGATACAGCGGCACCGAGGCACCCGCGCCCAGAAACGCGACTGCCGCACCCGACTTCAGATACCCGTGCAGGGCGGTCCGGCCGACGTCGTTCACCCCGAGGTTTTGTTTCTGGCGCACCGGCACGTTGACTAGGTGGTCCAAGCCGCACGTGAGACGGTTTTGTGGCTGCCACTGTGTCACCTACCTCATCGCGCCTGCGGACCGCGTCCAAGTCGGCAACAGCCATCTTGCGCGTAAAACTACGCTAGGTTGCGAGACTGAACATCTACTACGCCCCTTTGGGTGCATTACAGGTCTGCGTGAGACATCTTGTGTGCGCTAAGTGATGGATGCGGGCCTATAGGCCACCGTCGAACGCGTAGCGGATCGGGGTCGATCCTCGGGCTGCCAGGTCCGCCGCTGGATCTGCTGGCATCGCGATACCGTGCTGGGCGGGTGCTTCTAGGATTGAGCGGAACACGCTCAACTTTTCGCGCGTTAGACGGGGCAGACGAGCAGAGACGCCGATCCGGAGGACGCTTCGAGGATGGATTCCTTCAACCCCACCACCAAGGCGCAGGCTGCGATCTCCTCGGCCGCGCAGGCCGCCGCGACGGCCGGCAACCCCGATGTGACCACGGTGCACCTGCTGGGGGCCTTGCTGGCCCAGGCCGACGGCCTCGCGGCGCCGCTGCTTGCGGCGGTGGGCTCCGACGCCGCCGCGATACGCCAGGAGCTGGACGGCATCACCAAGCGGCTGCCGTCGGCGACCGGCTCCACGGTGGCCGCGCCACAGCTGGACCGATCGGCGGCCAAGGCGCTGGGCCACGCCCAGAACCTGGCGACCGACCTGGGCGACTCCTACGTCTCCACCGAGCACCTGCTGGTGGGGCTGGCCGCCGAGAACGGCCCGGTCGGGCAGTTGCTGCGCCGGCACGGCGCCACCCCGGATGCCCTGCAAGAGGCATTCCAGGCCGTCCGGGGCTCGGCCCGGGTGTCCAGCCCCGACCCGGAGGGCACCTACCAGGCGCTGGCCAAGTACGGTCTGGACCTCACCGACCGGGCGCGTAAGGGCGAGCTGGACCCGGTGATCGGCCGTGACGCCGAGATCCGCCGGGTGGTGCAGGTGCTGTCCCGGCGCACCAAGAACAACCCGGTGCTGATCGGGGAGCCCGGCGTCGGCAAGACCGCCATCGTGGAGGGCCTCGCTCAGCGCATCGTCGCCGGTGACGTGCCCGAGTCGCTGCGGGACAAGCGGGTCGTCGCGCTGGATCTCGGCTCGATGGTGGCCGGCGCGAAGTACCGCGGCGAGTTCGAGGAGCGGCTCAAGGCGGTGCTCAAGGAGATCACCGACTCGGCCGGCCAGGTCATCACGTTCATCGACGAGCTGCACACCATCGTCGGCGCCGGGGCCACCGGAGAGTCCGCGATGGACGCCGGAAACATGATCAAACCGATGCTGGCCCGCGGTGAACTGAGGATGGTCGGCGCCACCACATTGGACGAATACCGCAAGCACATCGAGAAGGATGCCGCGCTGGAGCGCCGGTTCCAGCAGGTACTCGTCGGTGAGCCGTCCACTGAGGACACCATCGGCATCCTGCGCGGTCTCAAGGAGCGCTACGAGGTGCACCACGGCGTGCGGATCACCGATGCCGCGCTGGTCGCCGCCGCGACCCTGTCCGACCGCTACATCACCGCCCGGTTCCTGCCGGACAAGGCGATCGACCTGGTCGACGAGGCGGCCTCGCGGCTCAGGATGGAGATCGACTCCAGGCCGGTGGAGATCGACGAGGTGGAGCGCGCGGTGCGCCGGCTGGAGATCGAGGAGATGGCGCTGGCCAAGGAGTCCGACCCGGCCTCGGTGCAGCGGCTCGCCGTGCTGCGCGCCGAGCTGGCCGACCGCCGGGAACGGCTGGCCGAGCTGACCACCCGCTGGCAGAACGAGAAGACCGCCATCGAGGCGACCCGGGAGCTCAAGGAGCAGCTGGAACAGCTCAAAGGCGAGTCCGAGCGCGCCGAGCGAGACGGTGACCTGGGCCGGGCCGCCGAGCTGCGCTACGGCAAGATCCCCGGACTGGAGCGTCAGCTCGCCGAGGCTGCCGCGTCGGCCCGTGACCCGCGGGTGATGCTCAAAGAAGAGGTCGGCCCCGACGACGTGGCCGACGTGGTGTCGGCCTGGACCGGGATCCCGGCCGGCCGGCTGCTGGAGGGTGAGACCGCCAAGCTGCTGCGGATGGAGGACGCGCTGAGCCGTCGCGTCGTCGGCCAGCCCGAAGCGGTCCGCGCAGTGTCGGATGCGGTGCGCCGGGCCCGGGCCGGCGTCGCCGACCCGGACCGCCCCACCGGATCGTTCCTGTTCCTCGGCCCCACCGGTGTCGGCAAGACCGAGCTGGCCAAGGCGCTGGCGGAGTTCCTGTTCGACGACGAGCGCGCCATGGTGCGCATCGACATGAGCGAGTACAGCGAGAAACATTCCGTGGCCCGCCTGGTCGGCGCCCCACCCGGGTACGTCGGCTACGACCAGGGCGGGCAGCTCACCGAGGCGGTCCGCCGCAGGCCCTACAGCGTGGTGCTGCTCGACGAGGTGGAGAAGGCCCACCCCGACGTCTTCGACGTGCTGCTGCAGGTGCTCGACGATGGGCGGCTGACCGACGGGCAGGGCCGCACAGTTGACTTCCGCAACACCATCCTGGTGCTCACCGCCAACCTGGGCACCACGGCGCTGGCCGATCCCCACCTCGACGAGCGGCAGCGCACCGACGCGGTCCTGGGCGTGGTGGCCCGGCACTTCAAGCCCGAGTTCCTCAACCGGCTCGACGACCTGGTGGTCTTCGGATCACTGTCCATGGAGGAGCTGACGTCCATCGTGGACATCCAGATCGAGCAGCTGGCCCGGCGGCTGGCCGCCCGGCGGTTGCGGCTCGAGGTCACCGACGCGGCCAAGGAGTGGCTGGCGCTGGGCGGGTTCGACCCGCGTTACGGGGCGCGCCCATTGCGCCGGCTGGTGCAGTCGTCCATCGGTGACCAGCTCGCCCGCGAGCTGCTGGCCGGCGACATCACCGACGGCGACACCGTCCGCGTCGACCTCGACGACACCGCCACTGCCAGCACCGCAGCCCTCACTGTCACCCGCTCCTGACGCCGGCGCATTGCGGATCCGGCTGGCTCTATGGGGTAACGCTGGGTCACAGTTGATCGTTTCTCCTGGTACGTATGCGGCACTCGAGGAGGACGATCATGCCGGAGGGCGACGCGGCCGAGGTATCTCCGGTCGGTGCCACGGCGGTGTCGGCGCGCTCCCTTGCGCCGGACCTGGCCCGGGGCATGATGCTGCTGCTCATCGCGCTCGCCAATGTCACCTCCTACCTGTACGGGGACGGCAGCTACGGGCGTGGTGTGTGGATACGCGACTATCCGGTGCTCGATCAGACGGTCCTGCTGCTGCAGGCGACGTTCGTGCGCGATCGGGTATATCCCATGTTCGCCTTGCTGTTCGGCTACGGCATCGTCCAGCTGCTGCGGCGGCAGATCAGCAACGGGGTCGATGCGGTGACCGTCCGAAAGCTCGTCCGCAGGCGGGGCTGGTGGCTGGTGCTGTTCGGTTTCCTGCATGCGCTGTTGCTGTTCTCCGGAGACATCATCGGCGCGTACGGGCTGCTTGCGGTCTTGTTAGCCGGAGTGATAGTCCACGCTCGGGACCGAACACTACTGATCATGGCGGCGCTGTGGACGGCGGCGCTGTGGACGGTGCCGGTAGCGTTGTCCCAGCTGCTCGATGGCCGGTTGACCCACCCGGAGACGAAGGCGAATTCCATCAGCGATCCGCTGCAAGCAGCGGGGATCAGGGTGCTGGAATGGGCCCAGTCGAGCACCGTCGACTCGATCTTCGTGCTGGTCCCCGCCCTGATGGTCGGGGTGTGGGCGGCTCGGCGGAAGCTGCTCGATGAGCCTGCGCGGTATCGGCCGTTGCTGTTGCGGGTCGCTGTGCTCGGCGTGGTGCTGGCCGTGGTCGGGGGTATTCCTTGGGGGCTGAAGAGGATCCCGTGGTGGACACCGTCGTCCGATACGGTGATCATCCTGCTGGACTGGGCGCACACCCTGACCGGCTATGCCGGCGGGATAGGCTATGCCGCGATCGCCGGGCTCATCACGATCCGCGTCCAGGCGAGGGGTCGGCCTGGATGGGTGGTCACCGCGCTGGCTGCCTGCGGGCAGCGGTCGATGACCTGCTACCTACTGCAGTCCGTCGTCTTCGTCGCGGTGCTGGCCGCCTACGGCGGAGGTCTCGGTAGCCGGCTCGGGTTCACCGAGGTCGAGATCCTGGCCGTGGTCACCTGGGGATCGACCGTGCTGCTGGCCGACGCGATGGGCCGCCGCGGTTACCGAGGCCCCGCCGAGCGACTCCTCCGCCGCCTCACCTACGGCCCCCCGGCTGCTGTGCCGGCAGACCGCAGTTGATGTCGGCACCACCACAAGGTTCCACTTGGCGGTCCGCCGTCCTTCCAGACCACGAAAAGGTTCCACCTGGTGGCAGATCAAGCCTCCGAACGCGATGCGTGTGCGATCTGGCGGGCACCCCGGATCGCGACATGGATGCTTGTCGCGGTTCGGCGGGCACCCTGGATCGCGATATGGATGCTTGTCGCGGTTCAGGGGTAGAGGGTGGTGAGGAAGGTGCGCCAGGCGGGAGTGGGGACGGTGAGGGCGGGGCCTTCGGGGTTTTTGGAGTCACGGATCAGTACCCGGTCTGGGGCGGGGGCGACCTGGACGCAGTCACCGTTGGTCGTGCTGTAGCTGCTGGTGCGCCAGCCGACCTGGACGCAGGCACCGTTGCCGGTGCTGTAGCTGCTGGTGTGCCAGACGACGCGGTCCGGCTCAGGCGCGGTCATGGTGGTCCCTCTCGATCCGCAGTGAGCCCGGTTGCCAGGACGGCAATCAGCTCCCGTGATTGTCCCTCGCCCAGTGCAATTTTCGCCAGTGCCGCCAGGATGCGCCGGTAGGCGGCGATTTCCTCCGATTTCTCCAGGAACAGGCAGGCGGTCTCGCTGTCCAGGTAGGCCACCGGCCTGAACTCGACGAACTCCATCAACATGAACGCCCCGGCGATCCCGGGGTGGCCCCCGCACGCGGCGGGCACCACCCGCAGGGTCAGGTAGGAGCGCCGCGACACCCGCAGCAGGTGGTCCAGCTGCGCGGCCATCACCGCCGGCCCGCCGATTGGCAGCCGTAGCGCGTACTCGTGCAGGTAGTAGGTGAACCGCGCCGGGCGCTCCCGGCTGAACAGGCTCTGCCGGGCCAGCCGGGCGGCCACCCGGTCGTCGACCTCGCTCGTAGGGACGTTGACCGTCTCGCAGATCAGCGCGCGGGCGTACTCGGCGGTCTGCAGCAAGCCGGGCACCACCATCGGCTGGAAGTCGCTGATCGTGACCGCCTTGTTCTCGTGCTCGATCAGCGTGGCGAGCTGTTTGGGCAGCCGGGAACCGTGCTGCTGGAACCAGCCCGGGACGTCCTGCTCCCGGCACAGCGCGAGCAGCCGGTCGCGCTCAGCGCCCTTGACCCGGCACACGCCGAGGAACGTGGCGATGTCCAGCTCGCTGGCTCCCCGTTTGCCGGACAGCAGCATGGACACGTAGCTCGGCGCCACGTCGAGCATGTGGGCTGCTTGTTTGCCGGTCAGCCCGGCTTGCTGCATGGCCTGGCGCAGCCCGTCACCCAGTTCCCGGCTGCGTACCGTCGGTTCGCGATGTGGCATGGTTGGTACCTCCCGGCGCACGATCCTAGATCACCCCGTCGCAAAGTTCGACCAGCATCGCCGGATTAACCAGTGGTGAATTATTTTCACGCGCAGCGAACACTATAGTGCAGGTATCACCCTGGTATGGCGATGACGCAGGTGGTGGTGGACCCACCGGGGACTGACACCTCATTGCCGACACAATTACCGACGTTCCGTGATGCTACGGACCCGATGTCACTGTCGGTGATGTCCGACGAAGGACTATCGCTGTGTACGGATGTGCCACCGATGGCAACTTCGACCCAGAAGTTGCCATCGGTGGCACATCCGCAACAGACCACCCCAGCTCCTCGGGACCGTGACCAGTCCGTACCGCAGAACAGCCACCTCGTGTAGTCGGTGCCGTCGCCGAGAACCGATATCTGGCTGCCCGCTTGGGTGGAAAGCGGGGTGGGCCCGCCCCCAGCGGCCGGCCCACCCCACCGAACCCCTTCCTGAAGCCGTCGATGTCTCCCTCGCCATTAGTGCTCTTCCCTGGTTTTAGATCCCTGGTCTCCGCAGCGCTGCAGGGTCCTTCCTTGGAGTCGCACCAGTGTGTAGTCACCTTGATTGTAATATTTGTCTGGTTTGACACTGTTCCAGCTATGGCGGCGGATCTCGCCGCCGCTGGAACCACTGCTGAGCTGGTGGGGGGTGCACCAAAAGCAGTCAGGACACCCGCGAGGACAGCGGCTAGCGGCAGACCTGCGATGAGTCGTCTCATGATGATCTCCTTTACTGGTGAGTGGTGTGGCCCACGCCGTCGCGGTCTGGATCAGGGAGCGGGCGGGCTGAGTACCGGACAGCCGCGGGTTCGGCTGGCTCGTGCCGACGGCCAGCATCGGCAACATCAGCTACGTTCGGCGATTTTCCGTATACCGAACGCCGCCAACCTGGTCTTCTGTCCTACGGTGATGGCTCGCAACCCACCGCAGGGGAGGGCACATGGGCGACGTTGGACGGCGAGGTGGGCAACCCGATCCGGGTGCGACGTCGGACCAGGCGGAGTTCCGCGCCTGCCTGAAGGAACTGATGCGGTGGGCCGGGTATACCTCGCTGCAGCAGCTGGACGCGGGTGCCACGCGGCACGGTGTCCACATGCCGGTGTCCACATGCCGGTGTCCACCGCCCACCGGGCACTGAACACCGAGCGGCTGCCTACCCCGGACTTCGTGCGGCGCTTCGTCGTCGCCTGCAGCGATGACGTCGAGCGGTGGATCGCGGCGCGGGATGTCCTGGGCGATCAGGACTATTCCCGCCGCCCGCCGGTAGTGAACTCGGAACCGTCACCGGAGCGCAACGGCGATGTGGATGTCTGCCCCTACCCGGGTCTGGCCGCTTTCAGTGCCGGTCAGGCAAGGTGGTTCTTCGGGCGCAAACGGGCGATTGCGGAGGTGCTGAGTCGGCTGACCGAGCGGCTGGAAGGGACCGGACCGCTGGTTGTCTTCGGTCCGTCTGGTGCGGGTAAGTCCGCACTGTTGCGCGCGGGTCTGATCTCAGCTTTAGGTGAGGGGCGGCTTCCGGGGTCGCGGAACTGGCCGTGTCTGTTATTCACCCCGGGCGCGGACCCGGTTCGGGAGCTGGCCACTCGGGTCGCGGAGTCAGCAAGCATCGACGCCGGCGCTGTCGACGAGGAATTGGTTGCTGATCCCGCCCGGTTGGTCGACATTCTGCGCAGCATGCCGGCAGTCACCCCCGACGTGGCTCGGGTGGTGCTGGTGGTCGACCAGTTCGAGGAGACCTTCACGCTCTGTGCCGACGAGCAGCGCAGGGGCGCGTTCATCCAGGCGCTGTGCGCGGCCTCGACCCGCGCTGATGGCAGACCGCCATCCGCGGTGCGGTCACTATCACGGCTGAGCAGGCATATCAGCAGCTGGACCCGGACGAGCAGCGCACCGCTCGTAGGCTGCTGCTGCGTATGGTCATGCTCGATGAAGGTGTCGCGGACACCCGCCGCAAGCTTGATCATGTTCAGCTCATCGGCGTGGCCGCGGACCCGGCCGTGGCCGAGGCGGTGCTGAACGTGCTGGCGCGGGCTCGCCTGGTCACCCTGCACGCCGCCACCGTCGAGATCGCCCATGAGGCTGTCCTGCGCGTTTGGCCGAGACTGCGTGAGTGGATCGATACCGACCGGGCCGGGCTGCTTGTCCAGCAGCGGCTCGTGGAGGCCGCCGAGGCGTGGAAACGCGAAGGCCGGCACCAAGCCGGGCTCTACCAGGGTGTTCAGTCGTGACGGGCGGTTCCTGGCTACCGCCAGTTCCGACACGACTGTCGGGCTGTGGGATGTCACCGACCCGGTTCGTCCCAGCGTCCTGGCCGCACCCCTCGTCGGCCATACCGACAACGTCTACTCGGTGGCGTTCAGTCCTGATCGTCACACGCTGGTCACCGCCAGTCATGACAAGATTGTCCGCCTGTGGGAGACCGACCCGGATCGCATTGCTGCGCGCATCTGCGCCGTCACCCGCACTGCCGTCACCCGCGCCGAGTGGGACTACTACTTTCCCGGTCTGCCATACCGCCCACCCTGCGCGTGACTGGCTGGTAGGTCCTTCGCGGACAGTGCACCGCGGAACGGCGGAGCCGGCTACCGAGCCGCTGTTCAGCGCGGTGGGTGCCGAATAGTCAGACCTGAGGGCTAGGCTCATCCGGTGTCATCGTGGGTATGGTTCGTGATCGCCGGGCTGGCTGCCGGCGCGGGTCTGGCGTTGCTGTTCATCGATCACCGGCGCCGCACCGCCCACCAGCGGGAACGGCGCCGCTGGGCGGCGCTGCGCAGCTGGCGCTTCGTGCTGTCCGACCCGGAGCTGGCCGATCGGTGGCACCAGGGCGTGCTCGCGCGGGATGGTGCCGGGGCGGCCCGGAACCTGGTGTTCGGCAGCCTGTTCACCCCACTCGGTCGTCGGTGGGTGCGGGTGTTCGACCACGAGTGCGGCGGTGAGGTCGGCGCGGTGGTGGTCGCGGTGCAGCGCCGGATCCACGCCGGTGAGCTGGTGTTCGAGCTGTGGCTGGCCGACCAGCCGCTGCCGCAGGACTCCGGCCTGGTCATGGTCAACCCCGTGGGGGAGCGGATCGCCTTGACCAACGATCCGGCCCGGGCTCGCTTGCTGGTCACCCCCGAGCTGGCGTTGGCCTGCGACACGGTGGGCGAAGACGTCACGGTCGCGTGGCTGGAGCAGAGCTGGGTGCTGGCCGCGGCACCGGCTAGCGCCACCCCCGCCCGGCTGGAGCGGCTGCTGCGTGCCCTCGACGAGATCGCTGAGCTACTCGACGCCGACGACACCGATCCGGGTACTCGAGTCGAAGCCGACGACGATGCCGACCCACCGAGTTTCATCGACATCCCGACGGCACGTCGCAATGGTCAGGCGGGCACCCTGGGTGGGTGAGGATCGACGCGACAGCGGTGTCGGCCCGTTCGCTTGCGCCAGATCTGGCCCGGGGAGCGATGCTGCTGCTGATCGCGCTGGCGAACGCGCACCTTTACCTGTACGGGCACGCTATCGGCGTGCGCGGTTACCCCATCCCGGAGTCGACCGCTGACCGGGTGACCGTGCTCCTGCAGATGACCTTGGTGGATGGTCGGGCTTACCCGATGTTCGCCTTGCTCTTCGGCTACGGCATCGTCCAGTTGTGGCAGCGCCAAGCCGGGGCGGGCGTCGACGCGATGACGGTTCGTGACCTCGTTCGCCGGCGCGGCAGGTGGATGATCCTGTTCGGCTTCCTGCACGCGCTGCTGCTGTTCGCCGGGGACATCATCGGGGCCTACGGCCTGCTCGCGGTGGCGCTGGGCGGGCTGCTGATCCGGGCCACCGACCGGAAACTACTGATCATGGCAGCCCTGTGGGCAGTGCCGATCGTGATCCTCGGGGCGTTGCAGGCCCTGCCGGTGCCCGAGGGCTCGACGTCGTTCCTGCCGTCGATGTCGGTGACCGATCCGCTGGCCGCCATGGCGTTGCGAGTCATCGAATGGCCCCAGCTCACCGTGGCCATGGCCGGTTTCAGCCTGATACCTGCGCTGCTGCTCGGGGGCTGGGTGGCGCGGCGACGGCTACTCGACGAGCCACAGTCGCATCGGCCGCTGCTGCTGCGTGTCGCGGTACTCGGTGTCGGGCTGGCCACCGCCGGTGGCCTGCCGATGGCGCTGATGGCGGCCGCTTGGTGGCCGGATCGGTCGGTGCCGGCAACGGCACTCGCCGGGGTGCTGCACGCCGTCACCGGCTATGCGGGCGGGCTGGGCTACGCCGCGATCGCCGGCCTCGTCGCGATCCGCAACCGGCCCGGGCCGGTGATCAGCGCGCTGGCGGCCTGCGGGCAGCGCTCGATGACCTGCTACCTGCTGCAGTCCGTGGTGTTCGTCGCGGTGCTGGCCGCCTACGGCGGTGGCCTCGGTGACCGGTTCAGCTTCACCGCCACTGCCGCCCTGGCCACGACAACCTGGACCCTGACCGTGCTCCTGGCCGCAGCCCTGGCCCACCGCCACTACCGCGGCCCCGCCGAGCGCTTACTCCGCCACCTCACCTACTCCCCACCACCCGGACCGCGTTCTGGATGCAGACTGCGGTGATCGGGCCTCGAAGTGCAGCAGTCTGCATCCAGAACGCGGTCCGGGTGGGGTTAGCCTGCGAGGGATGACTACTGCGTTGATTACCGGGCCCACTGCTGGGCTGGGGGCGGCGTTCGCGCGCAGGCTGGCCGCCGAGGGTTACGACCTGGTGCTCGTTGCCCGCGACCGGGCCCGCCTGCAGCAGCTGGCAGCCGAGGTGGCGCAGCGCTACGGGGTGCACGCCGAGGTGCTGCCCGCCGACCTGGCCGACGCCGTGGCGCGCGAGCGCGTCGAGCAGCGGCTACGGGACCCGGTGGACCTGCTGGTGAACAACGCCGGCGTCGGGCTGGCCACGGGCTTCGTCGACGCCGATGTCGCGGACTTGCAGGCCCAGCTGGACGTCAACGTGACCAGCGTGCTGCGGCTGACCCACGCGGTGTTGCCCGGCATGGTGCGCCGCGGCCGGGGGGCGGTGATCAATGTGTCCAGCGTGGCCGGTTTCATGCCCGGCCGCGGTTCCGCCTACGGGGCGAGCAAGGCGTACGTGACGATGCTGTCGGAGGGCCTCGCCGCGTCGTTGCAGGGCACCGGGGTGCAGGTGATCGCGTTGTGCCCGGGGTTCGTCCGCACCGAGTTCCATGCCCGGGCCGGGATGGACATGGCGGGCACCCCCTCGGCGTTGTGGCTGGATCCTGACACCGTCGTCCACGAGTGCCTGGCTGACCTGCGGCGCGGGCGCACCATCTCGGTGCCGGGCCTGCAGTACCGGGCACTGGTCGGGCTGGTGGACGTGTTGCCCCGCGGCCTGGTGCGCCGGATCGCCGGCCGGACCGGGCGGGGCCGCACGTGACCGGGGATGCTCTGGCTCGGCTGGCGGTGTTGGTGCGGGAGCTTTCCGTGGTGCGCGGCCGGGTCACGCTGGCCTCCGGTGCGCAGGCCGACTACTACGTGGACCTGCGCCGGGTGACACTGCACCACGAGGCCGCGCCGCTGATCGGGCGGCTGATCCGGGAGCTGACCGCCGACTGGTCCTACCAGGCGGTGGGCGGTCTGACCCTGGGCGCCGACCCGGTGGCCGCCGCAGTGCTGCACGCGCCCGGCCCCCCCGTCGACGCCTTCGTGGTGCGAAAGTCAATCAAGGAGCACGGGATGCAGCGCCGGATCGAGGGCCCTGACGTCGCGGGACGCTCGGTGCTCGCCGTCGAGGACACCTCCACCACCGGTGCCTCGGTGCTCACCGCGGTGGCGGCACTGCGCGAGGCCGGCGCCACCGTGGTCGGGGTGGCCACCGTGGTGGACCGGGACACCGGCGCCCGCGAGGCCGTCGCGGCAGCCGGGTTGCCCTATCGTGCGGTGTTGAGCCTTGGCAGGCTCTCGTGAGTGACCGGCTCGTGAGTGGCAAACAGTGTTATAACACTGTTTGCCACTCACGAGC
>JBOHGE010000012.1:0-104051 GCA_050700055.1 Pseudonocardiaceae bacterium
GTGTCACCGACTGTGGGTTCGTCGATCGGGCTCCGGTGCCGGATGATCTGCACGCTGGTCTGTGTTGTTCTGGGACACTGGACGGGACACTTCGCACGGTTGTCGAGTTGTCGGGACAGGACATGCGTCGACGGAGGTTTCTGTTGGGTTCCGCGTTCAACGCGGTCGCCTTCGCCGAGCCTGCGTTATTGGCTCTGACGGTTCCTCCGGCGGAGAGCGTCGCCCGAGCCGGGGGTCGGCGGGTCGGCATGGCGGATGTGGAGATCCTCACCGAGCAGGTCACCCACCTGCGTCGGCTTGATTACCGTTACGGTTCGGGGCGGTTGCGTTTACAGGTGGTGTCATTGCTGCATCATGAGGCTGACCAGCTTGTGCACGGCACGTATTCGGCGAAGACCGGTAAGGCTTTGTTGAGCGCGGTGGCGCAGGTCACGAAGCTGGCCGGCTTCACGGCGGCCGATGTGGGTCGGGCCGCGTTGGCGCAGCGCTATTTCATCCAGGCGCTGGACCTGGCGATGGCTGCGGGGGACCGGCTCTACGCCGCCGCCGTGCTGGGCGAGATGAGCCGCATGATGGCGCAGATCGCATTCAATGCCCCCACCGAGGACGACCGGCTCCGAAACGGGCGCCAGGCGGTGGCATTGGCTCGGGCTGGACTGGCTGTCGCTCAAGGCGCGGTGACCCCGGCGTTGGCTGCCGAGCTGCACGCGCTGGAGGCCCGCGGGCTGGCTCTGGTCGGTGATGCCCGTGAGGCGCACCGTGCGGTGCTGGCGGCCCAGCGGTCCTATGAGTCGTTGCGTGCTGATAACGAGCCGCCGTGGCTGGCTCTGTATACCGAAGCCGCGTTTGCCGCGGACCTCGGTAAGTGCCTGCGTGATCTCGGTGCGGCTGAGCAGGCCATCGCGCTGAGCGGCGCCGCGGTGCGGGACTACGAGCCGTGGCGGGTCCGGGCACGTTGTTTCGCGCAGACCGACCTGGCCGGTGCGTATCTCCTCGGCCGTGATCTCGAGCAGGCCGCCGCGCTGGGCCGAGACGCTCTGCGCACCGCCGCGCAGGTCAGCTCCACCCGCACCCTCGACCGGCTGCACACCCTGCAACGCCAGATCCAGCCACTGCGCACCGCCTCCCCCCAGCTACGTGAGCTGGACGACCGCATCACCGACCTTCTCACCCGAAGCGCCGCCGGGGCTGAAACCAACCACTGAGCGCCTGCACACCGATGGTGCGTGTCGTGAACTCGACATCAGCGACATCTCAGCTGGCGGAAATGTCGCTGATGTCGACACTCACAGAGTTCACGACGCACCAGACCGCGCGGGCACAGCTGTCGGCCACCGAGTTGAACCGCCGGAGTGTTGGTCGGCAGGCACCGTGGCGCTGTGCGTCCTCATGGCGGTGGCCAGCCGGGCAACCTGCGAGGGGTGCCCCGTCTGTTCCTTGGCGTGGGTCGCCCTCGGAGGCTTCGCGCAGCGGTCGCCAGGCCACCATGGTTGCGGCGTTCACCGCGGCGGTGACTGTGGGCGAGATGCCGACCTGGAACCTGTGTTGTTCGGAGGCAGCTCAGACAGCGCGGGCGGTGGCGAGGAAATCCGCGACTGGTCGGTGGGAGACCCACGGGGTGAGGCGGTCGGCCAGATCGTTGAGGTTGACGGCGCTCGACGAGCTCAGCGAGCGGCGGGCGCCGGACCGCGTGCTCGGCCTGGCCCCCGACGATTACCCGCCGCAGTACCGGCGGTGGCGGAAACAGCGTGCCGCGCACCCTTACCTGGCCCTGCCGGGCGGGGAAAGCCTGGCCGACTTCACCGAGCGCGCCGACCGCGCCTGCCGAACCGTCGACCAGCTCGCCTGCGACGCGAGCGGGTTGCTAGTCGCGGTATCCCACCGGGTCCTCATCGGCGCCGTCGTCGCCCTGCACGAGGGCGTGACCGAACCGGACGCAGTGTTCACCGCCGCGTCGGCCTTCCCGCTCGAGCCGGCCGCGCTCTGGCCGGTGCGCTAGGCCAGCACAGCGGCCTCGTTGACCAGCGCGTCCACGTTGGCCGTGACAAACTCACGCAGCACGTCCGGCTTCAAGTCGATCCCCCCGGCCTCGGCGACAGGCACCCGGACCACCTCGTAACCGCCCCGAGTCGGGTCGCTCCACTCTGCGCCGGTACGGTCGGCCTCCCGCATCCCCAGCAGCCGGGCGACGAACACCTCTTGCACGGCGACCGCGCTGTCGTCGAGGGGCGTGGACATCAGAAGCACCCGCTCCCCGATCGCGGCCCTCGCGCCGAGTTCCTCGCCCAGCTCGCGCTCCAGCGCGCCGGGAGACGACTCGCCGTCCTCCACCCCGCCGCCGGGGGTGGTCCAGTACGGCGACTCGCCCGGTTTCGTCCGCTTGATCAGCACAAGGTGGCCCTCGTCGTCGAGCAGCAGCGCTCGCGCCGACCGCCGGCCGACCTGGCGCACGGACATCGTCATCGGGATACTCTCCTTATAAGCGGGTGCGACCACCTAGTGTGCCCCGCTCGCCTCGGCCAGTCGCTACGACGGTGACGGCGGATGCTGTCCAGTTCCCGTCGGAAGCGCAACGCCGGCTCAGGCGGTCGGCGATAAAGGGCATGCTGCACTGTCGACACTCACAGAGTTCACGACACGCCAGCCTGCTTGGAGGCGGGGGAAGATGGGGTTGGGTTGGGTGACTTCGGGGCCGTTGTTGCCGCATTGCTCGGTGATGCGGTCAGCGGCGGTGGGCAGGAATGGTTGAAGGTGTTCGGCGATGTCGCGGCAGGTGGCGACGAGCTCGGCGAGCACGGCGTCCAGCGCTGCGGGGTCGGCGTTGTCTTTGCGTTCTGCCTTGGCCAGGTCCCAGGGGCGGACTGCTTCGACGTAGCGGTTTCCCTCATCGCCGATTCGGGTCACTGCTTGGACAGCTCGACGGAAGTCGAAATCGGCCAGCGACTGGTCGATCCGGACCGCGGCGTCGGATCGGGCGAGGCGAAGCATGTCCGCTGTCGGGTTGTCGGCAGCGTAATCAGGGATGCGGCCGTCGCGGTAGCGGTTGACCATCGACACGGTGCGGTTGACGAGGTTGCCGAGGTTGTTCGCGAGGTCTTCGTTGGAGCGGGCGATGAGCCGCTCGGCCGTGTAATCGGTGTCTCCGGCGCGGGCCACGTCGCGCAGCATCCACCACCGCAGCGCCTCGGTGCCGTACTGCGTGGCGATGTCCGCCGGGTCGTCGGCGTTGCCGGCGGACTTGCTGATCTTCTGCCCGCCGGCGGTGAGATACTCGTGGACGAAGATCGTGTCAGGCAGTCGGACACCGGCAGAGAGCAGCATCGCCGGCCAGTACACCGCGTGGAAACGAATGATTCCTTTGCCGATGACATGGACGCGGGTATCGCTGCCATCCCACCAGTAGCGGAAACCCGCTTCGTCGGTGCCGTAACCGGGGGCTGTGATGTAGTTACCGAGTGCGTCGAACCAGACGTAGATGACCTGGTCTGGGTCACCGGGTACCGCAACGCCCCAACCGCGGGCGCGTGCCATGCTCCGAGATGCGCTGAAGTCTTCCAGGCCGGTCTCGATGAACGACAGCACCTCACGTTTGCGGGATACCGGTTCGATACGCAGGGTGTCGCTGGTGATCAGCTCGTGGAGCTGGTCCTGGTAGCGGCTGAGCCGAAAGAACCAGTTGTTCTCCTCGACCAGGTCGGGCACCGTACCGTGCTCGGGGCATCGCCCATCCCGCAGTTCGGCTTCGGCGTAGAACGTTTCACAGCCCACGCAGTACAAACCACTGTAGCTCTTACGATAGAAATCATCTCGCTCGGCACAGGCGTTCCACAACTGATGGACACCTGGGGTGTGTCGCGGATCGGAACTGGTCTTGATGAAATCATCGAAGGACAGATTCAAGCTGTTCCGTAGGCCGAGGAACCGGCTGGCGACCCGCTCCACGTACTTCTGTGGGGTGATGCCCTCCGCTTCGGCGCCTTGCACGTTCTTCAGTGCGTTGTCGTCGGTACCGGTCTGGAACCGGACCTCGTCACCACGCTGCCGGCGGTGCCGAGCCAGCACATCCGTCTCGACCAGCTCTAAGGCGTGCCCCACATGCGGTTTGCCGTTCACATAGGGAATTGCCGTCATCACGAAGTAGCGACCCATTCGTAACCCTTCCGGCCCGGCTGGCTTCACCTCTCGGAGAGGCGCCCAGGGGCCTCTCCCATAGTCCGATCAGGACATGCGGTGGCCGCGGGAACTCGCCATTCGGCGACCCACGACGATCTTCAGCCGATCCGCCCCACACATGGGGCCAGATGCTACACGTAGGCACCTCGTCGCTGAACCGCTACCCTGGATCAGCACGCTGCCGGCGACGACTGCTGCGCCGCTGGCCGGGCCGGCCCATCAAGGAGGTCTCCAGATGGATCACGGCTACCGTATAGCGGGAAACATCAACGGCAGATTACTGCTTGGCATCGGCGCAGGTCACATGGACCCGACCAACGGCGTCAGCGAGATGGAGGTGCGCTTCGAGAAGCTTCCAGACGGCTGGGATCCCCGCACCATCGTCCTGATGTGCTGCGACCGCGCCACTGTCATGGCCTCCCAGGAGCGAGACGGCGCGATCGGCATGTACCGGGCATCGGGCGGCTACCTGACGATCGGCCGGGACTTGGTCAACGGACTCCGCTGGGGCATGATGCGTGACCGAAACGGTCAGGTCATGGTCGACGTACGCGCCAGCTCGGTCACCGACTTTCGACACATTGGCCGCTACGACCACTCCCGTGTCGAAGGCGGCATCTCCCACCTGCGCCGCGGCGTCAACGGCATCGCGCAAGTGCGCCCCTTCACCGGGGTGATGACGCAGGCCGGCCCAAACCTCATCACCGTCACCACTACCTACGAGGCGATCCTCGAAGACGGCTCCACTCTGTACGGCACCACGTTCTACCCGCACTGGCTCCCCGAACAGCGGGTAGTACTTCCGGGTCCCCAACTCCTGTCGGTACGGCAGATAGACCAAGATTTCGACGGTCACCGTCTGCTGGCTCGCACCGAATCCGACGTCTCGCCGCTCACCGTCTCCACCGCAGCGCACGACCTCCTGACCTCCATGTCCTCAGCGAACTAGACCCACGGCCTATCTGGAAGGGCGTGCGAGTGCGTTCGACTCTCTCGTCTCCCTCCCTTCTCGGGCATACTTGATGCGTTCAGGGGAGAGGCTCGTAAATCACCATGACCGACGAAGCGTCCAGCTATGTCCGCGACGGCTACGTCTACGTTCCGAGCCTTATCTCTTCCGTCGAATCTCGCGTTATCGCCAGCGAGTTAGCGCTGATCTCCGAACTTTCCTGGGACGAGGCCACCGAAGTCATCAACGGTAAGGCTCGACCATTCTATCGGCACGGTGGCGTCGCAACCAACCCGAAACTCTGGCCGCTGCTGGTACACCCCCGGCTGGTGGATGCTGTTGCCGCCGTGCTCACCGCGCCGCCGCACTGCTTACCCGGAATCGACACCATCGGTATGCACGCTTCAGAACTCGAACCCCACCGGGACTCCTCCCCGGGCGAGTTACCCGTCACAGCCCAAAATCCGGATGCGGCCTGGTTCCCTGTCGTCAGGGTTATCCTCTATCCGGCAAGTCCCGGCGCCGAATTCGGTCTCCTTCCCGGATCGCACCGCCGACCAGGCGCGGTACGCGATGTTCTTGATGGCGCGCATTGCTGGCGCTGGCAGACTCTGCGCGGGTCCGACGCTCTCCTGTTCGATCCACGTGTCATCCATGTCGGAACGCCGGTCAGTGGTCCTAAACCTCTCGTGATCCTCACCTTCGGCGCCGATGGTCCCCACGCTCTCCAGACCTACTTCCACGCCCGAATCAAGACACGGCGCCTCGGATTTCCCGACCCACCGACCGACCTTGTAACGCTCCTGAACGACCATGGCCTTCTGCTGCCCGGCATACTCGACGCCGAGAATTGGCGCTTTTTCTCCGCCGTATGGCCGGACGAAGAACAGCTCAGTAACTCCTGATGAGCAACGACCTGGATATCGACGCGTTGAAGCTCCCCGGTGAATCGAGGCACACTGGACTGCACCCCCTCGCTGGATGGCGCGATGCGGGTTGCACGGCGCATCCTGGGCCTCTCTCTCGGTGGGCAACGGATTATCAGCACACCGTGAAACGTGCAGCTCGGCGCTCTGGCATTTGGCATGGCGTGGCATTGGGATGAACCGGCACAGGGGGTGTCACTTCTGTCCCACTTCCCGTTGGGGCTTCACAGGGTGTCGCGGGATCGGCGATGATCGACTGTGGTCGATATAGGGCGTGGGGTGGGGGCATCGTGGGTGGTAACAGTGCGTTGCGGGTGTTGTTGGCTGAGGCGGGGGTGAGTCATGCCGGGTTGGCGCGTGCGGTGGTGGCGGTGGGTGCTGAGCAGGGTGTGCATGTCGGGACGAGTACGACGTCGGTGCGGCGGATGCTGGCGGGGTGTCAGCCGCGGTGGCCGGTGCCCCGGTTGGTGGCGGTGGTGTTGTCGCGGCAGTTGCGCCGGGAGGTGGGTGTCACCGACTGTGGGTTCGTCGATCGGGCTCCGGTGCCGGATGATCTGCACGCTGGTCTGTGTTGTTCTGGGACACTGGACGGGACACTTCGCACGGTTGTTGAGTTGTCGGGACAGGACATGCGTCGACGGAGGTTTCTGTTGGGTTCCGCGTTCAACGCGGTCGCCTTCGCCGAGCCTGCGTTATTGGCTCTGACGGTTCCTCCGGCGGAGAGCGTCGCCCGTGCCGGGGGTCGGCGGGTCGGCATGGCGGATGTGGAGATCCTCACCGAGCAGGTCACCCACCTGCAACGTCTCGATTTCCGTTACGGCTCGGGGCGGTTGCGGGCGCAGGTGGTGTCGCTGCTGCACCATGAGGCTGACCAGCTTCTGCACGGCACGTATTCGGAGAAGACCGGTAAGGCCCTGTTGACTGCGGTGGCGCAGGTCACGAAGCTGGCTGGTGCTGCGGCGGGCGATGTGGGTCGGGCCGCGTTGGCGCAGCGTTACTTCATCCAGGGGCTGGATCTGGCGATGGCGGCGGGGGATCGGCGCTATGCCGCTTTGCTGCTCAACCAGATGAGCCGCATGATGGCGCAGTTCGGGCAGAATGCGCTCACCGAAGATGACCGGCTCCGAAACGGGCGCCAGGCGGTGGCATTGGCTCGGGCTGGGCTGGCTGTTGCTCAGGGCGCGGTAACCCCGGCGTTGGCTGCTGAGCTGCACGCGGTGGAAGCACGCGGGCTGGCTCTGGTCGGTGATGCCCGGGAGGCTCATCGCGCGGTGCTGGAAGCCCGGCGGTGTTATGAGTCGATGTGCCCCGAGAGTGAGCCCCCGTGGATGGGTTTCTACTCCGAAGCCGCGTTCGCGTCCGACCTCGGCCGTTGCCTGGGTGACCTCGGTGCGGCTGAGCAGGCCATCGCGCTGAGCGGCGCCGCAGTGCGTGACTACGAGCCGTGGCGGGTCCGGGCCCGCTGCTTCGCGCAGACCGACCTGGCCGGTGCGTATCTCCTCGGCCGTGACTTCGAGCAGGCCGCCGCGCTGGGCCGAGACGCGCTGCGCACCGCCGCGCAGGTCAGTTCCACCCGCACCCTCGACCGGCTGCACACCCTGCAACGGCAGATCCAGCCACTGCGCACCGCCGCACCCCACCTACGCGAGCTGGACGAGCGGATCACTGATTTTCTCACTCGCAGCAGCACCTGATGAGCAACGTCCGGCTAGCGTGCAGGCAGGGCGGCCGTCATAGTCAGGAGAGCCGCGCCCCAGGATGACCCTATCGAGTGACTGGACGGCCACATGATCCGGCTTCAACCCCAGCCCATGGATACCGTCGCCGATCTGAGACAGGCGTTGCAGAAGGCGATCGAGCTCGAGTTCTCGACCTTGCCGCCGTACCTCTATGCCGGCTTCACCATCCGGGACGGCACCAACGAAGCGGCCCGCCGCTGCCTCGGCGCCATCGTCGGGGAGGAAATGATCCACATGGCGCTGGCCTGCAACATACTGAACGCGATCGGCGGCGCACCAGTGTTAGCGCATGCGTCGGTGGTTCCCATCTACCCGGGGCCGCTCCCCTATGACATCGGCGCTGAGGGCGCTGAGCCCTTCCGGGTGTCCCTGCTGCCCTTCTCTCCGGAGGCGATGGCACAGGGAATGCATATCGAGGAACCCGAGGATCCGCTCGTCTTCCCGGAGGCGGCGGCGCTGGGCCTGGCGCCCGCGTACCAGACCATCGGGCAGTTCTACCGCGCCCTCGACCAGGCCCTCGGCGACCTCCCGACCGACGTCTGGTCGGCAACCCCCCGCAACCAGCTGACCGGCCACCCTTTCTTCGCCGGCGAGTTGTTCCCGGTGACCGGCTACCAGACGGCCTCGGAGGCGATCCGCCGGATCGTGTCGGACGGGGAGGGCAACACCAAGAGCCCGCTTGATTTCGAGGGCGAATTGGCCCACTACTACCGCTTCGAGGAGATCCACCGCGACCAGATGCTGCAGAAGGACTCCGGCGTGCCCGAAGGGTTCAGCTGGGGGGACCGGCTGGGCGTCGACTGGTCGGCGGTCGTGCCCGCCATCGCCGATCCCGGTGCGTACGACTTCTCGGGTGACCCGCCCGCCCAAGCCGCCCAGGACGAATGCGACCGGGCCTTCACCGCGATGCTGCACGAGCTCGAGCGGGCCGTCAACGGCCGGCTCGGCCGGCTGGGTAACGCCGTGCGAGCCATGTTCGACTTGCGCCTGGCCGCTCGGGCCGCCTTGGCCGTCCCGCTGGCCGGCGGTGACAGATCCGCTGGGCCCGCGTTCCGCTTCCGCACCGATCTGGCCTGACAAGGAGCAACCGTGTCCGTCCTCGACACTCCACGGATCTATTTCCGGGGTCAGATCACCTGGGATCCGATCGTCACCAACAACTACTCGCAGTTCTACGACCTGGCCACCAGCAAGCCCACGCTCGGGGCGGGGACCGTGGCTGCCTACCGGGAGCGCGCCCGCCGGGCCGTGCCGCGCGGCAACTGGAACGCGCACGGCACCCACCGCTCGACCTTCTTCGAGACCACCGTCACCGGGGTCGACCTCGGTGACGGACTCCAGGTCGACGATGCGCTGGTGGGGGTGCCGGTGTCGTTCACCGGCAAACTGGTCGACCTCGACCCCTACGGCGCCACGACCTCGCAACTCTTCTTCGACGAGCTCAGCTGCGGCATCCAGGGAGGGTCGCAGATCCTCGCCTCCCGGGGCAGCCCGATGGTGGCGCGCCGCATCAACTTCGCCCGCAACACCGGTTACCAGGTCATCGCCGGCGGGGCGTCGGTGATCTGGCAGGCGTCGTTCCCCACCGGTGGGGGCCTTTCGGTGCAGCCTCGTGGCTCGGCCGTGCTCGCGGGCCTGCACGACGTGTTGTGCAGCGACGACGACGTGGCCGGCCTCACCGTGCGCGTCAACGCTTACCGCACCGTCTACTACGGCACCGAGGCGCCCACCGCGCAGCAGGCGCAGGACCTGGCCGACCGGATCGCGCAGGGCGGTTTCCACCCCAACCCGGCCCGCAGCCTGATCGTCGGCGTCATCGGGCTGTGGCGCACGGGCGAGGCGCCGTCGGTGCCCGGCGACCGGGTGCTGGCTCGGGCGGGCGACAGCCCGGTGTGGACCGCCTTCGCCAAGGTGAGCGACGGCCGGCTGACCATCGACCTGAGCAACAGCGTTCCCGAGACCGGTTTCGACGTCCCGAAGCTCGACCTCGGCCCGCTCACCGTGGTGGCCAAGGCCGAGGGCGGGGACGTACCGCTGGGCAGCTTCGACTACGTCGACTACGACACCGCCGCCTACGAGGCCACCAGCGGGATCGTGACGCTGCCGCTCGACCCGTGCTTGGCGGCGACCGCGAGCGCTGCCGATGTGGAGGTGCGGGCGCCAGACGGCACCGTGCTGCTCACCGAGCAGCCCCTCACGGTGGTGGCTGATCCGCCCGACCTTTACCTGGAGGAAGGAGAACAGGCCAGCGTGTCGCTACGGGCGTTGCTGCGCGGGCGACGGCCGGACGCGCCGGTGTCGGTCACCATGGTCGAGGTCGACGGCCCGCTCCCGCCCCTGCAGGTGCAGACCGACGAGAACGGGGAGGTCACGGTCCCGATCAACGGCGGCAAGGCGGGCAGCTGGACCTGGGTGCTCGTGCCCTGGCAGGGTGCGGCTCCCACGCCACCCACGAGTCTGGACCCTGGTCTGAGCGAATACCTGGTCCTGCGCACCACGCCTGCCGACGCCGAGATCGCCGCCCTCGAGCCGACCTGGGAGAACGTGCACCAGTACGTCCTGCGGGACTGGGAGGCGTTGGCTCCGTGCATGGACAACTGGCTGCGGCTCGGTGACGAGCAGCAGTGCCGTGCCTACGCCCGGCTGGTGCGCCGCCTGACGAGCCGGGAGCGGTTCGACGACTACGGCTACATGCCCGTCACCCGCGACCTCAGCCAGGGCCGGCGCACCCTCCTGCACGCCTGGTGCGATGCGGTGACGGGGGAGGTGACCGCGCCCCGCGCCGCCGTTCCGAAGGACCTGTTCGGCCGCGGGTTTTAGGGCTCGTGAGTGGCAAACAGTGTTATAACACTGTTTGCCACTCACGACCGCCGCAGGCGCCCGAGCGCTGCGTCATGTAGCAGGCCGTTGGAGGACAGTGCGGTGCCGCTGTCGTGCCGGGGGACTCCGTCGAGGTCGGTGAACCGGCCGCCGGCCTGCTCCACCAGTACCTGCGCGGCGGCCACGTCCCAGGGGTTGACGATCGGCTCGGCGGCTAGGTCGATCGCCCCCTCGGCGACCAGGCAGTGCTGCCAGAAGTCGCCGAAGGCCCGGTTCTCCCAGCACGCGTCCACCAGCGCCAGGTAGGACTGCCGGCTGTGATACTCCACCCAGGTGCCCAGATGTGTGGTCGACAGGTAGGCGTCAGCGAGATCACCAACCCTGGACACCGTGATGGCTCGGGTGGTGCCGTCCGGATCGCGGGTATGGGCGCCCGCCCCGGCAGCCGCCCACCAGCGCCGCCGCAACGCCGGTGCGCTGATCACCCCGACCACCGGCCGGCCGCGCTCGACGAGTGCGATCAGGGTGGCCCAGACGGGCACGCCACGCAGGAAGTTCTTCGTCCCGTCGATCGGGTCCAGCAGCCACACCCGGCCAGCCGACGGGCCGGACGGGCCACCGCCCTCCTCACCGAGCACCGCGTCCTGCGGTCGCTGTGCCGCCAGTACCGAGCGTACGGCGTCCTCGACGGCCAGGTCGGCGTCGGTGACCGGGGTCCGGTCGGGCTTGCGGTCGACCCGCAGGTCTGCCGCGCCCACCCGATCCAGCGTGATGGTGTCGGCGAGGTCCGCCAGGTTCTGAGCCAGCACGAGATCGGCGTCGTGATCGGTCACACGACGAATGTTGCCACGTCGGCTTAGGCTGAACGGCGTGACGACTGTGCTCCTCGTGGAGGATGACATCGGCATCGCCCAGCCACTGTCTCGCGCACTGCAGCGGGAGGGCCATGAGGTGATGGTGGTCGGGGACGGCCCCACCGCACTGGTGCGCGCCGGGCAGGCCGAGGTCGACCTGCTGGTGCTCGACCTCGGCCTGCCCGGGATGGACGGCCTGGACGTCTGCCGCCGGTTGCGCCGGGCCCGCCCCGACGTCCCGGTGCTGATGCTCACCGCCCGAAGCGACGAGGTGGACTTCGTCGTCGGGCTGGACGCCGGCGCTGACGACTACGTCGCCAAGCCGTTCCGGCTGGCCGAGCTGTTGGCCCGGGTGCGTGCCCTGCTGCGCCGCAGCGTCCCGGACGCGCTGCAGGTGGGTGGGGTGCGGATGGATCTGGCCGGTCGCCGGGTGCTCATCGACGGCACCGAGATCGGGCTGGCGAACAAGGAGTTCGAACTGCTGCGGGTGCTGCTGTCCCGGCCGGGGCAGGTGGTCAGCCGCGAGGAGATCCTGCGTGAGGTGTGGCACGACCCGGAGCTCAAGAGCTCCAAGACGCTGGACATGCACATGTCCTGGCTGCGTCGCAAGATCGGCAGCAGCCGGATTGCCACCGTCCGTGGTGTCGGGTTCCGTTTCGACGCGTCTTGAGGACGTAGCATGCGGTGGCGGATCCTGCGGTCCACGCTGATCGTGGTCGCGATCACCGGCCTGGTGTTGGGTGGCCCGCTGGCCTTCGCCTGCTGGCAGTTGGTGGAGAACCTCGCCAGAACCGACCTGCGGACCCGGTTGGAGCAGGTGGTGTCCCGGCTCGACGATCAGCCCGCGGCGCCGCCGGTGGATCTGCGCGCGGTCGAGCCGGCAGTGCCACCTGGTGGGCAGCTGGTGGTCGATTCACCGCGGATCGGGCAGTGGGTGCTCGGCGCCGATCCGGGTCCGGACGCGGTGGTGGAGTCGCTGCCGCTGGACCAGCACGGCACCGCCCGGCTGGCCTTGCCCGCGAATGCGATGTGGGGCGGTCAGCTGCAGGTGGCCGGGCTGGTCGGGCTGCTGGTGGTGCTGTCGGTGGGGATCAGCGCGGCCATCGCGGTGGTGACCGCCCGGCGGCTGGCGGGGCCACTGCAGGACGTCGCGGAGCGGGCTGCCCGGCTGGGGGCCGGGGACTTCCGACCCGCGGCGGCCCGGCACGGTATCCCGGAGTTGGATCGGGTCGCCGAGCTGTTGGACACCTCCGCGGCCGCGCTGGCCGAGCTGGTCCAGCGGGAACGCGACCTCGTCGGCGACGTGTCGCATCAGCTGCGCAGCCGGCTGACCGCGCTGCTGTTGCGTCTCGACGAGCTGGCCGCGCACCCGGACCCGGCCACCGCCGCGGAAGCCGAGGCCGCCCTGGAGCAGGCCGAACGGCTCGGTGCAGTGCTCGACGACCTGTTGCGGGCCACCGAGGAGGCTCGGGCCGCCACCGCTGAGCCGGTGGAGCTGGCCGCGTTGCTCGGCGAGGTGGTCGAGGACTGGCAGGCCCAAGCCGACGCCGACCTGCGACCGTTGCGGCTGCGGGTGGCTGACGGGCTGGTCGCCCGGGTCACGCCCGGCCGGCTGCGCGAGGCACTCGGCGCGCTGATCGACAACGCCCTGCGGCACGGGGCCGGCGTGATCACCTTGTCCGCACGGCGAGGCGGGATCGGCCCGGATCGGATGGTCGTGGTGGAGGTGACCGACGGTGGCGACGGGGTGCCCGAGGAGCTGGCCCCGCACGTCTTCGACCGGGGGGTCTCCGGGGCCTCCTCCACCGGCGTCGGGCTGGCGCTGGCCCGGGCGCTGGTCGAGGCCGACGGCGGACGCCTGGAGCTCAGCTCGGCCCGACCAGCCAGGTTCGCCGTCTACCTGCGGGTACCGCGCAACGAGGATCTGACCGGCGCGTTGCGCCCAGGAACCGGCGTGGTGCGCTGAAGATCCGCTGGCTGCTGGACCACCGATAGGTTCCGATAGACGGCTGGTTTGCCCCCGACAACCATTAGGTTCCACTTGGCGGTTTCGCCGAGCTCGGCGAGGGGCGGTTGGTGCTCACGTCGGCTGGCTGATCACCTGGCGGCGCACGTTGGCGTCGGGGAAGACGTACCTGCGGAAGGCCCACCACCGGAAGACCATCGCGACGGCGGTGCCGATGACGTTGGCGCTGGCGAAGTCGGCGGCCTCCTGGGCGAGCAGGCTCACCGCCGGGACCTGCAGGTCCAGCACGTACCGGGAGATCCACAGCGGGGTCGCGTTGATCACCAGTCCGATGCCGCAGACCAGGAAGAACAGCGCCGCCTCGTGGTGGCGTTCCCGTCCGCCCCGGGTGCGGAAGGACCATTCCCGGTTGAGCACGTAGGACACGATCGTCGCGACCAGCACCGCGATGATCTTGGCGGTGACCGGCTTGGGCTCCAGCACCGTCATCTTGAGCAGCGTGAACAGCGTGATGTCCACGAGGTAGGCGATCCCGCCGACCAGGGCGAACTTCACCAGCTCGCGGTGGCGGACCGCGATGTCGCGGTAAGGCTGCGGGATCCGGATGAGCACGGCGTCGACCATGGACACGGCCGCAGCATACGGACCGCATCCCTGCGCCCCGGTAGCCGCACAGGATGTTGCCCTGGTGGCAGACCCCGGACGCAGCCGCCGTGAACTCGACACCAGAGACATCCCCAATGGGGCGAAACGTCCGTGGCATCGATACTCACAGAGTTCACGGGCGCAACGGGCGACCCCGTGCTCAGTCGTGGGTGCGGCAGATGCGGACGAACAGGTCGCGGAACCCGGCGATGCCGCCGAACAGGCCACCGATCTCGAGCACCTGGACCCGGGTCAGGATGTCGGCGCCGGGGGATTCCACCGGCGGAAGGTTGGCCAGCGCGTTGGCGAAAGCCTCGTCGAAACTGAGGTTCCTCGAGAAGCCGGTGGCCTGGTCAGCGCCTTCCGGGCACGGCCGTTCGGCGTTTCCGCTGACAGCGCGGGCGAACTGGGCCAGCTCCTTGCCGAAGGGCTCGATGTCGACCTGGTCGCTGCCGTCGGCGTGATGGATGGTCACCGTGGGCTGATCTGCCGGGAAGGGGACTGTCTCGGCGTAGTGGTAAGGCGTGATGACCTGCGGCCAGATGCCCGGTCGTGGGCAGCGCAGCAGGTTGAACTGTGGAGGAAAGATCAGCAAAGGACTCTGGGTGATGTCGACGTCGAAACCGGGCGTGGGCAACTCACCCTCGACGATGATCAATACGTACTGTTGAACGCGAAACGCGCGGATGCTGGTCCGTTGGGCAAGCTCACACGTCATGGTTCCCCCTCGTAGGTCGTGGCCTCCGGAGAACAGAGCCGCCGCGAGGGCGCGGTGATACACCTGCCGGTCGGATCTCCCGGCTAGCGACGCTTGATCTCGGTTGCCGAGTCCTGCTGCCGTGCCTCGGTCCACTTGGCGTGCTCCTGCGAGACGAGACCCTCGAGACGCTCGGCGAGAACCCGGTTGCGGTCGTCGCCGCGGTAGGGGCCGGTAGCGGCGAGGTAGAGGTATTTCTCGTGCTTGAGGGCCTCCGCGGTGGAGCGGTACAGCACCCAGTTGGTCTGCCACTGATACAGCTGTTGGGCGCCCTCGGCGACGACGACGAGGGCGGCGAGCGTCGCGGTGATGGCGGGATGGGCTTGTAGGCCGGCGAAGACGGGCACCGCCGCGCCGACGATCAGCTGGCCGAGCTTGACCCGCTTGTACATCTGTTGGGCGCTGACGCTCCTGCGGTCATACCAGCCGAGCTGATCCTCCAACCGTTCCCACGTCGGGCTGCCGGTTTCCTCGACTGAGTCGCTCACGTCGTGTCCTGTGGATCCCATGAGGGGAGAATCTCACGCCATGCCGGCGACGGCGCACCAGATGGGGCGATAAGATCATTCGCTCGTGGACTCCCATACCGGCTTGCCTGTCGTCGGCATGGTGGGTGCCGGGCAACTCGCCCGGATGACCCACCAGGCCGCTGTAGCGCTGGGTCAGTCCCTGCGCGTGCTGGCGGAGCGGCCGAGCGACCCGGCCGCCCTGGTGGCTGCGGAGGTGGTCTTGGGCCGGCCCGACGATCTGGCTGTGCTGCGCCGTTTCGCCGCCGGCTGCGACGTGCTCACCTTCGATCACGAGCAGGTCCCCACCGAGCATCTGCGGGCTCTGGCCGCTGAGGGGGTGGCGGTGTACCCGGGACCGGACGCCTTGGTGCACGCCCAGGACAAGCTGCTGATGCGCCGGACGCTGGCCGGCATGGGCGTGGCGGTCCCGCCGTTTCGCCAGGTGACCTGCCTGCAGGACGTGGTGTGCTTCGGGGCCGAGCACGGCTGGCCGGGTGTGCTCAAGGCGGCTCGTGGTGGTTATGACGGGCGGGGGGTGTGGCTGCTCGACACCCCGAGCGGCGCGCGTGAGCTGCTCGCCGCGGGTACCCCACTGCTGGTCGAGCGGTACGTGCCGATGCGCCGGGAGCTGGCCGCGCTGGTGGCCCGCTCGCCGTTCGGTCAGGGTGCGGCGTGGCCGGTGGTGCAGACGGTGCAGCGGGACGGGATCTGCGTCGAGGTGCTCGTCCCGGCGCCCGGCCTGGACGCCGATCTCGCTGCGGCCGCCCAAGAGCTGGCGTTGCGGATCGCCGGTGAGCTGGGGGTGGTCGGTGTGCTGGCCGTCGAGCTGTTCGAGACGTGTGACGGTCGGCTGCTGGTGAACGAGCTGGCGATGCGACCGCACAACAGCGGGCACTGGACTATCGAGGGCGCGGTGACCTCCCAGTTCGAGCAGCACCTGCGGGCGGTGCTGGACTACCCGTTGGGGTCCACCGCGCCGCGGGCCCCGGCCTGTGTGCTGGCCAACGTGCTCGCCGCCGACTCCCCGCCGGCGCTGGGTGTGGACGAGCGGCTGCACCACCTGATGGCCCGCTACCCGGAGGCGAAGGTGCACCTGTACGCCAAGCCGGAGCGGCCCGGGCGCAAGATCGGGCACGTCACGGTGCTCGGCACCCAGCTGGCGCCGGTGCGCGAGACGGCAGTGGCCTCGGCGGCCTTCCTGGCCACCGGAACCTGGCCGGACGGGTATCCGGTGCACGATCCAGGACAGGAGACGGCGTGACTGACCCGCTGGTGGGTGTGATCATGGGCAGTGCCTCGGACTGGCCGGTGATGCGTGCTACCGCCGAGGCGCTCGACGAGTTCGAGGTGCTGCACGAGGTGGCGGTGGTCTCCGCGCACCGCACTCCGGACCGGATGCTCGACTACGCGCGCCAGGCTGCGGACCGGGGTTTGCGGGTGATCATCGCCGGGGCCGGTGGGGCGGCGCACCTGCCCGGGATGGTGGCCGCCGCCACGGTGTTGCCGGTGATCGGGGTGCCGGTGCCGCTGGCGCATCTGGACGGGCTGGACTCGCTGCTGTCGATCGTGCAGATGCCCGCCGGGGTGCCGGTCGCGACGGTGTCGATCGGCGGCGCCCGCAACGCCGCCCTACTCGCCGTCCGCATCCTGGCCACTCACGACCCCGCCCTCACCCACCGCCTACACACCTACCACCAAACCCTCACCCAACACGTCCTGCAGCAGTCCCTCCCGCAATCTGGGGACAGAATGCAGTAATCGGGGGGTCTGTGAGCGCAATCTGGGGACAGATTGCAGTAATCAGGGAACGGGAGGGCAGTGGTGCAGGAGTACGAGGTGGTGCGGGAGACGGTGCGGGTGCTGGCCGAGAGACAGATCGCCCCGCACGCCGCGGAGGTCGACGAGCAGGAGCGGTTCCCGCGCGAGGCGCTGGCCGCGCTGACCCGCTCAGGCTTTCACGCGGTGCACATTCCCGAGGCATACGGCGGTCAGGGTGCGGACGCGGTCGCGACCTGCATCGTGATCGAGGAGGTGGCGCGGGTCTGCGCGTCGTCCTCGCTGATCCCCGCGGTGAACAAACTGGGCACGATGGGGTTGCTGCTGGCCGGCTCGGCGGACCTGCGCAAGCAGGTGCTGCCGTCGATCGCCGCGGGATCGATGGCGTGTTACGCGCTGTCGGAGCGGGAGGCGGGCAGCGACGCCGCGGCGATGCGGACCCGCGCGCGGCGCGACGGCGACCATTGGGTGCTCAACGGCACCAAGTGCTGGATCACCAACGCCGGGGAGTCCACCTGGTACACGGTGATGGCGGTGACCGACCCGGACCACGGTGCGCGCGGGATCAGTGCCTTCATCGTCCACCAGGATGACCCGGGGTTGTCGGTCGGACCCAAGGAGCGCAAGCTGGGGATCAGGGGCAGCCCTACCCGGGAGATCTATCTCGAGGACTGCACGATCCCCGCGGACCGGATCATCGGTGAGCCCGGTACCGGGTTCAGGACCGCTTTGGCGAGCCTGGATCACACCCGCCCGACGATCGGTGCGCAGGCGGTGGGGATAGCCCAAGGTGCGGTGGATGCCGCTATCGCCTATGTCAAGCAGCGCAAGCAGTTCGGCAAGCCGATCGCCGACTTTCAGGGTGTGCAGTTCATGCTGGCGGATATGGCGATGAAGACCGAGGCGGCCCGGCAACTGGTCTACACCGCCGCGGCGCGTGTCGAGCATGGTGCGGGCAGGTTCGGATTCATCTCCGCGGCGTCGAAATGCTTCGCCTCCGACGTGGCCATGGAGGTGACCACTGACGCGGTGCAGCTCTTCGGTGGTTACGGCTACACCCGGGATTTCCCGGTTGAGCGGATGATGCGCGACGCGAAGATCACCCAGATCTACGAGGGCACCAACCAGATCCAACGCATGGTGATGGCCCGCGCCCTGCTCAACGACTAGATCGACAATCTTGGCACTGGCCCGGCGGTCTTTGATTTTCATGATCAGGCCGTGTCCAGGCCGTCAGCCGACTTCAGGCCGAACACGCCCTCGATCGCCAGTCGAGCCCGCTCGTAGCTGGACGGCACGAGGTGCGTGTACGTCCGCAGGGTGAAACCAGGGTCGGAGTGACCCAAGTACTCGGCTAGCTCCTTGATGGACACGCCCTGCGCCAACAGTGTTGAGGCGTAGAAGTGCCGTAGCGCGTGCATCCCGTCCGCCCGCTTGCGGTACTCCACGCCAGCCGCGCGGAAGGCGCCCTGCCATACGACCTTGTGAAACAAGTCGCCCGTGTACAAGCGACCACCGTCGCCGGTTACCAAGAGTCGAACCGTGACCGGCTTGCCGCCTGGCTCACCCCAGGGCAACGTGACCTCTGTCGAGGGAAATGCTCGCTCATGTGCCCGTGTGGTCGCAAGTACCCCGGACGACAGTGGAACGCGCCGCTTCTTGCCGCCTTTAGGCAGTGCGAACACCAACGACCGGCCAACCACGCGGATCTGGCGCTGTACATGCAAGGTCATACCGTCCTCGCCGGTGTCATCGAGGGACAGGCCGAGGATCTCGCCTTGCCGCAACCCGCATCCCGCGCCGACTGTGCAGACGATTCGAAACCGATCTGATAAGCCACCCTGGACGGCCCGCAGTCGCTCCTCGGGCCACACCACGATGTCGGAACTCGGGCTGGTCGGGCGTTTGATGCTCTTACCCTTGCATGGGTTGATCGTGATCAGCTTGTCCTCAACCGCCGAGTCCATGATGGACGACAGCACGGTAAACAGGACCGTCTTGTAGTTCTGGCTGAGCTTCTTTTCGTCCAGCACGCCGAGCCAATCCCGTACGGTGGCCGCCTTAATCGAGTTGACGGGCAGGTCTCCGAAGTGCGGGTAAATCTGGCTGTCCAGCCGGCTCTGTAGTGCCTTCCGAGTCGCGCTATCCGATGACCGTCCTTTGATCCAGTTCTCGGCCTGCTGTCGAAACTTGATTCGTCCGGCCTGAGGATCGACGTACTTTCCTTCCCGCTTGCTCGACTCGACCTCAAGCAAGAAATCTTCGGCCTGCTTATTGCACTTGTCCGGGTACATCTTCGACTTCTCGTTGCCATCCGGGTCGAGGTAGCGGACCTTGTACCGCAGGCCCGTGCCGCACAGGTCGGTCTTGACCCGGATAGCCTTACCGTTGGCAGGGTTGTTGACGGTCTTGTACCAGCGATCTTGTATGTGTCCCATGGCAGTCTTCTCCTGTCCGTCAAATTGCCGAAAGGTTTAGGCCGCTTGCGTGGCCCAGCGTTTGACGGCCGCCGGGTCGTATCTCAGGTAGCGGCCGACTCTCCGGACCGGCGGACCTTCACCGCGCCATTTCCACTGGTAGAGCGTCTTGACTGGCACGCCGAGATAAGCGGACACGTCGTCGACGGTCCACAGTCGTTCGATCGAGCTAACCGACCCCATACCATTCCTCCTGGTCATGCGGCTTCCGGTTGAGTTGCCGAAGGGTTGCCGGGTGGTTCGCCGACGGCTAGTTGGGCGGCGGTGTATTCGGCTTTCCAGCGCTGTCGTTCGGCGATGGCATGCAGCAGCAGGACCGGTCGGGGCGGGACGTCGGGGTCGGCGGGTGCGGTGCGTTCCCACACGTAGGGCCCGTCTTTGGGACCGTGGGTAGGTTGGATGCCGGCCTGTTGGAGGAGTTGCCGAACGAATTCGCCGCGTTCGGTGCGGTGGTCATCCAGGGTCTTGTTAGACCACTTCCGGGACACGAGGACGCGGCGGCCGGCGATACCGAGGTGTTCGGACTTGTGGGCGTTGCCCTTGCAGTGGCCCGGGGTCATGGAGTGCCGGACGCCGTGGGGTTGGATGCCGTAAAGCAGCCACACCGCACAGCGCGGCGAGCACGGGGTGATCTGTAGTTCGGCGTGCAGCCGCCGGGCGTGATCCCGCTGCCGCTCGGTGGCGTGCTCATTGAGGCCAGCGGCCTGCCCGACGCTTTTGGTCAAATATTTTGTGAGGTAACCGACGTGCCGTCCGGCTTCCTCGGTTCCGCCGAGAATGCCTTTGATATGCACTTGGGCGCCGAAGCGGACGATGTGCGCGGGTTCGGTCAGCGCCTCGCAGGCTTGTTCCCAGGTCGGCAGCGGCGCTTGGGCGTCGGGGTCGGTGAAGCCCTTGACGCGAGTATCCCATACCGGCAGCCGCTCCCCACCGTAGATGAGCTGATCATGCGTTGGCCACCAGACTTGGTGGTAGGTGGCGGCCGTGATCTGGCGCAGTTCGGCGCGAGGGATGGCGCCGCGGATGGCGGCGTGGAAATGTGGGGCTCCGCGTTTTTGGGGTTCGACGGTGCCGAAGTACTGCACGTCCCATCCGACACAGCGGCGGGTGTTTTGCCAGAACCGGTCCAGCAGGGCGGGGAAGTGGATGGCGTCGCGGGCGGCCCGGCGGTAGTCATACCGATCCGGGTCTATCGCCGCCCCGTCACCGTCCACCCGTCCGTAGGAATCGAGAGTGAGAGTGAGGAACGTGGAGGGCCGGTAGCGCCCGGCGAACACCCGGCCCAGGGTCCGTTTCTCGACAGGGCGGCGGGGCAGGTCCGGCGCGTCTTGACGGCGCCGGGTGGAACGCTTGACCGGCTTGGGTGGTGGGTCCAACGGCGTCAGCCGGCCACGTACCCCGAGTGCCCGTAGTTCGGTGTTGAGTTCGGCTACAGATTCGGCGATCTGTTCGCAGGAGACCTCGTCACCGACCTCGCGGCACTCGGCGTACACAGCGACCAGATCCGCTCGGGCCGTCAGCAGCGCCTGCTGCTCCTCAGTCGGCTGCGCCCGATCGGTGACCGGTTCGGTGTCGAGATGCCAGCCTTGGCGGCATTGCACCATCCGCAACCGCCGGGCCTTGTCCGCACACGGCCGGCACTGATCCTCCCGGGTGGAGCCGCAGGGGACGGGGACGACGTCTACCCGGCCGGTGGTGGTGTCGATGCGGCGCATCGCCAACGGCCGCACGCACACCCCGTGCTGTTCGGCGATTGCCTGAGCGACGTCGGCCGTCAGTGGCAGTGTGGCTCGTTGCGCTCGGGTCATCGCCGTCGCGTCAATGGGGGTGGGTGGGGTGCTGTTCATCACGCTGCTCCTCTTCCGGCGGATGGCAGCAGGGCGGGTGCTTGGTCGTGTCCGGCGGTCACGTAGGCCGACAGCTCGTCGAGATCGGTATCGGTGGTGTGGAAGGCCCGGGCGCGGTCGGGGTCGCGGCGGCCGTCGACTTTGAACCAGGCCACGCCGGGGGTGTCTTCGCTGATCTCGTGCGCTGTTGCGCCGCGTTGGCGGACGCCGTCGCCGAGGACCATGTCGACTTGGTGTGGCTCGTCGAGTCGCATGGCGATCTTGACCGGGAACAGGTGTCGGAAGTCGATGATCTCCTTGCGGGGATCCTGGATTTGCCCGATCACGCACACCCCGGGTGCCCGGCCCTGGGAGAGGATGGACTGCAACGCCAGATTGGCGCGTTTGCGCAGGGCGTTGTCGGGTTGGTAGGCGATCACGTCGGCCAACTCGTCCACAATCAGCAGTACGAACGGTTGCCCCGAACCGGGGTTCCATGTGCGGGTGTGCTGCTGGCGCAGTGCTGCGGCGCGCTGGCGAGTCAGGGTGGCGACGTGTTCCAGGAGCGCAACGGCGTCGGCGCCGTTGGTGAATACCAGCCCGGCGAACAGGTCCGGTGCCCGTCCGAGTTCCATGCCGCCTTTGGGGTCGATCCCGAACACCTGCACCAGCCCGGCCCGGATCCAGGGGGCCAGCACGCGGAGCACCGACCACATCACCGAGGACTTGCCGGCGTCGCTGACCCCGGCGACGAGAACATGCCGATCCAGTAGCCGCAGCAGCCATGGGCGGCCGGTCTCGGTGCGCCCGATGACCACTCGCGCCAGGTCCACGGCGGTGCTCGGGTCCGCCAGGGAGGGGACGGTGATGGTTTGCGCCAACGGGTCAGTGTGCAGGAAATCCAGGCAGATCCGGCGGGGTCGGTCCACCCGGACCCGGCATGCCCGCGCACCGAAGGAGTTGGCCAGTTCCTGGGCGTGCGCGGCGTAGGTGTCGGCGCACTGGCCGTGCAACAACGTGACCGACACCCGGTCGCGCCAACCATCAGCACGCACGCGGCGCAGCGTCGGGTAATGCGTGCTGTACTGGCGGTACCCGGTGCGTTTAGCCAGGTCCGAGAACAGCATCACCCGTTCCCACGGCCAGGCATAGACCAGGGCGCGGCGCCACTCCGAGCGCAGCTGCCGCACCACGGTCCGGTTCAAGGAATCCGGGTGCTGCCAGGCCCAGAGGCCACACCCCACGGTCACCCCGGCGAGTAACCAGGCTGGTGCCCACCAGGAGTAGCCCACCCCGAGGCCGGTCAGGGTTGCGCCGCTGATCAGCAACAGCGGGTAGCGCCACACTCGGCGGGTCAGAAACACCAGGACCATGGCCAGGACGACAACAATGATCACCGGCGAGACGGCCAGCAGGAGCTTGCGCGGCAGCATCGTCCACCACGGCAGCCGGGGTCGCTCCACCTCCAACGGCGCCGGGTCGGTCCATGTCAACCGGCTCATCGGGATTCACCTCCGCCCACCCAGCCCGGGCGGTAGACGACGCAATTGCCGACCGGGCACCCTTTTCGGGTATCCCGGTCTGGCGCCGTGGTGGTGCCACGTTCTATCCTTGCCACTGTTCACTCCAAACTCTCGGTGTGGACAGCGCAGAAGCGGACAGGTTGGTAGCCGTGAAATCCGCTTCTGCGCGTACGTCGGTCTTGCGCTTTATGAAGGCGTGCGGCATCGCCGCACCACCCCCGGTGCGCATTCCTTTAATCTTCTACGGTCGTCCTACGGTGTTTGTGATCGCAGGCTGACACAGCTATCGCAAAGCCGGTCACTGCCAGCCAGCATGTACGACCTCCTCTTGCACCGTCGGCATGTCTCCAACGTCAGGCGAACCCGTTGCGCGCTCCTGCCTCGGCGCGAGTTCCGCAACAGTCGCTGCGCCTGCTCGATCCAACGCCTACTTATCCGCATCACCATCCACATTCCTTCCTCATAGCGCATTCCGCAGCATCGGTACTTGAGTCCCTTGGCGCGGATCCTGGCTGCGGTCTCCTCGGCGTTTTCTCGCTCCCGTTCCGCCCAGTACAGGCATTCGTGATGGTGACCCCGATCGATCTCGGCCGGCTCGGCATACAATGTTGCCGATCGTTGGTAATAGGAAAGCCGGCCGCTAACGGCGCGTCTTGTCTGGGCCGGATTCGAACTAACTCCTCATGGGCCTGCATCAACGTCCTTGGCGGACCAGGCTTAGCAGTCTTATCCACGGTCACGACCCTCGCTCTCGTCGCGTGCTTCACATTCGTGTGCCTGCGCCTCGAACGCCGCTGCGGCAGATTCGATGGCCGCCAATGTCCACCAGGGCAAGGTGGTGGTGGCGGCCATCTGCCGCCACGCCGCCGCTACCGCCCAGGACGCCGACGCCATCTCCCGTGCCGCCGTCGGGTCGCCCTTACGGGATCGAGCTGTCGTTTCCCAGGCGCGGCCGTATTGCCGGTAGGCCGCTTCCCAGGCCCGCGCGGACTTGTCTGACGCCAGCACGCCGCTTTCGGAGCCCGACACGGCAGGCGCATCGGGATGAGGTGGGCCGGAGACCGGCCGGGCGGTCGGGCGACTCTCCCGGCCAGCGCCCCGCATCCGCGCGGACTCGCCGGGACTCATCGCGAGGCTCACGCGGCTTTGCTGGGTTGCTCAACGCTGCTGGCGTTGCCGGTCGGCCTGATCGACCGCGATCCGGCAGTACTGGTCGTCGCCTTGAAGCCGGTCGCCCGGTAGACGTAGGACTGATACTTGAATTCACCGTTGCCAGCAACCCTCGGCTCAGCCGTCAGCCCGTCGAGTTCAATGGGACGCATAGCCGGCAGGACTTCGGTGGTCGTCGGAACCGGTTGGACGTCTGCGACGAATGTGATCTCGAACGATGCCCGCTTGGCGTTGGGTTCGTCTGGATCGGTGACAGTGGCTTTCCACTGCCGCTTGCCCGTCACGTTGTCGATCTTCTGCCGCACCGGGCGACCGGCCGCCTTGTCTTCGCGCGTCTGGTACTCGTTGTCCGGCGCGACATCGCCAATCAGAACCAAACCCTGAGAGAACGCGTTGTCGAACTCAATTTCGAACCGGTGGCCCCTGGGAATCGCCATGAACCTTGCCTTCCTGACTCGATTATCTGCGTGGTTGCCGCCCTGCCATCGGGCGACACCACTAGATTCGGCCAGGTCAAGGTATGTTCTCGACCCCGTGATTGTCTCCTTTCGAACTTCTGTACCGCATGTGGTCTTCCCTCGTCTCCCGACCGTGATAGTCTTGTCTCGTCTCGCACCGAAGGAGGGGTAATCCGTTGAGCGCCAAGCCCATCGTGCTGAAGGTGTTGCTCCGGCAACGCCACTTGCAAACTCACAGCGCCTTTTGTCGTGAGTACGACAGGGTTGCCGGGGAGGTCGATCGGACTCTCAGGGGCGGATGGCCGAGCAAGGCACAGTTCTACCGGTGGCTGTCCGGTGACTTGGTGGGGCTTCCATACACCGAGCACTGCCGGATCCTGGAGGGTATGTTTCCCGGTTGGAAGGTCGACCAACTATTTCAAACCCACGATGGTGAAATTGAGTTCGTCCCCGAGCCTTTTGCGCCGCGGACAGCAACGCCTACTATTCGACCTGTCCCGCTGACCGCGCCATCCGATCAAGGTGGTGATCAGGTGGTGGCGTTCTATCCCCACAGGGCGGACACTCCGAAGAGTCTTTGGATGGACCTGCTACTTGGCGCACAAGAACATATCGACTTGTTTGCGAACGCGAGCCTGTTTCTGCCTGAGGAAAACCCGGAAGCAATAGACATTCTCAAAGGAAAGGCTGCCAGTGGTGTAACGGTACGGATCTTGCTCGGTGATCCTGACCATCCGGCTATGGAACTGCGTGGCCGGGAAGAACGACTCTTCGAAGCCATACCGGGGCGAATTAGGATGGCACTCGCGTACTATCGTCCTCTGGTTGACGTCGAAGGAATCGAATTTCGGCTACATGGAACGTCGCTGTACAACTCGATATTTCGCTATGACGACCAAATGCTCGTCAATCAACACATTTACGGAACATATGGATACATTGCCCCCATCCTGCATCTTCGCAGGGTGGCCGGTGTCGACCTGTTCGAGACCTACATGAAAAGCTTTGAACTGATCTGGCGAGAGGAATCGTACAGCATCCATGCCGAGGAGGCCGCGTCAACAAACTAAGCCAACATTACACCAGCTCGCAGCTCGACCAAGGCGGCCATGAAGCGATCGAGGTCGACTAGGCTATCTAGGGTCACGTCGGCGCCTGCTTCAGTCAACTGACTAGTGCTGTATACGCCGGTGGCCACCGCTATGATTTTCGCTCCCCCGTCGCGTGCCGCCTTGATGTCCAGCAGGGTGTCTCCAATTAGAATTGTCGATGATCGATCGAACGGCATACCGTACTTCTTCAAGACCTTACGTCGAGCAGCGTCAACCAGATTAGACCGGATCGTGTCATCCGAGCCGAAACCGCCAACGTCTAAATCAACCCACCTATCCAAGCCAAAAACGCCCAGTTTCGCCCGCGCGTTAGAGGTGATATTACCTGTCAGGACTGACTGAACAACCGTGGGCATGGCGGATAGCATCGCCAATGCCTCGATCACGCCTGGAAGAATATGACCACGTTGCGAAAGCTGCGACACGTTCCGTTCCATGGCCTCAGCAAGGGCGTCCTCAAACTGTCCGATCTCCACGTATTTCTCAGTGCCAACGGAGTTGGCCGAGAGGAGTTCATGCATTATTACAAAGTCGGTGCGGCCGTCGGTGGCAGGACGCACCGAGGGCGCGTGACCTGTCAATAACTCGAACGCCAAAGCGTATGTCGCCTTACTCACACCACCGTTCTCGATGAGTGTGTGATCAACATCCCAGAGAATGAGCGTCTCCGGAAGGTCCGCAACAACGCTCGCTGAGGTATCAACCATAAAAGCATTGTCTCACATAGACTCAGCCCGCTGCCCGCTGTAGACACCTTAGGCTCAAACGGTCAGCGCGACACCAGCGCTGTCCGAGGCCGCCCGAGCAGCCCTGACGTCGCGCTCGGCGCACGCAGGGCTGTCGCTGCGAGGTATGGGTGATCACGACCGGGGACAGTCCCCATCTCATCTCTCAGGGTGGCGCGAAGCGCCCATGGGGTCGGCTCCGAATGGCGACCGACGGTGGCTGTCTGGGGATCGGACCGGGGTGGCGGCGGCTTTTTGCTGATCGACTCGATCGTGGGTCATGCACGCAGTGACCTGCGGTCATGGTCAGCCGACCGCCGCCACCCGCTGTGCCGAGGTCCGCTCACCGAAACGACCGTCCGGGCCACCCCGAACTGGCTGCTCAGACCCATTGTCTGCGAAATCTCGACCACAACGGTAGACGTCCCCCGAAACTCTGCTCAAGTATCAACTTCCCAGGGACCAAGGGTCCCTACGTCCCGTCCGAGACCACTTTCGGAATGGATGGCCCCTGCCGGGGCAGCTCCGGAAACGGGCGCACGAAACCTGCCTGGCGTTGCGAGCCAGGTAGGAACGCGACCCGCACCCACCCGCGCGTTGTTTGCGTTTACGCAAATAGGCGTCGATCGAGTCCAGCGACCGTCTCTCCGATGATCGCCCTATGGTCTCCGCTGGAGACGAGGTCTCGGCGTGCCTTTCGAGCCGGATCTGCGACGGCGATATGGGGTTGTGCCGGCGAGCCGGCTGTCTCTCTCGGCGACGGAGGGGGACACCTGTGAGCGTGGCACATGGGCGCGACATCGACAATTTTTTGTCGATCGGATGGATCCCAAGCGCCTAGCGCTCCTTGGACATTTAGGAGGGGTGCCGAGCGGCCCGGCACCCCTCCCCTTTCATGCTGCTCCTCAGCAGTTCAGCAACGAGGGGTCCTGGTTGAGGAGCTGCGCACGAGGCGAGATGAACGCCTCGTACTCCGCCGTCGCGTCGAGCCGGAACAGACCGATCTTGCAGCAGTTCTGAAAAGCCATACGCACGCCGAAGTGCCGCTGAACCGTTCCCCGCATCGCGTCACTGCCGACCAAGCGGAAAACTTCACCCCACGACGCGTCGTCAGGCGGAACCTCCAAGTTCTGCACCGACGGTGCACCGGTAGCATCCAACTCCTTCGCCAGTCGTTCGACCACTGACCACGCATAAGGCAGCGACTCGCGAATACAGTCCACGAATTCGTCATCCGAGACGGCGCCGCGCTGCGCCTTCTCCAACAGGCTCACCGGAACGGTCAGTGACACAGCGCCTCCAATGTCGGCGTAACAGAACCGTTTCACGCTACGGCCCGCTCGCTCCCGCCGAAACCCCCGATCAGGCGACCACCAATCCATGCGCTGATGCGAATATGACTTTCGGTGCGCGACACCCCTCCCCAGAACTCGGCAATACGGCAGATCGGATGGCCGGAACTCCCGAACGAGTTCGTCGAGCAGGCGGGCCTGCGAGCATCTGCGCCTGTCACCGCCTCAGCTCACGGGCAGCGGTGAGCACTGTCTGACTCGAGCCGGCGAGTTCGATCATGAATCGACGGCTCGTCGTCGCTCGACGTTGTTTCCGAATTCCCCTTTATGAGATCAAGGCGCCGCCGGCGGCGTCCACACAGACGTCGGGCAGTGGTAAGAATCGGTGAGAATTACCGATTCTTACCACTGCCCACCCGCTGTTTTCTCGGTAGGTCACCAGGTTGGTCCTGGTCAGGTGAGAGATCACCCAGATCTACGAGGGCGCCAACCAGATCCAACGCATGGTGATGGCCCGCACCCTGCTCAATGAATAGGCGCTGAGGACCGGAAATCACATCGTATCATGGGAGCATGGAACCGGGTAAGCTGACCGTGTCGCGCGATAGGACGATCGTCGTTGCGCTGATCGGAGTAGTGGGTGCCGTGATTGCTGCCGTTGTGGGAGCGCCTCGCGCTAACACTCCGCGACCCCCTGTGGCTTCACCTGAACAGGTACTAGTGCCAACGGTTTTTGATGGTCGCGTTGTCCTGGAACCTCAAACAGGTGCAGACCTCGAAGGGGGCGAAAAGAGTGGTCAGATAAGAGGTAGCTACAGTGGTGGCATCAGCGAACCCGTCGATCTTTACCTGGATTCTTTCGGGGGGCTCATGACGGTGAGCGGAGGCGTCTATCTTTACCAGGGGTGCGGTCATGACTGCGGATCCCCCGCGTGAGCGGGCACAGAATCGAGTCGGTCAACGCAGACCCGACCGGTCGCCCATGATCGCCATCTTGGCAGGATCGGCCGCGCCCAGCGCGGCTTGTGCTTCCCAAACGGCGATCATGAATCGGGTAGGTGATGCTCCGAGAGGCTTGGCCACGTCAGGTTCGCCGCATTACCGCTCAAGGTGCCTCCGGCTCGCCGGTCTGCGGCTCACCTCTCTAGATCAAATGCGAACAGAGCGGTCTTCTCTGATTGCCGACTAACTGTTGATCTGCTTTGAGTATTTGGCGCCTGATTGCTTCGGATGTGCCTGTTGGGAGGAAAAGGCTTTGCCGGTCGGGGACGGAGCGATGATTTTCGGGGTGCTGCGGTCGAGGGGGGTCTGGGTCGGACGAGGCCGGGGTCCGAGTTCTGTGTCACCGATTCGGTCCAGCGGGAGCCGCTTGAGCTGGTCCTGCGGTGGCGCTGGTGCAGATGCCGTCGGTTCGGGCGTTGGCGGTTCGGGTGTGGGGGTAGGCGTTGGCGGTTCGGGTGTGGGGGTAGGCGTTGGCGGTTCGGGTGTGGCTGTTGGCGGTGCGGGTGTTGGCGGTGCAGGTTTGGGTGGGGGTGTAGGAAGCGGGGGCTGAGGGAATGCGGGAGCGGAGGGCGTGGGTGTAGGAGGTTTAGGTGTGGCAGCCGGAGGCACAGTGGGTTTGGTGCGGGGGGTCTGCGGGGTGGGAGTGCTAGTGGGTGAGGGGCTGGGTTGGGCAGCTGGTCCACCGGGCCGGGCAGGTTGTGCTGCTGGGGCCGGCTGACGCTTGGGCACGACGAATCCGACATCGCGGTGCACCGGGGCGGTGCTCTCGAGTGCGGAACCGCGATCGTCGTCTGCCGAGGCGTCCGGCTGGGCAACGAGTGGGTCACTGAAGACGTCCGCGCCATCCGCTACCGAGCCGCGGTCGCTCCTGGGTGGTGCTGCCGCCGAGTCGGAAGAGGTTCCCGAGGGAAGAAGCGGCAGCATGATTGATACCAGAAATGCGGCCAATATGCAGAGTAATGCACCGAACATGACGTTGGTGCTGGCTCGCGTCGGGATTCGCGACCGCCCGAATTGCCGGATAGTCTCCCGGAACCGTCGAAACATGAGACCTGTCGAGGCCCGGTGTCTTGCTAACGGGAGTGGTCTGGGCAAGCGCCGTGGCTCAGGTTGCCGGTTGTTTCCCCAGAGCCGTGCGAGTTGCAGCCTCGGCGCGGCCCGGTGCCGTGCTGGTCGACGCCGCTGAGGTGGTGGCGGCCCGATCTGTCCGCCGTTGTGCCGGAGTCGCTGGAATGGTAGCGCTCGCCAAAACCGTTGGCTTGCGGATCGACGCGGCTGATGCCTGCGCGCGCTTCTATTCCGCGGAATCGGACTCGGCATGATCAGCTCCGGGGGTTTTTAGTGACGCGCGTTCTCGTGATACTGGTGCGAAAGTGGGCGGCGCGGCCCGTAGCGGTGCAAGATCTGCCACTCCGGCAACGCCGTGGTTGCCGCAGGTCGCGCACTCGGGGGAGTGGTCGGCAGTGGCTGGGAACGTTTTCTGGGCTTGCGCATCGTAAACGACGATTCTCGGTGCGGCGACGCTGTAGCCCGACGCGGCGGCGAAAACTCGTACCGCCTCTGCGACCTGCATCGACGCCACGACGCCATTCAGAAAGATAACCGAGGGTGCGGCCTCCGCCGTGCCGTAGCCATGGGACCGCTCGTACTCCTGCATCTGCGGTGGAGCTAAATCGTAGGCCGCCCGTTGCGGATCGATGAAGCCACGGCATTCGAGGCAACCGGCTCCCGGTGCCACGACTTGGACCTGCCCGCCGAGCTTCGCGGCCGAACTGTCACTCCCCAGCCTTGCGCCGGTGCCGGCATCGATGAGTGGTATGAGATATCGAACGGATAGGTGGTTCAACGACAGGCGGGCGCCGTGCCCGTCGACGCAGCCGAGCAGTAGATCTGCTGCTTTGGCGTGGTTCAGGGACCCGCTGTCCAGCAGGGGTGCTGCGACGGCTGTTACCGCGACCTTTGGTGCCACCCGCCCGATGAGCTCCTGAAAGACCTCGACCTTGTGCCGTCCGACGTCACCTGGATCAGCTCCGATCAGCCGGTTGAGATTACTCGTCTCGACCCGGTCCGGGTCGATCAGAGTCAGGTGGCCGACGCCGAGGTAGGCGAGCTCTAAGGCAACGAACGAGCCGAGACCACCGACGCCGACGATTGCTATTCTGGCTTTTGAGAGGGCCTCTTGGGTGGGGGTGCCGAGTAGGGGTAGCTGGCGACTGTGCCGCTCTTGCAGGGGATGGACCTGCTCGGCTGCCGAACTGGGTGTCGAAAAATAATGCAAGACCGAAGAATCGTCCACGAGGATTCCTACGATCGTCACTCCGTGCACTGGCCGGATCAATTCGGTGGCCCGCTGGTAGTAATGAGCGTCGAGGCTTTTCTGGCCGACGACCATCGTGGCATGATGAAATGAGTCGGGGAACATCGATGCGAGGCGAGGCATTTTCTTCTGATCGTTGGACCAGTCGGTTCGGCTGAACGTCGTGGCGGGTCCCGAGTCGAATGGATGTGAGTGGACCTCGATCAGGCTCCAGCCTTCTTGGCGGCACCGGGTCAGCGCGGATGCGACGAACCGACCGTTCGGGATGATTCCTGAAGGTGACTGGTGATCCAGATCCGCCGGTTGTGCGATGAGTAGCTCGTGGCCTACCAAGCGTATTCTGCTGTCCGACACGTTGGGTGCGGCGAGGATGAACGCCAGTTGTTCATCGTGGCCCCGCCGACTCGGCGCGTGACCGGTAGGGAACAGGTGGCTGCGCAGCTGTGACCAGAGGCTCGAGCTCAGCACGATGTCGTGCATCTCGAGTGGCATCATCTTCCGCCGCTCAAGGTGTGCCGATCGCGAAAAATCGCCGCGATCAGGTTCAGGTAGGTCGCCAGACTGTGTCCCTGCCGCAAGTCGGTGCCGGCCGGCCGCCATCCGATGAGGTGTACACAGAAATGCCCCCATCCCTGATGGTGATGCTCCTTGTCGCTGCCCGGGCCGCGCGTGAAGAAGTGGTTGAGCGGTTGGCGTTTCTTCGTACGCAGATCACGATCTGTCCAGAACCATTCTGGTGGCACTGAGGGGTAGCCGGGAGTGCCGTGCGGGATGTCGATGAGCAGCTCGATGTGAGTTTTGTTCCAGCCCGGTGCAATCGGGAAGCGCTCGACATGGAACCAGGTGCCGCTCTCGGTGTCGAAGCGGACCTCGCCGAACCGTTGCGCGAGCAGTAGCGCCTCGGCCTTGAGTCGGCTGAGCCGGCGGCGGGTTTCGAGGTCGTTGATCATAAGCTGGTCAGTTGATGCACCCATAGGTGAACGGCGTCACCACGGAGTAGTCGAGTGCATCAACCGGTAGCGGCTTGTGATCCTCGAGCTTGACGATCTTTCCGTTGGGCATGCTGGCCATCACCCAGTCGGACAGCACGCTCTTGGAATGGCGCTTGAGGTCGGCTGCGGTCGGCAGCCCCTCGCGCACGTCGATAACCTCGCCGTTGACTATGTAGTTACCCATTGCAGCGCCTTCTTTCTGGTCAGTCGAATACCCTGAGCGGCTCCGGGAGATGAGTGACGACGCAGACACGGATTGTCACTGCATGTCGGGCCGGCGGTGCCTGTGCGGCAGCTGCCGTTGATGCCGCGAGAAGGTCGCCTTGGTGGGTCGTGACCGCAGTGGCAGGGAATCGCCGACCCGTTCGTGTTCTCATGATCCACCCTGTGGCGCCATCCTTGTGATGTCCATCGCCTCCAGGCAACGATGCGTTACAAATCAGTCGTTGATTGCACTGAGTTGTGGTGCATATACGTAGCGACTGCGATCCTGGCCGTTTTTTGTGCTGTTCGCGTTGTTGGGCCGGTTTCGACAGGTGATGTTCTTGCGAGCGGGGCCGGTGGCTGCAAGCCGGACATACCTACCAGCTGTGATGCGTTGATCTATCCGGTCGGCACGGTCAGGAGTGCAGGGCCGACATCGTTTGCCAGGTATCCCAGGGGATGGTCCAGTCGTAGATGTCGCCGTCGGCCGCGGTGAGTGGGGTGGGGCTGTTGGTGACCTCGACCGGGTCGCCGAAGAGGGCGGTCTCGAAATACTGTTTGGCGCGCGCGGTGGAGAGGTTCACGCAACCGTGGGTGATGTTGGCCGAGCCCTGCGCGCCGGTGGATGCCGGGTTGGCGTGAATGAACTCGCCGTTGTTGGAGATCCGCACCGCCCAATACATGGGTACGTTGAAATAGTTATAGGTGCGGCTGGTCATCAGCACCTTCTGAGACTTGTTCATCACCACGTGGACGCCGTTGGTGGTGTGCCGGTTCGGATCCGAGCCCAGCCCGTAGCTGGCCGGGAAGTTCATCACCTCCTGGCCGTCCCGGATGACGATCATCCGGTGGCTGGTGACGTCGGCCTGCACGATCTGGGCGCGGCCGATCGTAAACGTGGTGCTCAGGTCCGCTCTGCCGTAGGAGCCGTCGCCGTAGGCCACGCCGTAGAGCTTGGCGATGACGGTGACCTGCGTGCCAGGCTGCCAGTAGTCCTTGGGTCGGTAGTGCACCCGGGAGCCGCCGTTGTCGTCGGGCAGCCAGGCCCACGCTCCCTCGGTGGCGGTCGAGGTCTGTACCTGCAGCGAACGCTCGACGGCGGCCTGGTCGGCCACGTGGTCGTCGAACTGCAGGATGATCGGGGCGGCGATGCCGACCGTGTCGTCATCACCGATGTTCACCGTAGCGCGGACCTGCCGGGCGGGCTTGACGGTGGTGAACGAGCCGGTGACAGGTGTCGGCGCGCCGTCTGAGCCGACCGCGCTGCCGCTCCAGGTATAGGTCTTGCCGTAGCCCAGGGGCTCAGTGCTGGTCCAGCTGCGCTGATCAGTGCTGAGCGTGCCGGCCACGATCTTGCCGTCCGGGTTGGTCAGCGCTACCTGGTCCAGGATGCCCCCGGTGACGTGCACCGAGACCGGCTGCACCGGGCTGATGTCCGCGGCCCCGTCGCCCGGCAGGGTGCTGACCTGAGCCTGCGGACGCGGGGGAGGGCTGGCCGGTCCGGCGGACAGTCCCGAGCCGGCGCACCCGGCCAGCAGCACCGCCGAGAGGAGCAGCATCAGCGTCCGGACGATCCGATTCGTCCGGACGCAGTCCAGCACGCTACCCATGGTTCCCCGCCGAATCTCCCCCTCATTGCCCGTGAGCCAGGGTATCGCGGGCAGATCACAAACTCATGTCATCGACACCGGCTCGCGCCGTTCATCAGCTGACCGCAGTCGGATCAGCTCGCGCGGTCCCGCACAAGTTGTTGCACACGGCCGAAGCTCACGCCGAGAACAGCGGCGGCGTCGCGAACGCTGAGCTTGTCGTCATGCACGAGCCGCCGAGCGTCCTGCCGCCAGCTAGCGGCAGCCTGCCGCGACAGCTCCTCCGCGCGGGCCTGTTCAGCCCTGGCACCGGCGGCGAGTGAGATGGCATCGGGGTCGACGCGGGAGTAGTCCATCACGACGTCCACGCTGGCGGGGTCCACGTCGAGCCACAGTGCAATGAGTCCCTGGGCGGTACCGGCGGCGCCGGCGAGAGTGCGGGTCTGCCCGACGACGTCCAATTCGGGCACCTCAATGACCCAGATCAAGGTCTGCAACGTGGCAGTGGCCAGGTCGAAGGAGTCCGGCGCTGTGCTGGCCAAGCGGTCAATACCACCACCCCTTCGCCCACCTGGGCTCGCGCTCCTCGAACATCTTGCACTCCAGCCGATCGTCGGTCTCCCGGTGCCGAACGATCGCCGTTCATGAGGCTGCCGACGCGGTAGATCGTCCGAGCATAAGGTCGTGGCATCAGCGAGGAGGGTGGATGACTGAGCTGTACCGGGCGATGATCAGCAGCACGACCAGGGACATGGTTGTGCACTGGCAACAGGCGTTGGACGCGTGCCTTCGGCAGGGCTTCTTCTCCGACATGATGGAGCACCTGCCGCCCAGCCCGGACGACGCGGTGCGACCCTAGACGCCCGCCATGACATCGACCTGTGCGTAGGGATCCTTGGTTCCATGAGCGGTGACACTCGGGTGATCCGCCATTCGGAGCCGAATAGCGGTTCGCGACCGCTGTCGAGCGCCATTCGGAGCCGAATAGCGGTTCATAGCCGCCGCCAACCGCTATTCGGCTCCGAATGGCGACTCACGGCCGCTGTCGAGCCGCGTCTCGGCGGTCGGAGGCGCAGCCTTACCAGACTGAGGGGATGATGCTGGAGTGCAGGAGCGGCTAGTATGGCTGCCAGCAGGGCGCCGTGGGTGTCAGGCGAGTCGCAAGGCCAGGTGACCTGGGGCATACCGGGAGCCTGGCCTTACGCGTATCAGCCGCCGGGTCAGCAGTCCGTGACCACGTTGATCTCGTTAACACAGCCGGCGAGTGCGTCACGAGAAGTCGGGTCGCCGAGGCGGTGCGCACGCACGGCCCCGGCCACCAGATCTGCGATTCACAGGATGGGCTCGCCACTACCGTGGTCGTGATCGACGTGGAAGCTGCTCTCCTTCGGAAGCAGAAAGCGTGCACCGCGACGGTGTGAACGTCGCGCCGGTTGAGTTCTCGCTCTCGGGTTTCCATGAGCAGATGCCTGACCCCCATTCCGTGAAGCTCGACGACCAGGCGGTTCAGGCAGGTTGCCCGTGCCCTCTCCTGACGCCGCTGCGGGATAGGGGATTCGATAGCGACCACGTGCAAGCAGGCCAGGGCGGCAACCTCTTTCACAGCCTGCTCCCGCTGACTACGGGCGAGGTGGCTCCAGTGCAGTTTGTTGCTTGCCCGGTGCTCGCGGAGACGTTGACGCAAGCTGAGCATCGCGTCGCGGACCTCTTCGCACGACGCGGGATCGACGACGACGGCAGCGAGCACGAAGAAACCGTCCGGTTGGATGCTCGCTGAACGATTCATCGGCGAACGCAGTCCGCAACGACGAGGATGCGGGCAGGTCGAGCATCCGCGGAGCCTATGAGACATGCCCGACAACAGGCCGCTGCAGGGGGTTGCCCTCGTGCACCATCCACAGTCTGGCCTTCACGCACATCACATCGGAGTCGGTCCCCGGAGCTTTGCGGTTGTCGGAGCTGAATTGACCTCCTGGGTGCGCGACCACTCGGGTGGCGATGGTCAGGCCACGTCGCTGGTGGGTGGCACTCTCTCGGGTGGGGACTGGGACAGCCATCTGCTGCAGAGGACTCGCCAGAGGAGTACGCCGACCCCGACCGAGAAACCGACCGAAAACCCGTATTCCAGGAGCTGGACGAGATAGTCGACGTAGAATGATGTACTCATCGGCGTCATCCAGACGATCATGCTGTCGGTGAGGAGGCCGACCCCCAGAATGGTCGACGATGCTGCCATGACCGGGAATCGCAGCCGGTTTCCCAACCGGATCGCATAAGCGGCGCTGCACCGGCTACCCCGGCAATCCCTCCCGCAGTTATCAGAAACTCAACATTGACCTCCGAATACGGCATCGTGACGACGTCGTAGGTCAGGAATAGTGCGGAACTCACGACTGCGGTGGCCCATCCGGCCGGGAGGCGGGAAGGGACCAAGAACTCGGCAGCTGTGGCGAAGGCCGCGATCGTGCCCGCGGAGATGATGTAGAAGAGCCCCATGGAAGCCCCGCTGTGCCCGTTCACGTGGTCGAAGATTGCAAAGGCCAGCTGATACTCACCGATCAGCAAGGCTCCGGCCGCGAGCGCGGAGCCGAATCTGATCCAGAATCGACTCGTCACCGAGTGGACCGGGACCGTCTTGCGGTGCGTGACGCGATAGGTCAGGGCCGCGCAGGCGAAAACGGAGGCGGTCACGAGCTTGAACAGTCTGCCGGGTCGCTCGGCGATGAGCGCGCTGAGTTCCTCCACGCGGGTCGGGTAGCGAACCCGGGCCGCCCAGTGGATGAGCTTCTGGGCCAGCCAGGGTGACAGTTCGCTGAACTCGCTGATGACCAGGCCGAGTACCACGGCTACGACCAGCCCCCACCCTCCGCCGCTCATCGGGCACCCCCGGGGAACAGGCCCCGCACGAACTCGAACTGGAGACGGGGGCGCCGCAAGGGCTGCGGGCGGCGTTGGGCGATCGTCTGCTGCGCGAACGCCTTGCCAGTCGGCGTGAGCCGGTAGTAGCGACGGCGGGGTGTGTTCGCGTCCGCGGGCTGTTCCTCCCAGCTACCCACGATCCAGCCTCGGTCTTCCAACCGCTCCAGCACCCCGTACACCGTCGGCCCGGAACGCTTGGTCGACCGCATGATCGCCCACCCGTGCAGCTCCTGCCCCTGCTCGAAGGCGTCCAGAAACGCCTCCAACACGTCCAGGAGCGGACCGGTCACCCGCATCGAATCCGCCACAATCCTTATCTTACCTATGTCGGGTAGCTGGCGGTACCTATCCGGCTAGGGCCCCAGCGGGACCACCCGTGCCGGGCGAGGACCCTGCTCAACGGTGCGAGCAGGTGGTCGATTCGCTTGCGGTACGTCGGGGAACCGGGTGGGTTGAGTCAGTGGTGGAGCTGGTCGTCCTGGACGGCGTGCAGGAAGGCGGCCCACTGGTGGCCCGGCATGGCAAGGGTGCCGCGTCGGGTGCTGTCGGGGTGCTCTTTGCTGTCCTGGATACCGACCCAGCTGCCGGCTGACCCCACCATCACACAGCCTCCGGTCCCGCTGGAGCGGCTGGACTTGCGGTAAGGGGCGTGTGCCAAGGCCACCTGCACTGCGGCGTCTGGTGTCCTCACGTGGGCAACTCCTTGATCAGGTTGTTGATGAGCTCGATGGAGTCCGGTGTCGACAGCGCCTGGCTCTGGACCGACGTCAACGCATGATTATACTGGCGGACCGCGCGATTGCCCTCGTGCACCATCCACGAGGTCTGGCCGTCCACGTACACCGCCTCGGGGTCGGTCTCCAGCGGCCACTGGATGATCTCGAACTGGTCGCACAGTGCCGCGTGAGCGCCGGCGGTGAACGGCACGACCTGCACCGTCACGTCGTGTTCGCGGACTGTGCGGGTGAGATGGCACAGCTGCTCGCGGAGCAGCGCGGGACCGCCGATCTGCTGGCGGACCGCGGCCTCGGACATGATCGCGGTGAGCCGGATGCCTCTGGTCAGGCACTGCTGGCGGCGCATCCGCAGCTCCAGATACCGGTCGATGTCCCCGACCCGCAGGTGCGGCGCCGAGGCGGTGATGATCTGCTCGGCGTACTCCCGGATCTGCAGCAGGCCCTGGACCACTTGGCCGTCGAAGCTCTTGATCCAGGAGGCGTCCTCCTCCAGCTCGATCAACGCCTGGACCGGCTCGGCGAGGATGTCGCCGTAATCCTGCCACCAGCCGGGCACGTGGGCGCGGGCGCGCAGGTCCTCCATCCGCGCCGCCGTCTCGGCCGGGATCCGCAACACCTCCGCCAGGGTGGCCAGCTTCTCCGCGCTGAGCTTCGTCCGGCCGTTCTCGATGCTGGACATGTGCGCCTGCTTGATCCCGATCGTGCCGGCCACTTTGGTCTGGTCGAGGCGGGCCGTCTCGCGATAGGTGCGCAGCTGGGCGCCGAGGCGACGGCTACGGACGGTGGGGCGCATCGGGTTCTCCCTTGCGGCGTCGAGCGGTGTTCGTGGTGACGTCTTGTGCGATCGCCGCAGCGTCACCCGTTCGGTGGACTACACGGTGACAATAACTGCTGCAATTATTGGCGACAACGCGGTGGCGTGATCGACTCGGCCACCGGGGGACCCTAGTCCTCGCCGGTATCCCGGTGTCACTGATCCGGATGCCACCGGTCTGCGGTGAAACGAGGTGTTCAGCCATGCTGACCGATGAAGTAGAGCCCGACGACGAGCTGCCGTCGATATTCCTGATCTTCACCGGCTCGGATCTCGACCAGAACGAGGACAAGGCCCGCGCGGCCGGTGCGGAGATCCAGCGCATCCTGCGCGGCGTCATCGACCGGGTGGGTGACCTGGAGTACGTCGAACAGGCGTTACGGCAAGCCGAGCCCACCAGTGTCCGAGCCCGCCGCGCCCGCGAGCAACTGCTCAGTGTTCTCAGCCAGACCGACGATCTGGTCGCCGGTCTGGACAACGCCTGGGGTGCCTTGACCTTCCACTGGAACGTCGCCACACCGGTCTCGCATGGCACGGCCGTAGCCCAGGATGAGCGCACGTGACACGGATGTGGACCTGATCATCGATCCGACACCCTTCCCGCATTCAGCGGGCTCAGCGGGGTAAAAGAGGTGCCGATAACCCCGCTGAGCCTGCTGAATGCGGGAGGGTCAGGGGAGGGTGGTGGTGATTCGCTCGGATGAGCGGCGGGTGGGGGTGGCTTCCGTGCACTGGATCAGGGATGCGTTGGCGGCTAGGACGGCTAGCAGGACCTCGCCCGGGACGGTGCCGTCCCAGGTTGTGGTGCACAGGAGGCGGTCGCCGGCGGTGAGGCCCAGCTGCGCGGCTCGAGCGTGGGCGGCGGTGCGAAGCGCCTCGGTGTCGGGGCCCGGGCCGCCGGAGGTGAAGGTGTCGCCGTGCACCCGGACCTCGGTGGCGTAGTCGCGCACCCCGGGCGGCAGCACCGCGATGCCCCTACCCAGCGCGTCCAGCCCGAGCGCCGCTACCTCATCGGCACCGGTCACAGAAGCGATCTGATCGACCCCGCACAGGGCGACCTGCGCGCCGGCCGGCGACGTGCTGACCGTCGCGCCGCACCACCAAGCGCCCAGTAGTACCCCGGCGGTTTGCCAGTGCGGCGGCAACAGCACCGCGACGGGGTCGCCGGGTTGGACGTCGCACTCGTCGCGCAACCAGTTCGCGGTCTTGGCCGCCCAGTTGGCCAGGGTGGCGCCGGACAGCTCGACCCGGCTGCCCGCGGTGTCGTCGTAATGGGTGATCCGGGGCCGGGCCGGGTCCGCCCGTAGCAGCGGGCCGAGTAGCTCGTCGGTGATGGTCATCAGAGCCTCAGTATGACCAGTTCACGACACACAGGGCACGTCGACGCGCGCGGTATCCGCGATCAGGCGCACAGTGTCGCTCGGCTCATCCAGTCGCAACAGAGAGGCGCCACCGATCCGCGGTTTGACCGGCGCGGGGTAGTCCCGGCCGAGGTAGACCTGCACGGTGCCGGCGGCCAGGTTGGAGCCCTCCTCGACCGGCAGACCGCCCAGTGTGTCGGCCACCGCTTGGCCGGCCTGCTGCTCACCGGTCGGGTAGCGCACCACGCTGGTCGGCCGGGTGGGGCTGTTGCCGACCGCGCCCTGGACGAACCCCTGCTTGGCCAGCTGCTCGGACACCGTCTTGGCGAGCCCGGTCACACCGGAGGCGTTGAGCACGTCGACGGTGACCGTCGCTCTGCCCGGCGAGCCGGGCGTGAGGTCCGGCGGGGGACGGGTGTCGATGGCCCGGGCGACGAAGGCCCGCACGTGCTGCGGGTCGACCTGCAGCACGTCGCCGTCGGACTCGCTGGCGCTGTTGCCCAACACCGGAACGGTCTGGAACACCACGTTGCCCGCAGCCAGGCCCTGCATCCGAGCGGCGAAATCGAGCACGTCGAGGTGCTGGTCGAGCACCAGCGACTGCTGGGTGGCATCGATCAGCTGGCGGATCCGGCTGGGGCTGGACAGCGTGCCCGCCGTCAGCACCTTGTCGGCCAGCGCGGCGAGGTACACCTGCTGGCGCACGATCCGGTCGAGGTCACCGCGGGGCAGCCCATGCCGTTGCCGGACGAACGCCAGCGCGTCCGGCCCCGAGATCACCTGCGGGCCGGCCGGGAAGTACGCCCCGGAGAACTTGTCGCGAACCGGTTCCCGCAGGCATACCGGAACCCCGCCGACCGCCTCGGTGAGCAGCGAGAAGCCCAGCAGGTTGATCTCCGCGTAGTGGTCGATGCCGGCTCCGGTGAGGTCTTTGACGGCCTGCAGCAACAGCTTGCGGCCCGCGGCGATGGACTCGGTGCGCACCACCGCCGGGTCGGCGCCCTGCGCGACGAGCCGTTGCGCGGTGGCGCTGCGCGCGCGGACGAACGCGGAGTTGAGCTTGTGCCGGCCGTACCCGTCGGGCAGCTGCACGTACAGATCCCGGGGCAGCGAGATGGCTACCGCGCGCCTGCCGTCGTTCGGGATCCGCACCAGGATCATCGTGTCGGTCAGCTCACCCTCGTTGTCTCCAGCGCGCAACCGGGACAGCACCTCGGGGGGCAGCGGGTTGTCCTGCGCGTCGGTCCGGCTGTCCATGCCCACCAGCAGGATGTCGGTGGCCTGATCCGGAGCGCTGAAGCCGATCACATCCGTGGTGCTCAAGCCTTGCTGGAGGCTCTGAAAAGTGCTCCACCCGTAGCCGGTCAGGCCCAGTACCAGCACCGAGATCATCGCGAGCACCAGCTTGACGCCGCGCAACCCAACGGAAGGCGGTGTCGCCCGAACCCGCCGGTCGGGCCAGGGTGGCCGGTCGTCCACGCATCTCCCCCTGATGTCTGGTGGCCCCGGCGTCGGGCTTGCCGGGCCAGGGTATCCGCGTGCGCACGCTATCCCTGAGAGCAGACGTGCGAGCTGCTGGTCGGGTTGCCGTGGCACACTGCGTCCGCTGTGTGGCTGCCGGCCAGACGGGGAAGGGTGCACCGATGCGGCTTCTGATCACCGGCGGTCGCGGCCAGTTGGGTTGTGATCTGGTGGCCGCGGCCGCGCGAGCAGGGATCACTTGGGTTCACGCGCCCAGCTCGGCCGAGCTTGACGTCACCGATCCCACGGCGGTGGCTGGTGCCGTCGGGGCAGCGTCGGCCGGCACCAGCTTGGTCGTGATCAACGCTGCGGCGTACACGGCGGTGGACGCCGCGCAGCGCAGCGGTGCGCAGCGTGCTCAGGCCGTCAACGCCGACGGTCCGGCATACCTGGCCCGAGCCTGTGCCGCGTACCGGGCACATCTGATCCAGGTCTCCACCGACTACGTCTTCGCCGGTGACAGTGCCCGGGCACATGAAGTGGACGATCTGACGGGACCGCGCAGCGTGTACGGCCAGACCAAGCTGGCGGGGGAGCACGCGGTGTGGTCATCGAAGGCCGCGGCGCATGTGGTGCGCACTGGCTGGCTCTACGGCGCGCACGGCAGCAACTTCGTCCGCACCATGGCGCGGTTGGCGGCTGAGCGTGACACCGTGCGGGTGGTCGACGATCAACGCGGCAGCCCGACCTGGACAGCGGACCTGGCTGACGGGCTGGTCGCGCTCGCACTGGCAGCCGACCGGGTGCCGGTGGGCGTGCTGCACTGCGTCAACGCCGGCTGCACGACCTGGTTCGAGCTGGCCAGGGCAGTGTTCACCGAGATCGGTGCCGACCCGGACCGGGTGCGGCCCTGCAGCACCGCGGAGTTGGACCGGCCCGCACCCCGCCCGGCGAACTCGGTGCTGAACACCGCCGGGTGGGTGACGGCCGGGCTGCCCGAGCTGCGACATTGGCGCCCGGCCCTGCGCGCCGCAATCGCCCAGGGCCTGCTCGTCGGTTGAACCAGTTCAGTGTGGGCGGGAGCTTTTCACCACCTCGGCCGGCAGCGTGGCGTGCATCATCGAGACGTTGTAGCGGTCGTACTGGGTCATCGTGAAATAGATGTCGCGTCCCTCGGAGTCCGGGTTCAGGAAACCGCCGTAGAGGTGCGGGTATTCCTTGGACGTGGCAACGGTGATCGGCGCGCCCCACGGGCCGGTGGGATGCCGGGCAAGCCGGACCACGATCGCGCCACGTGACTCATCCATGGTCATCATCTGCCAGCTGCCGAGGGTCTCGTCGTACCGGACGGACAGCTCACCGACGGGCCCCGGCACGATCGGGGCCGCGAGCACACCGGCACCGCGTTGCCAGTCCTGCCCGGTCCAATATTCGTAGGCCGGCGTGTCGAGCAGCAGCTGCTCGGGTACCCGGGCGACATAGGCAGCACCGAAACGGCCGTTGGGCGTGCCGAAAGCGTAGACGAAGCCGTCCCGGCGGGCGTAGGCGATCATCTGAAACTTGTCGTCGAGAGCCTTGGTGTTCGGCCGGTGCGTGCCCGGCGCGTCTTTCCAGGTCTGTCCCCCGTTGTCGGAGTAGGCGACGGCGCTGTAGTTAGTGATCCACTTCCCGGGTGTGGTGAACTTGCGCACCGACATATAGGCCATATAGTTGCGGCCGTCGATGTTCACGCCACCGGTCGGGATCTTGGTCATCTCGACGCCACTGTGCTTGAGCGAGGGCAGCAGTTCCTTGGCGTGGCCGGGACGGTCGGTGACGAAGTTGTCGAAGGACATGCCGTCGGCCGGGTTGCGGTCGAAGCTGCGGGCCAGGGTGTTCGAGCGCCAGTCGATCGTGACCGGGTCGCCGAACCCGCTGTCGGAGCCACCCCAGGCGGCTCCGAAGGTATCGCCGAAGGCGGCCAGGATCTGTCCTCGCTCGTCGGTCCACATGATACCGAGATCGGTACCCTTGATCTTGTAACGTGCCTCGGTCGCGTTGATGGACTCAGCCCCGGTGATCACAGCTACCGGGATGGCCCGGCCTGGTAATGCGGTTTCCGCCACTCCGGGCGGCGCCGCGCTGACTGTGACAGTCGCGGTTGCCGCCGTCAGGGCCGCTAGCGCGACCCCGGCTCGAGTTCGTTGAGTGAGCATCCCTGTCCCCTTCTGCCCGGACCGCGTCCTCCTGCGGGCAGGCAGGCATCAGCGTTCCGTAGCTGCAAGCAACATCCCCCAGCGCTCGAACGGGGCAGTAGTGCCCTTTCTGGCGCCCTTAGTAGCGTATGTGCGACTCGACGTATCGTAACGTCGATCACGCTACTTCTCGTGGGTGAACCCTAGAGAGCTTGCTCTTGACTCGGCGTGTCGCTCATCTGGCGCCGGGCGTGTCCGCTGCGGATGCTCACTGCCGGTCGAGGGCTTGCCGGTACGCTCGGGTCGTTGCCTGTGCGCAGGCCTGCCAGGTGTAGCGGGCCGCGTGCGCCCGTCGAGCGGCTGCGCCGGCCGGATCGCAGCCGGAATCGGCGACGGTGGCCAGCGCAGCGGCCAGGGCAACGGGATCCTCGGGGGCGACGAGCGTGGCGAGCCCACCGGTGATCTCCCGCAGCGCCGGCAGGTCAGAGCACACCACCGGCACCCCGGCCGCCATCGCCTCCAGCACCGGCAAGCCGAAACCCTCGTCCCGTGACGGCAACACCAGCGCCGTCGCACCGGCCACCACACAGCGCAGATCGGCGTCGTCGAGGTACCCCAGGGTGCGCACCCTGTGCTGCCTGGCCACCGGCGTCGGCCCCCAGCCAGCCGGCCCGGCCAGCACCAGCGGAGCCAGATCAGACCGTGCCGCATGCGCGTCGAGCAGCACGTCAAGGCCCTTTCGGGGCTGGGCGGCACCGACGAACAGCAGGTATCGCCGGGGCAACCCCAGAGCGGTGCGCAGCGCCTCGGTGGGTGCAGCGGCGGTCAGCCATGATCGATCCACGCCCAGCGGGGTGACCACGATCCGCTGTGCGGGCACGCCGAGCCGTCGGGCCACCTGCTGGGCCACCGCTGCGCTGGGAGTGCAGACCACCGCCGCCCGGGCCACCGAGCGTGCGACCAGGTCGGGCAGGTCTCGCTGCTGGCGGGCCAGCTGGTCCGGTCGGTCCAGAAACGCCAGGTCGTGCACCGTGACGACACCGCGGGCGCGCTTCGACGGCGGCAGCACGAAGTTGGTGGCGTGCAGCACGTCGGCGTGGCCGGCGAGCAGCTCGGTCGGTGGCCAGCCGGCGCGCTGCCACAGTTGTCGCAGCACCCGGGCCGGGACCGGCCCACCGCGCACCCGGATCCCGGGAGGTACCGCGGCGCGCAGCGCGGCCTGGCCGCGGGCGGTGAACGCGGTGACCGAGACGTCCACATCGGGTCTGATCGCCAGCTCGCGCAACAACGCAGCGGTGTAGCGACCGATCCCGCTGCGCTGGCCCAACAGCGGCGTCGCGTCGATGAGTACCCGTGAGTGGCGATGCGAGTTATCGCTCGGATCGCCACTCACGGGTTATCCACAGTCGGCGGAGTCTTCCGGTGGCACGCCGGGCCACCTCGCTGGGCCCGCCGGCGGTCAGGTAGGAACGGATCAGTGCGGCGTCGCGGCGTAGTGCGCTGGCCCGGCCAGCTGGACGCCCCGGCGCGGGCACCGGCACGGCAGCCAGCCGGTCGGGGGCGGGTCGTGGGTGGCGGCAGAACTCGACCAGCGGCGCCAGCACCACATCCCAGGTGTAGCGCTGGGCCACGGCCGCGATCCGCTCCCGGCAGTTGGCGGCGAAGGCGTCGTCGTAGAGCACCCGGGCTAGCGCCGCGGCCAGCGCCGCCGGATCTTCAGCGGGCACCACCACGCCGAGTTTCTCGGCCGTGACCAGCTCGGCGAAGGCGTCGCCGTCGGTGGTGACGATGGGCAGCTGCGCCCACAGGTAATCCAGCACCCGGGTGCGGAAGGCGAAGGTGGTCTCGACGTGCTCGAAGTGGGTGGTCACCCCGGCGTCGGCGTCGAGCAGCCAGTTCTGCCGGTCGGCGTAGGGCACCCAGGTCTCGTTGAAGAACACCTGCTTGCCGGTGAGCCCGAGGGTCTCGGCGAGCCGGCGGGTCTGCCCGGCCATGCCCATCTCGGGCACGTCGGGGTTCGGGTGGCGCATCCCGAGGAACACCAGGCGCAGGTCGTCGTGCTCGGCGCTTAGTGAATGCACGGCGCGCAGCAGGGTCAGCGGGTCGAACCAGGAGTAGACACCGCCCGCCCAGATCACGACCTTGTCCTGAGGCGCGAATCCCAGCGTGTCGCGCAACCCCGGACCGGTGCGCTGCGGTGGTTTGCCGGACAGCCCGAACGGGGCCACCGCCAGCAGCGAGCGGGTCGTCGGGTCGGCGTCGTAGACGGTGGGGGACAGCCGGCCGATCGCCGCCAGGTGCCCGAGCCAGAAATGCCGCTGCCGCTCCGACGCGCAGAGGAAGAAGTCGCCGCGGCGCAGCTGGGCCGACAGCACCTCGGTCGTCCCTTCGACGACTCGGGCACGCTGGTCGGCGCCGAGATCGCGGCCCTGCTCGAGCTGCTCCAGGTGCATCGGGTCGTAGATGTCGGCGATCACGATGTGGTTGGAGGTCTTTAACGACGGTATCTGCTCGAGCACGTGGCCTTGAAGAGCTACCAACTGGGCCCAGCCGAGCTCGGGGCCGATCTGATGGGCGGGGACGTGCCGCACATCGAAATCCGCGGGAGGTGGCAAACAGTGCGGGTTGAGGCTGATCAGGCGCACGTCGTGCTCCCCGGACAGCACCTCGGCCATGTTCCAGGCGCGGATCGCCGGCCCAGCCATCCGCTGCGACACCGCGTCCGCGGTGATCACCAGGATCCGCCGGCGGGCCCCGTACACCCGCTGCACACCGAGGGTCTCGACGATCGCGTCGTGCGCGAGCAGGTAGGGGACCTCGGGGGAGGTGCGCTCCAGGGCGTTGCGCATCAGCGGCAGCAGGTCGGCGTCGGTGCGCACCCGGGCGGCCTGCTCGGCCCGCCGCGACGCGGCCAGTGCGGGCAGCATCTCCACGAACCGGTCGATGGCGTAGATCCCGGCCATGGTCACCCGGGGCACCGCCATCGGACCGGACGCCTCGACGCCCGGGCCGCGGCGGGTCAGCTCCAGCTCGGTGGGGTCGCATTCGCCGCGGGCGGTGGCTCTTCGGACGGCTAGGGCGAGTGCGGCGGGCAGCACGGTGGCCAGGGTCTCGTCCGAGACGTTCTTGTACAGCGCGGCGAGCGCGTTGCGTTCCAGCAGGTACGTCTCACGGGCCGGGTCGGCGCCGTGCAACGAGGCGTGGTGGCGGTGGTAGGCGATCGACCGGGGCTCGTAGCGCACCCGGTGACCGCGCAGGTTCAGTCGCCAGCCCAGGTCGACGTCCTCGCAGAACATGAAGAACCGCTCATCGAACCCGCCGAGCTGCTGGTAGATGTCGCGCCGGACCAGCAGCGCGGCCCCGGTGCCGAACAGCACGTCACGGGCGGTGTCGTGGGCGCCGTCGTCGGGTGTGCCGACGTGCGGTTTGTAGCCCATCCCGTACCAGGTCAGACCGCCGTCGACGTAGTCGATCCGCGCGCCGTCCCAGTCCAGCACCTTGCTGGCCACCGCGGCGATGTCCGGGCTTTCGCTCAGTGCTTCGACGGCGGCGCGCACCCAGTCCCGGTGCGGCCGGGCGTCGCTGTTGAGGAAGCCGACGACGTCGCCGGTGGCCTTGGTGACCCCGAGGTTGCAGCCGCCGGCAAACCCGATGTTGGTGGCGCAGCGGATCAGCCGGGCCTGCGGCACCGCGGCGGCGATCCGCTGCGCGCTGCCATCACCCGAGGCATTGTCCACGCAGATCAGCTCAAGCCGGTCAGCCGGCCAGTCCAGCTCATCACGCAGCGCCCGCAGGCAGGTCACAGTGTCCTCGGCGCCGCGGTGGTTCACCACCACCACCGACACCCTCGGCACCGCATGCTCGACCACCCGTGGTTCTCCTTCGTCCGCGGGCATCCTCGCGTATCGCTCGCGTTCCCCTGCGTGAGGGGACTGCGCACCGCTGGGAGGTTCCGTCCCAGGGGTAGCTCCCCGGGGTATTGGTGTGGAAGTGGCAAGGAGGGGCACTCGGATGGACGCTGAGGAGGCGCGCACGATCGGGTGGGCGCTGTAGGCGGGGGTCCGCGACGATCGGCGCAAGTCGCTACGGGTGGTCGCCGGGCTGACGGGGATGAGCAAGGACCAGGCTTCCTGTGCCCGCACCGGCCAACGGGCCACGGACTCGACGACAGTGGGCGCATCACGCAGCGCCCGCAGGCACGCCGCAGTGCCCTCGGCGCGGTGGTAGTTCACCACCACCCTCGGCACCTCATTCACGGGGCTGTACCCTGCCTCATCCCGCATTGAGCGGGCTGAGCGGGGTTATTCGCGTTCGGAAACCCCGCTCAGCCCGCTCAATGCGGGATGGGTGGTGGGATATACGATGTAGACGGTCATGGACGGCATACGCGGCCGAGGGGTGGTGGTTCTGATTCCTGCTCGGCAGGGGGCGGGTCGCTGACCGACCCGGAGGGTCCACCGTCACGCTGCCGTCTTCTCGCGACGCCACTGCGTCGTCGTCACGTGAGTCACACCTTCTCGGTGCACGTATAACTCGATTTCTTATGTGATCAGCCTTCGCCGGTGCAGCTCAGTGCGATCGGCGAAGAACTCCGTGTCCACCCGGTCACCTCGGGAGCATTGATGCAACATGGCTATGATTTCGTAGTCCAACTTCACTCCACCGTTGTGCGTGACGTGCAGACTCGCGCCATCAACGAGTCACCCTTGCGGGATCTCGCTTTTGTCAGCCCGATTTCTCGGCGTATCGCGTGCAAGCTCTCCCCGTTTCGGATGAAGGCGCACTGGGACAATCCGAGAATCGACTTCGCTAATGACTTGATCAAGCTCTCCGTGGATGTCCGGGGTGGTGTACGGCATGTGCTGAAGAGAATCAATCTGACGATGGAGGGCAGCGTCCACGCCGACTGTCGGCTCACGGTCGCGACCGTGGACGACCGGCCTGTGCTGACTCTCGCGACACCGTCGCTGCCGGATCTCGATCTGACCGATCTGACGCTCAGCTACCAGGGGGACGGTGAACCACTCTCCTGGTTCGACACCATGATCGAGAAGATGGTCCTTCGTCCCACTGCTTTTCGGCGGGTGATGGCACGGTTGGCTGGGATGCCCCTCAGCTATCTGCCGGACTCGTTCCCGCAGTACCTCGATGCGAAGCACGACGATGTGGCCACCGACGGGTTGGTGCTCTCGGATGCGGCGGTCTTTCCCGATCCGCAGAACGGATTGCTCACGCTCGCTATGCGTTGCGCTCCGGCGGAGACTTCCTGGCCCAAGTGGTCGACGAATCTACTGGCGGACTCATCGGCGAACGTGGCCGTGCTGTTGAGCGAGTCAGGTCTCAACAGCATGCTCGGCCGGCTCTGCGCCCAGAATCTCGTCACCGGAACCACCCGGCTGCTCGGCGGCCCGGTCTCCTGGCGCTGGACGAACGCCAGGGTGGCCTTCGCCGATGACCGCGATATCCACCTCACCGGTCGGTTGCGGTGTGCCGGTGACGAGTCGGCCGTCCCGGTCGACGCCGTTGTGCAGGGTTCACTCACCCCACAGGCGCAACTGTCCGTGCGATTGAGCGCTTCCGGACCGCAGCCACCGGAAGCGGCCTTCGTCATTATCGATGCCGCCACGGCTTTGATCCGTGGCGTCCTCTATGCGGCCACGAACCCAGCCCAGCCGATGGACCCGGCGCGGACAGAATCCGGTTGCACCGAGAACCTGACCCAACGTTTCGTGGTCCCCGGTACCGGTATCTCCGTCGAAGCGCCGGCTGTGGATCTAGCGATACGGGACGGATACCTCGTTGCGCGGTACGCCGTACCACTGGACGACACTCGTTTTATCGGGGCCTTCCGGAAGAAAGAGCCGGAACCCGTTATCGAGCAGCTACGAGTTCCGCGTCAAACGGCGCCGGGCCGGCCGGTGACTGTCCGGCTCCGTGTTGTGCTCGCCGACTCGACCGAATCGCCGTACGACTACGCGTGGCGAATCGATCATAGATCCAGCCCGCAACGATGTCACAGATCGACGGTGACCATCAAGACGACTCCCACCTTGACGGTACCACCGAATGCCGGGTTGGTGAAACCGCAGGCACTCGCAACCGTCAGTGTCAAGGCCATCGACATTCTCGGTCGAGTAGGCGAAGCCGAGTTCGTGGCGAAGTACTATCCGTCGATTTCTCCGCTGCACCGCGACTTGGACGTTTCTGAGAACTCGCCGACTGACCTCGTAGCAGCGCCACCGTATGGCTGGAAAGCGGTGACTCCCGTTGTCGGTGCCGCCGCTATCTTCGCTGCCGTCGGCGGCGTGGCCGGGGGTGGTATCGGGTACGTCATGCGCGGAACGGAGGTCATCGTGGGCCCGCAAGGTCCGGCCGGATCTCGTGGTCCTGCTGGGGACGTCGGGCCTGCCGGACCTGGATTGATCGGGCCTGTAGGGCCTGAGGGGCGGGCTGGATCTACTGGGTTTGCCGGCTTTACCGGGGAAACCGGCTTTACCGGGGAAGCCGGGTCTACTGGGGAAATCGGGTCTACTGGGCCTTCTGGGGATGTCGGGCCTTCCGGAGATATCGGTCCGGGCGGAGATACTGGTCCTACTGGTCCTACTGGTCCTACTGGTCCTACTGGTCCTGCTCCGTGTCCTGAGCCTACTGATGACTATGCGGGCGGTGAGACTGCGACTACCGCGCCTGCCGAGTGCCCTCGGCCTACTCCGTCTCCTCGGCCTACCGAGGTACCTCGTTCATCTGGTTTTGTTTCACCGTGATGACGGCGCAACTGTCACTCACGATGATCGTGCGCGACGAGGAGTCGACCCTCGGTCGGGTACTGGGGCAAGCCGCTACCTTCTGTGACGAGATCGTCGTCGTGGACACCGGCTCCCGGGACCGCACTCCGGAGATTGCCCGAGAAGCCGGCGCTCGCGTTCTCGACTTCGCGTGGATCGATGATTTCTCGGCTGCCCGCAACGCTTCTCTCGGCGCCTGCCGGGGGGACTGGGTGATGTGGCTCGATGCTGACGATGCCGTCACTCCCGATGTGCAGGAGAGGATTCTCGCGGCCAAACGTGAGACCTTGACCGACGACCTCGACGCCATTACCGCACCGTACCGTACCTCGTTCGAAGCGAAGACCGGTGCGTGCACCTTTTCCTTCCACCGCGAGCGGTTCGCCCGCAGAGTGCCGGGACTACGGTGGGTAGGTGCGGTACACGAGGTGCTCATGATTCCCGGCAACCGCGTCCTGCACTGCGAGGATCTTTATGTCGAGCACCGCTTCGATCCCGCTGAGAAGACATCGAAAAATGGCCGGAACCTCCGCATCATCGAGTGCGCGGTGCAATCCGGTGACCGCTCGTCGCGCACTCTTTACTACTATGCCTGCGAGCTGCGTGATGCCGGGCGTGACGCCGAAGCCCTCGAGATGTACACGGAGTATCTCCAAGAACCGGGCGCGAAGTGGGAACAGTACACGGCTCTCATCAGTATGAGCGAGTGCAGCGGGCGGCTCGGGCAAGACGAGCAGGCGACTGAACATCTGTATGCGGCGGTGCGCTTGGACCCCTCGCGGGCCGAGGCGTTCCTCAGGCTCGGCTGGCAGTATTTCAAGCGCAAAGAATGGGAGAAAGCACTCCCTTTCTATTCCGCTGCGGCTGCGACAGAGGTGTCGGCTCCGGGCTTCATCTCTCCTCCCGACTACACCTGGCGGCCGTGGGATTATATCAGCGTGTGCCTTGCCAATCTCGGTCGGCACGAGGAGAGCATTGCGGCCACAATCCGCTCACTCAATGCCGGTAATCCCGATCGAGAGCGGCTCCGATCCAACCTGCGCTGGTCGGCTGACCGGCTACCCTGACAGCCGCAGAAGTGATTTTGCGATCGCGATGAAAGCACCCGACGCATTCAGCGGGCTGAGCGGGGTTTCGGAGCGCGAATAACCCCGCTCAGCCCGCTGAATGCGCTTGGGTATCAGGTTGGCGCGGGACTTCGGGCAGCAGGATCTTGGGCAGGGAGCCGAGCCGGCCGGCGTGCTCCGGGACCCGGACGATCAGCTCGGCGATCTCGGTGGTCACCCGTTGCCGCTCGGCGGCGTCGGCCTGCGCGGCGAGTTCCTCCAGCCTGGTCGTGTCGCTCATCGGCGCACCCGCCAGCACACCGGCGACGGCGAGATGTGCCGCGGCGGCGAACGACTCGCCGAACACCCGCCCTTCGAGCATGGCCAGCGCGATGATGGTGTTCGACTCCGCCTCGCCCAGCGCCCGCCGCATCCGGTCGGCCGCCAATCGGCGGTCGGTCACGCAGTCGTAGGCGGCCTCCAGCCCGTCCTGCCGAGCGAGGCCGAGTAGCGCGAGGTGCACCACGGTGGCTGTCGCATGCCCGAGCCTGATCAGCGCTGTCTCGGCCTCGCGGGTGATCAGCTCGGTGGCGTGTCGCTCGGCGAAGGACCGCGATTCCTGCCAGTTCGCCACGCTGATCCAGGCTGTGACCAGGTCTTCGAGCAGCAGCGGCTGGTAGGCGGCATCGACGCCGGCCGCCATGATCTCGTCGAGCAGCTCCAGGTGCCGATCGGCCAGCGGCGCGATGAGCAGCAGCAGCTCCTCGAGCACGACGAAGGCCGAATCATCCGAGAGCTCCTCTTCATGCGCCGTGAAGTAGCTCTTCGACTGACGCCAGGTCGGCGAGGCGATCCACCCGGTCACCACGTTGAGCTGCTCCGGGGTGAGGCTCAGCCAGTCCGGAGGGCTGGTCTGGTTGACCGTCCACCAGGCGTGGTCGCAGTCGAGTGGGTTGCGGCTTCGATGCCCGCGCAGCGCGTTGCGGGCCGCCAGCAGGAGGGCGTCCGGGGTGTCGGTCTGGTCCGGTCCCTCGCTCGGCCCGAGCAGGCCGGCGAGCTCGCGAAAGCCGGTCGGCGGGTCCCCGTGCCGGACGTGGAACCCGGCCCGCTCGATGATCAGCGCGTCGCGGACCTCCGGTGCCTTGACGAAGGCATCGACGCAGGTGGTGTAAACGTCGACGCCGGCGGAGATCCGGTCGAGTCCGGCGAGGTGACCGGTGAGGTTGTTCAGTGCGGTGACGAGATGCGTTAGGTAGGCGGCGGGGTCGGTCTCGGTGAGCACACGGAAGGTGTCGACGGCCTCTGCGGCGGGAGCCAGCGCCGGCTCGCGCTGTCCGGTCGCGGACAGGTAGACGGCGTGATCGTTCAGCACCATCGCCAGGAACGGCAGGTAGGTCGTGGGGTTGGCCTCGGTCAGCACCCGGTAGATGCTGATCGCCCGCTGGACGGGGGCCAGGGCGGTCTCGTGCTCGCCGAGCGCGACCAGCTTGGTGGCGAGCTGGTGCACCGACACCGCAAGCTCGGGCAGGTAGACCTCAGGGGTGTCCTTGACCAGCCGGTACAGCGCGTCAACCCCGAACGTGCCGGCGACCGAGGCATGCCGCGTCAGGTGACGTCGCAGGTATGGGCTGCGCCGGTCCGGTTCGCCGCCCGCCGGGGGCTTGGACTCGGGCAGTGCCACCAGGGCCTCGGCCAGTGCCTCGGCCGCCGGGCTACCGGGAACCGGCAGCTCCGACCCCAGGAGATGCTCGGTGAGTTCTTGGTGGCACAGCCGGTAGATCGCTTCCCCGTGCTGTTCGTCCTCGACGACGTAGCACCCGTAGTGCTCGAGGACCCAGTCCAGGTCGGTGGCCCGGTACCGGACACCGTCGGGGCTCAGCGCGGTGGCCGCGGCCTGCCACGCGACTCGGGGCATGCCCCGGCCCAGGCTCCAGGCGAGCGCGCTCAACAGGTCCCGGGCGGCGCTGGGAATCCCGACGCGGGTCACCCCGGTCGACAGATCGCGGTCCAACGCCCCGCCGACCGTCGTGGCGAGCTGGTGGTGCCAGCCCTGCGCGGACACGTCGATGACGCACCGCAGAATCTGGGTGGTCATGATCCGGGCGTAGAGGAACCCGCCGAACTCGCCGGCCCGGCTTGCCAGGGCCGGTGCGACCTGATCCACGAGATCGCCACGACCTGCGGCCCGCAGCCGCCTCGCCACGTACTGCGCGATGTCGTCCGGGGTGTCCGCGTCGACGTCGAGGTCGATCACCGGCACGTCACGTCCGAACATCTCCTGCAGATCGACGTAGCGGGCACCTTCAGACGGCGGCCCAGACCACAGGAACTCCTGGTGCTGGGTCGTGAGCAGCACCCGCGCCACCGTGCCGAGCGCGACCAGCAGCTCCGTCGCGATCTTGTCGAGATGCTCGGGAATCGCGTCATCCAACCCGTCGAGCACCAGGATGGGCGGGGACGCCATTCTCGTGAGGTCGGCGATCAGCTGCCAGCCCGCCTGCGGCGTGCGCAAGCCGAGCTGCTCGGCCAGGGTGACCGCGAGATCCTGCTCGTCCATACCGCGCAGATCGACCGACGCGTCGACGGCGCCGACGCCCGGATCCGGGCCCGCCGGTCCGTGCGCGAGCAGCTCCTCCCGGCTGCTGGGGTCCGACAGCGCGGTGATGTGCTCCAGCACGGCCGACTTGCCGCATCCCGCGGGCCCGGTCACTACGAGGGCGCCGGGAGTGTTATCGCCCATCCAGGTCACGATGCGCTGCAGCACCGCACGACGGCCGGTGAACAGCCACCCCTCGCGCTGCGGCTGCGCACCGCGGAATGTTGTTCTCGCGGTCATGTTCACCTCCGACAGTTCTGCCCGTCATTCTCCGCGGTCCGCTGGGGGGACTGTGGCGCAGGGCCGTCCAGTTCCCGGACCGAACTCCCCCCGGACCGGGCACACTACCCCCGACGGCCGCACCGCGAGACGGCGATCGTGCCGATCTCGCGGACACCGGCACCGCCGTGCCCAGCAGGCGCCGGTTCAGTCGGCGGTGGGTCTGGTCACCTGACTGTGCCGGGGCGCTGGCGCGGAAGTGGTGCATCCATTACCTGAGATATCTCAGGTAATGGATGCGCGGTTGCCCAGTCGGTGCAGGACGTCTTGTACATCGCTTCGGCCATGCCACCGGTTCAGTACGGGCACGGCACGGCGCAGCTCAACGCGGGCATTGAGTGAGTCGATCTGCTCGATGGCGTCGAGTGTCTCCCACGCCACGCAGCACGACTCGGCAGGCTGGCCGGCATTCGCATAGGCATGCGCCAGCCTGGCTCGGGTGATGGTGGCCGATCGGAAAGATATCTCAGCCACCGATTCCAGGCGGGGTTCCAGCACTGGAATCACCCGTGCACCGTAGCCGGAGTAGATATCACACGTCGTCTGGTAGACAACAAAAAGCTCGTCAGCGACGACGCTACGCTGACCCAGTGCGGCGTCGTCCTCGCGAATCGGTTGGGCGAGCCAGTCCATCGCCGCATCAAGGGCACGGTGACTCTCATCCCGGTTTCCTGCCAGCGCATACCCATAGGCCATCTCTCTAGCCGCCAACCCCTTCATCCGCGGTGATGCATACGGCATATCAAGCACCGGTCGCGCTTGGTCAACAACTCGAAGCCCGTCACCGGAGAAGCTCATCACCATTGACGTGCGCCGTACCAATCCCCACGCCGCCATCCCCGACCAGTGGGCGGCCTGCGCCCACTGCGATGCCCGGTCGATCCACCATATTGCACCTGCCAGATACCCCGCTTCCTCGCTCAACCAGCTCAATAATTCAGCGTAGCGGGCCTGGAGTATGTTGTAACGGTACCGGTCACCACTGGTGGCCCGGCGGCGCAACCCATCAAGAATGGCGACATTGCCTGTCATCCCGTCGATCAGCTGGGCAGGAGGCAATACCCGGGCTGCTTCCTTGAAAGCACCATACGCGTTGTCCAGAGAGTGCAGGACATCGTCATCGAGCGCGATACCGCCCAGTGCCCGTTCGAACTCACCCTGCAATCTGCCGGTTACCACCCCGAGACTGAGAGCCGTCAATATCTCACGCCGAGACAGCGGCATCGTGACACCTCCTTGTGGCAGTGACACAACGAACAGGTCTGAATTGGGCACGGGGTTCTCGTTCGGCTTGTTGTCAACCCCCCGCGCAAGGGAGGAGACCACGCCGCCTGTCGCATAGATCCGGTCCAGCTCGTCGGCCAGCCACGGCTGAAGCTGACGGTGCCCGGTCTCCACGTACGACAGGAGTGACAGCGCACATCTGGCCTTTCGGGCCACCGCGGCCAGCGTCAGCCGGCGCGCTGTCCGCAACCCACGCAGTACTGCTCCGAGTTCGGCATCGCCTGGCACCGGATCCACCCTTCACGGTTCTTCACCACCACACACGGTAGCTCGACTACCGGCAGGAAACACGTGACGCTACCAGCCAAGGGCTACCGCGCCGCGCCGAACACAAGCCGCTCCCGCACCGACTACCCGCAGGTCCAGCGGCATCGGCACGGTATGAGGGTCCACAATAGACGAACCCGAAAAGGAACTACGGTGCCGCCGAGACACCGCCTGCGGGGACGTGCGGCAACCGGTGCCGGTGCCGCGGTCGACGCATCGCCGGTCATCGTGATGACCGGCGCCCACCCCCTCGCGCGCACTTTGGTGACCGACGCGGCCGTCGCCGCTCGCCGCCGGGATACGAGGCGATATATCGAGTTCTGCGGCACTGCGGTGCTTGCGGCGAGCCCGACCACCTCGGGAGCCGGTACCGCGCGTCGTGTGCGTCTTTGCGCAGGTACTGGGTCCAGACGGCACCAGCAGGGGTAGCGCCCTCAGTCGAAACGGGGGTGGTGGCCGATGGGGGCGGATAGTCCGGATGTGGTGATCGCCAAACGGCTGCTCGACCATGCCACGCTGGGTGGTTCTGCGTTCCGGCGGGCCGCCCTGGACGCGGATGGGGCCGCTGGTGGGAGCATTGAGTGGAGGGCAGCGCGCTCAATGCGCTCAACGAGGTGCTGGCTTGGGAGTCGCCGTCATGATTATCACGACTTGCGTATCACCATGACGAAACGCCGTGTCCTCGAAGCCGCGAGCGGCAAGTTCTTAGATGAGGTCAAAGCCGCCGCCTCTGGCAGCACAGACTGGCCGACGCCGATCCGGACGCCGCGGCAACGCGACAAGTCGCTTACCGAGAACGGACGAAGATTCGGCCGGGCGATCGGTGAAGATACTGCGATTGCTGAATCGACGTTCAACACTATTGTGAGATAATCTCGAATCGTATCGTGGGAGAGGCGGACGCGATGGTGGTCGGGGGTGGGTTGCTGGTCACGCTCGACGGGCCTAGCGGCGTCGGCAAGACTACGGTCAGTGGTCTGGTCGGGGATCGTCTCGCTGCGGCTGGCGTACCTGTTGTGCTCACAGCCACTCCATCATCGTCTTCTCTCGGCGAACTAGCGCGGCATGGTACCCACCAATTTTTCGGTGTGGCACTGACGTGCTTGGTCGCGGCAGACCGTTACCATCATGATCAGACAACGGTCCGTGAGGCTCTCCAACGGGGCGCAGTTGTTGTGTGCGACCGGTACGTGCCGTCGTCATTGGTGCTCGACCGCGTCGATGGTGCGAGCGCGATCATGTATGGAGCATCTATCGGCGCATTAGGGTGCCTGATGTTGCGTTTATCTTGGTCGGTGATCCTGTGCTGTGCGCGTCTCGGGCACGCTCCCGTGGTCGATATAGTCGTTTTCATGTCGACAATGACATCGCAAACCGTCGCGAGCTGGCGATGTACAAGGAAGCGGTTACGTTCTTGCGACGCACTGGCTACCTGGTGCACGAGCACGATATTGATTCGACTACAGCTGGTCAAGTAGCAGACGCGCTTACGAGTGTGATCCTCAATGTAAGGGATGGTCGAGCATGAGAGTGGCGCTGCTTTATCCCGAGGTTTACGACATGGCGCGTTTCAAAGAACACCGGAAGGAGTTCCCGCCCTTCGGTGTGCTCTACCTCGCGGCCGTCATCGAGCAGGCTGGTCATGATGTGGCGGTCAAGAAGGTCACTCCTCATGCGACCTACCTTGAGTTGAGCGACTACGACGCTATAGGCTTCAGCTTGGCCTCCTCTGCCACGTACGGATTCATGCGCGAGGCCAGGAACCGAAGCGTAATCCACAAGAATGCACTGGTTATGGTCGGTGGTGTTCACTGCAATTTCTACCCACGGAGCACTCTCGACGACTTCCGTGCGCATGTCGCAGCTGATGGTGAATCAGAGGAGACGATCCTAGAGATACTCGACCGCGCAGACACCAAGTGGTTTAAAAACGTGGCAGGTGTGTACTGGCGGTGCGGCTCGGAGGTGCGCCACGAGTCAGCCCGTCCGTTGCTGCGGAACATCGACGAACTCCCGCTACCTGCGCGTCACCTGTTAGACATTGACGACTTCGTAATCTCTGACCGGCTCGCTGGCACTGACCTTCGAATGGTTCATGTGATGTTCAGTCGTGGCTGCCCCTTTCCGTGCAGCTTCTGTGCCGCTGGTCAAACTCGAATTCAGTACCGAAGCGGGGTGAGTGCTCGGCGCGAGCTGCTGCACCTGATCGACCAGTACGGGGTCGAAGGGTTTGCGATCGTCGACGATAACTTCATCGTCAACAAGAGCAAAGTCGGCGATATCTGCGACGGCATCGGAGATCTCGGATTGTGATGGTCGCCGTTGTCGCGCGTAGACACCATTGACGAACGCCTGCTTCGCAAGATGGCGAACTCTGGCTGCATCGAAGTGAAATACGGTATGGAGTCAGGGAGCGAGCGCCTGCTCAAAGCGATGCGCAAGAATACTAAGCAGGAGCAGATCAAGCGGGCTGTATATGCAACGGTCGACGCTGGTATCGAGGCGAAGGTATTCATTATTCACGGCTTCCCGGGCGAAGACGCCGAGACAACCGACGACACAATTAAACTGTTGACAGAGCTGGGCTCGGCCATCTCTCGCGTCTCATTGTTCCGCTTCGTGCCGTTGCCGGGGACGCAAGTGTACGACCAAGCTGGTGTCTACGGCGTCCGTGGCACACACCTGCAGTCTGACTGGGATGGCGATTGGTCGAAGTTTCACATCCACCATAATGGTCGGCATTGGTGGGGGACAAGTTCTGATTGGGCGGAGACTGAACGCTCGTATCATCGGTTGCGCGGTTTTGTTGAGGATCGCTGGAACACCCAGGGCTAGTGGGCATTGTCGAACGAACACGTGCTAGTATCATGCCATGGCTTACGATGCTCCAGTGGTTGTCGGTTTTTATGCGCTTGACGACAGTGGGGTGCGGCAGCTGTGGAACTGGCTACTTCGACGTCACGGCCTTTCCGAAGGCGCCAAATTTGACTCGGTTTTAAAAATTGCTCACGCCACCCTGGGGCTACATGCGGCTCGATTGCCTTCGCCGTTTGCAACGGTGATCGCTCGCAGCGTGTCGCCAGCTGTGGCGCTGACTCTATTCGACACAGAAACGCATGCCGATTTGATGACGGTCCGATGTATGCGAAAGACATTGCATACTCTTCCTCTGGGACTGGTGGCCGTGGCTCACGGGGCAACACTGCATTTTCGTGAACGTGATGCGCTTCGTGCGATTACTAATGCCAACGTTGGCCTTCGTGATATAGCGGGAACCGTGGACGCGATGGTTGAGCTACTGAGCCGAGAAGGTCCGATGTTGCATCGGATGATCGAAGCACGGCTTAACGCGCGTACCCCCGTTGTCGTGGTACGGCTTGCGCTCAAGCTAGCCTGGGAACAGGGGGTTCTGACGTACCGGAACGATACGGCTGGTTGGAACCGCGAGAATCGTAAGTTTGGACTGACTGCAGAAATGTACCCCGGCCTCAATATGTCGATGGACCGCGGCAAGGCGATGGGTGAGCTTATCCGTGAGTATTTCGACCGCTACGGACCGGCGTCATTGCGGGACGCCATGTGGTGGTCAGGGCTACCTCGAGCAACAATCGCCACTGCGATGAACGAATCTGCGCGACGCTTTGTGGCGGTCCGCGCGCCATGGTGTCAGTCTCCGCTGTACATGTATGATGACCGGCATGATGAATTTCAGGACGCGGCTTCGCGGCCTCAAGTCTCCACCTTAAGTTTCTTGGCCCACGAAGATGTTGTGTTGAAATCCTATTTCGAAAGCCGCGGTCGATATCTAGGAGGTTTGCCGTCGGGATGTGTATTCAATAGAATCGGAGAGGCGTTGCCAACGATCATGTACTGTGGTCAGATCGTAGGCAGATGGGCATGGGACGCAAACAAGATGTCCGTTACGTACTCGATTATGAACGGCCATAATTCACCCGAGCTGCGCAAAGAGGTCAGACGTCAAGCAAAGGCACTCTCCGAGACGCTTCGACTCCGCTGGGTGTAAGCGCAAAATTGGGCGGTCGACTTGAGGCTGCTCACTGTCACTTCCAGGTCTGAGTCTCATTCAGTTCCTCCTTTTTCCGCAGCGCGTCGTCAATGCTGATCTCTAGGCGATTCGCGATCGCACAAAGGAAGATCAGCACGTCGGCGAGTTCTTCGTCGACGGTGCCGGTTACTGAAGTCGCCCCAATTCGCATCTTTTTGTGCTTGCGAACCGCTTTGAATAACTCGCCCACTTCTTCGCCCAAGAGGAGGCACTGCTGCACGACATCGAGATGGCTGAAGCCGCGCTCTTCCTCCATCTCTGCAACATAACGTTGAAGATCATCAAGCGCGGTAGCTTGCTTCAAGGGGAGCACGTGGCTGCCTCACAGGGGGTGCAGCGCCCTGGCGACAGGGCGGCCGGTACGAAGGACCGGAACCTAGCCAAGTCCGCTTGGGGAGCGCTACGTGTACAACCAGCCGCAGCCTGGGGATAAACGTGGACTCTGGCGCGACAAGCTGTGGACAGTTCTGGCTTCCGGCGAAGTACGCCCAGGTCAAGGATGTGGATAACGATGGTGCGCCCGCGGGGCGACCCAAGGCACAGAGATACCCACGATCCGGTGAGCTGGACAGCGAACCGGTGGGTAGCGCGAGGCGCCGAGGACCTCGTCGAGCTGGTCGCCGGCGCAGGCGGTGCCGCGCCCCGCCAACTCCACGCCAGCGACGTCTGGCCAGCCTGAAATGTCGCTGGCGTCAAGTTTACGGCAGTGCCCCGGGCAAGCCGGCCAGGGAACACGCCTTGTCGGGTTGGGGCGGCAACGCCGTGTGATAGGTATGGCACCTGACCTCGGGATGGATCAGGGGTGGTCGGCCCAGGTGGACCACAGCGCCGTGCGGTCCACCTGGGCGCGCCGGGTGATCTGGTGGCGGGCGACGAGCGTGGCGGGCAGCCGGGCCGCCACCTCCGCGAGTACCCGCAGCCGCAGCCCGAGAGCGAAGTTGGGGGTGCCGGGGTGGTCCCGGCGCCACGGCAACACCAGAGTCAGAGCTGTGAAGCGGGCCAGCTCGGCAGCGGCCACTGCGGCAGGTGCGCAGCGCAGCAGGACCAGCAGCCGGTTGCGTTCGTTCCAGCGGTGGAAGGCCGCCGTGCCGTGCTGGGCCGAGGCGCCTCCGACGTGCCGGACCCGGGCAGCCGGTACGGCGACAACCCGGTAGCCGGCCAGCCGCAACCGCCACGACGTGTCGGTGTCCTCGTAGTAGCAGAACAGCGAGCCTGGCACACCGCCTGCAGTGCGCAACGCATCCGTGCGCAGCAGTGCCGCGCCGCCGCAGAAGCCGAAGGGCAGCTCCCCGATGGTGTCGTGGCCGTATCCCAGGCGGGTCAGGGCCACGCCGGTCGAGGTCACGATGCCATCCCCGGTGTGTAGCACCGAGCCCGCTGCGGCGGCCGTGTCATCGGCATCCAGGGCTTGCTCCAGCGCGGCGAGCCACCCCGGCTCCGGCGCGGCGTCGTCGTTGAGCCACGCCATGAACGGCGTGCTGATCTGCGGTAACACGGCGGCCAGCGCGCCGGCGTAGCCGATGTTGCGGGGCAGCCGCAGCACCTGGCAACGATGCTGGGCGATCTCGTCAGTGGTGCCGTCGGTCGAGGCGTTGTCGACCACCAGTACCCGGTGCGGGCGCGTCTGGGCGGCCAGCGCGGCCAGGCAATGTCCGATCAGGTGGCGGCCTCGCCAGGTCACCACCACCACCGTCGTACGGGCGCCTGCGGACACGGGACGGGACGGTACCCGTGCCACACTGCGCCGCGTGCCCGAGCTGGTGGTGCTGCTGGAGCAGCTGTTCGCGCCGGTGCCGGGAGGTACCGGGCGGTACTCCCGCGAGCTTGCCGCGGCGCTGGCGGTGACTGCCCCAGCCGGCTGGACGGTGGGCAGCGTGGTGGCTCGGCACGCCGACCTCACCCCGGCGGTGATCCCCGGCGTGGCGGGGCCGCAGGTGTTGCCGCTGCCCCGGCAAGCGCTCGTCGCCGCGTGGGAGTCCGGTATCCCGCTGTGGCCGGGTGGTGACACCGTGCACGCCCCGACCCCGCTGGCCCCGCCCCGGCCCCGCCGCGGTGGCAACCTGGTGGTCACGGTGCACGACACGGTGCCCTGGACCCATCCCGACGGGCTGACCCGGCGCGGGGCGGGCTGGCACCGCCGGATGATCGCCCGGGCGGCCCGCCGGGCGGGCGCGCTGGTGGTGCCCACCGCCGCGGTCGCTCAGGAGCTCCAGCGGCAGGTCCGTTCCCAGGCGCCGGTGCACGTGGTCGGGGCCGGGGTCAGCCCGGCGGTGGTGAGTGTTGCGGCCCAGGCCGGCGAGATCGCCACCCGGCTGGGCCTGCCGCGGCGGTACGTCCTGGCCGTGGGCACCCTCGAGCCCCGCAAGGGGATCGACACCCTGCTCGCCGCGCTGGCGTTGCCGGATGCCCCGGAGCTGCCGGTGGTGCTGGCCGGTCAGCCCGGTTGGGGCCGGGTCGACCCGGCCGCGCTGGCCAGGCAGTGCGGGCTGGATCCGGGCCGGGTGCAGGTGCTGGGCCGGATCAGTGACCCCGAGCTGGCCGTGGTGTTGCGGCACGCGGCGGTGCTCGCGGCACCCAGCCGCGCGGAGGGTTTCGGCCTGCCGGTGCTGGAGGCGATGGCCGCTGGGGTGCCGGTGGTGCATTCCGACGCCCCTGCGCTGGTCGAGGTCGCCGGTGGCGCTGGGGTGACGGTCCCGCGGGACGACCCGGCCGCGCTGGCCGCCGCGCTACGCGCGGTGCTGTCCGACTCCGGCCCGGCCGCGCGCATGATCGTTGCAGGTCTGCGCCGGGCACAGCGGTTCACCTGGGCGGACACCGCCCGCCGGGTCTGGGCGGTGCACGTCGAGCTACACCGGAAGTCGTCACGGAGAGTCCCGTCATAAGCTCCCTGCGTGTCCGAGCCTCGGGTACTCATCGACGCGACGGCGGTGCCGGCCGAGCGTGGTGGCGTCGGCCGGTACGTGGACTGCCTGGTCGCCGCGCTGGAGGCCGGTGGCGTGGCCCCCAGGGTGTTGTGCCAGCCGCGCGACGCCGAGCGCTACGCCGCGCTGGCCCCGCACGCCGACGTGCTGCCCGCCGCCGCGCAGGTCGTCACCCGGACCGGGCGGCTGGCCTGGGAGCAGACCACATTGCCCTGGTTGGCCGGCCGGATGCGGGCCGACGTGGTGCACTGCCCGCACTACACGATGCCGCTGGCTTGCCAAGCGGCCACCGTGGTGACGCTGCACGACGCCACCTTCTTCACCGATCCGCAGCTGCACTCGCCGGTCAAGGCCCGCTTCTTCCGGGCCTGGACGCGGACCTCGTTGCGCCGGGCCGCCGGCTGCGTGGTGCCCAGTGCGTCGGCGGCCCGGGAGCTGAGGCGGGTCGTGGGTGCCGATCGCCAAGCGCTGCACGTGGTGCACCACGGGGTGGATGCCGACCGTTTCCACCTGCCGTCGCCGGAGGAGGTGACCGCGGTCCGTGGCCGGCTCGGGTTGGGCACGAGCCGGTATGTGGCGTTCCTCGGCGCGCTCGAGCCACGCAAGAACGTGCCCGCCCTGATCCGTGGGTTCGCCCAGGCGAGCGCGAGCCAGGTCCTGGGCGATCCGGTTGCCCTGGTGCTGGCCGGACCGCCGGGCTGGGACCACCAAGTGGAGCGCGCGCTGGCAGCGGTGCCGCACCGGGTGCGGGTGATCCGGGCCGGTTACCTTCCGTTGGGCGAGTTATCCGGTTTTCTGGGTGGCGCGGCACTGGTGGCCTACCCGTCGTTGGGGGAGGGTTTCGGGTTACCGGTGCTGGAGGCGATGGCAGCGGGAGCGGCGGTGCTCACCACCCGGCGACTGGCGATCCCGGAGGTCGGCGGGGACGCGGTGGCCTACTGCGGCATCGACGCGGCCGACATCGCCGCCGGGATCGTCGAGCTGCTCGAGGACCCGGCCCGCCGGGCTGAGTTGTCGGCCGCCGCGCAACGGCGCGCCAAGGAGTTCTCCTGGGCCGCCAGTGCAGCGCTGCACTGGCGGGTCTACGGCAACGCCATGGCGACCTACCGGCGATCCCGCTAGTTCCACTGAGCGGTCCGGGGTGCAGAATCGGGCGCCGTGACCTCTCGCTATTTCTACGGCCAGGAGCTTGCCGTCGTGACGGTGACCTACTCGCCCGGCGAGACGCTCGAGACGTTCCTGGACTCGGTCGGCAAGGCGACCGGCAGGCCATTGCGGGTACTGCTGGCCGACAACGGGTCCACCGACGGAGCGCCGGAGCGCGCGCTGCACCGTGACGGTGTGCAGTTGCTGCGCACCGGGGAGAACGTCGGATACGGCAGCGCCGCCAACCGTGGGGTTGCCGAGCTCGGACCAGAGGTGGGTTGGGTGGTGGTGGCCAACCCGGACATCGAGTGGCACCCCGGCAGTCTCGATGAGCTGCTCGCCGCCGGGCAACGGTGGCCCAGGGCGGGTGCGCTGGGGCCGTTGATTCGCCGATCTGACGGGACGGTGTACCCGTCGGCGCGGCTGCTGCCTGCCCTGGGTCGCGGTATCGGGCACGCACTGCTTGGTCCGATCTGGCCGGGCAACCCCTGGACCAGGACCTACCGGCAGTCCGACACCGCCTTGGGTGAGCGGACGGCGCAGTGGCTGTCCGGGTCCTGCCTGCTGCTGCGCCGCGCCGCGTTCGAGTCCGTCGGCGGGTTCGACTCCCGCTACTTCATGTACTTCGAGGACGTCGACCTGGGCGACCGGCTGGTGGCTGCCGGATGGCTCAACGTCTACGTGCCGACCGCGGAGGTCACTCACCTTGGCGGGCACGCCACCAGCCAAGCCTCCGAGCAGATGCTCATCGAGCATCACCGCAGCACTTACCGCTACCTCGCGGACCGGCATCCCGGCCCGCTGCGTGCCCCGTTGCGGCTGGCGCTGCGAGCTGGGCTGGCCGGCCGATCGGAGTTGGCCCGTCGCGCTGCCCGGCGCAGATAGCGCCGGTCGTCATATTTATCAACGCTAGAATTGTTTCAGGCCGTCGGGTTCGCACTGCTCGGCGAGGCATCCACGCGACACCGACGAGTACTGGCTAACAGTCGGTGTTAAGCCGACTACGGGAACATGTCTGGCAAGGGGATCGGGTCCCTGCGTGGACGATCGAATGGCGGGAAGCACTCGGTTGGCCGATGACAACGACACGGATTACGTGGAACCTTCTGGCGAAGTGTGAACTCCGGACGGGAAAGGGAGCTGGTTGCTGCTCGCTTGATGATGTGCCGTGTGGGTTGTGCGGATCATCGCTTGGATGAGCAGTGTGAACGTCGCGCGACAGCGCGTTGGTTGCGGTGTGGAACTGAGGGAGAAATGTAAAATGACCGAGCATGGCAGCTCCGCTCGTGAACCTGACCAACCCGGCGAGTTCGGTGGGCCTGCCCTCGACGGTCACGACCGCGGCGACCGCGCTGCTCACGTGACCGAGCGTTCCGGAGTCCTTGCTTCCGAGCCGGATGAACCGGCGGAATCAGCAGTGTCTGATCAATTTCCGCCCCGGTCGGTTGAGGCGATCGATGCGACTCCGCTCGGCCAGCGGTTCCGAGTCTCTGGCGAGGGATCTGAGGGATAGTATGGAACTGCACTTCATCAACGGGTACAGTAGGCCCCTTTCGATTGCTATCATGTTCTATAATCCCGGCGGCTGTCGCGACTACGGCCTGTGGGGCACGCGTGGCTGGTGGAATCTGAGCCCAGGCGGCTCGGCCTACGTTCTCAATACAAACAACCAGTACGCTGCTTACTATGCCGAGGCGACGGATGGGAGGATTTGGGCGGGTGACCGTGGTCCAGTTTACGTCTACCCGAATGCGTTCGACTCCTGTCTCAACATCGGGAGTACGGCGGCAAGGCGCGTCGGGATGAGGCTGGTCGACCTCCGGCAATCGACTTACCGGCTCATCTGACAAGAGCGGTGCCGGCTCAAGACTCACGCTCCCGGCTGGGATGTTGAGAAGCACCCCGATGGCTGCGTCACCCGGGTGTCGTACGATCGCCAGCGTGCGCTGATTGTCAGCGGAGTGGACGGGCGGGACCGAAGCCGCCGGGCGCGGGCTTGCCCCGACCGAAGACAGCGGCCGGGATGATTGTTCCGTCGGTCCGGGGATCCGTCGCTACTACCATCACTCGCGGGATCTGCACGGTGTCGGCCTGGTCCATCGGCGAGGTCGCCGAATCGGGAGTGACGATGCCGGTCCGACGAGCCCTTGCGCGAGCCAGCACCTGGTCAGCGCGCTTCAGAGCGTTCATGGGTGTGCCTCCTGCCGCTCCTGCGTCGCCCTGGGCACGCCGTCTGGGGTGACCCGCCGCACGCGTCGAAGCATTCGGCGGCCAGACTAGCCGCCACCCCGCGGTAGATATGGTGAACCTTCGAGGAGACGGTGCCATGGTGTCACGTCCCGCCGTCAAGCCGGCTACGCCGCTGCTTGGTGTTGAGGCCGTGGTGCTGGTCGGGGGCCTGGGCACGCGGATGCGACCGCTGACCCTGTCCGCGCCTAAGCCGATGCTGCCCACTGCGGGCGTGCCGTTCCTCACCCACCTGCTCGGCCGGATCCGTGCTGCTGGGGTGCGACACGTGGTGCTGGGTACCTCGTATCGCTCCGAGGTGTTCGCGGCCCATTTCGGCGATGGCTCCGCGCTGGGTTTGGCGCTGGAGTACATCGTTGAGGACGAGCCGTTGGGCACCGGGGGAGGGCTGCGCAATGCGGCGCTCGCCCTGAGCGAACCTAATGTGCTCGTGTTCAACGGTGATGTGCTGTCCGGTTTGGACCCGGCCGAGGTGGTGCGAGCTCACCGCACCGCGCGGGCGGACGTCACGCTGCATCTGGTGCGGGTACCCGATCCTCGAGCCTTCGGCTGCGTGCCGACCACCGCCGACGGACGTGTGCTCGAGTTCTTGGAGAAAACCGATGCCCCCCCGACCGACCAGATCAACGCCGGTTGCTACGTGTTCCGCCGGGAGGTGATCGACTCGATCCCGACCGGGCGCCCGGTGTCGGTGGAGCATGAGACCTTCCCCGGGCTGCTTGCCGCAGGGGCCCGCCTGCACGCCCACGTGGACGCTTCCTACTGGCTGGACCTGGGGACTCCGGCGGCTTTCGTGCGAGGGTCTGCGGACTTGGTGCGCGGTCTGGCGCCCTCTCCGGAACTGCCTGGCCCGGTGGGAGAGGTGCTGCTGCTGCCCGGCGCTACCGTGCACGTCGACGCTCAGGTCGGTGGCGGGTCGGTGGTGGGCGCGGGTGTTGTGGTGGAAAGCGGGGCGCAGGTGTTCGGCTCGGTGCTGATGGACCGTGCGCGGGTCGCTACCGGTGCGCAACTGCGGCGCAGCGTGCTGGGCACGGGCGCACGGGTAGGCGCGGGCGCCGTGCTGCACGATGTGGTGATCGGTGATGGGGCGGTGGTGGGGGCGGGCTGCGAGCTTCGGGAAGGCCTGCGGGTCTGGCCCGGGGTCGTGTTGCCCGACGGCGGCGTGCGCTTCTCCGCGGATGCCTGAGACCTGCTCGCAGGGTCGAAGCATCGATCCTGAGACCTGCTCGCAGGGTCGAAGCATCGATCCTGAGACCTGCTCGCAGGGTCGAAGCATTAATCCTGAGACGTACCACCGGATCTGGATGCCCGAGTATCCGCTTGATCTCTGCGCGGTGCTGGCACCGCTGCGTCGCGGTCGGGGTGACCCCACCATGCGGGTTGATGCCGACGGCACCGTCTGGCGGGCCGGTAGCACCCCGGGGGGCACAGCGACTCTGGCGTTGCGTCGTGACACCAGCGGCGCTGTGCACGCCACCGGGTGGGGGCCGGGCGCTTCCTGGGTCCTGGACGGAGTGCCTGCGCTACTGGGTGCCGATGATGACCATGACGCTTTCGTCTCGCACCATCCACTGATCGCGCAGGCCCGGCGCCGGATGCCGGGACTGCGGCTGGGCGCTACCCGTCGGGTGTGGGACGTGCTGGTGCCTGCTGTGTTGGAGCAGAAAGTCACCGGGGTCGAAGCTCGTCGCTCCTGGCGAGAGTTGTGCCGGCGCTTCGGGCAGCGGGCGCCGGGTCCCGGTGAGCTGTGGGTGCCGCCCGGTCCGGCCGCCGTGCGGGGGATCCCGGACTGGGAGTGGCACCGCGCCGGGGTGGACCGTTCGCGGCGTCGGGCGTTGCTGGCGGCGGCTGCGGTGGCGCACCGGCTGGAAGGCGCGGTGCCACTGGGTGGGAAGGCCGGACGGGATCTGCTGTGCACGGTTGCCGGGATCGGGATCTGGACGGCCGCTGAGGTGGCCCAGCGGGCCTGGGCGGACCCTGATGCGGTGAGCATCGGCGATTTCCACATCCCGTCCGTCGTCGGTTACGCGTTGGTAGGCAGGCCGTTGGACGATGCCGGAATGCTCGAGGTCCTCGCGCCCTACGTGCCGCAGCGACACCGGGCAGTGCGTTATATCGAGGCATCCGGGTTGCGCCGTCCCCGCTTCGGCCCCCGGCTCGGTCCCCGTGACTACCGGGCGATCTGAGTGCCTGGCCTCAGCGGGTCGGTTGTGAGCGCAGCTAACTTTGTTGTGGTTGCGCGATGTGTCCAGCTTTGCGTACCGCCGCGAAGATATCGATCTCTCGGTAGGTACCCAGTGCGTGGGCTGGAGCTTGGTACCACCAGCTCACCGGCCCGTGCGGAGTCTCGCTGGGTGGTAGCACCAGCATTCCGCTGACCGTCTGAACCGTATCGGGCCAGGGCAGCGGAACGCCGTAGGGCTCACCAGTGATCACGATGCCATTGCCTGGTGCGTCGGGATGGAGCAGTACCGCCACCGGGCGATCAAGTGACGTCAAGATCGGCATGATGGTCTCGACGAGTTCCACTGGCACGACGTGCGCCGCGGTGTCATGTCTCAACGGCAGCACCACGTGATCACCCCGTAGGTGCACCGGCCAGCCCAGCGCGCTGTAGGTGGTCCCGTCTGGGCCAGTCGCATGCTCGCCCGTCGACGTGCGCGCGTCGGCGGGCGGCAAACGGATCGCCGTGGCCTGCTGGCGAGTGCACATCGAGCACACCGCGCCCTGACCGGGCTGCACAGTCTCCAACTGCCGCGGCCACAGCAGTGCCCCGCAGAGCGCGCCGACGGGGCCAGCTGCGACACAGACCGGGGTCGGGAGCAGGTGCGCCGGGTGGCTCAGTTCCGCGTTCACCCCGGCGCGGTAGCGAGCGGCCAACACCACGGGGCAGGTCATGCCTGCCCTGCCCTGCCCATCATGGGACCACGCCGAGCCGGGCGCAGTGGTGCCGACCGGCATGTTCTCGGCACTGTTGACGAGCCGACCGGTTCGTTCGCAGGTGAGCTGGCTGGGGTTCGCGGTCTGTTCATCTCCTGCGTCCTGGCGTTCGAAAGTTGGTTGGTTCAGTGCTACCGATGGCTTGTTCGCTTAACCTGTCCTCCGGTGGGGGACTCGGCCGGCGAACTCGCCATTCTTGGTGCCGGCTACGAACACAGCCATCCCGTCACAAGTGAGGATCAGCATCGGACCGGCCGGGTGCCGTGAGTTGCGTAATGCGACGTCGCCGCAATCCAGGGTCGCGGCTTCGACGCAGTTGCCGAGCTGGCCGCTGTGCGAACTCTTTCGCCACCTTGCCGTAGCGAGATGGGCGGCCAGGATGTCATCGCGAATCGGCTTCGACATAGGTCCCCCTTCACTCTATCGGGTTTCACTCCAACGGGGTTCGTATGCACGCGCGTCAAGGATGCGAATATAACACGTGCTGTTGCGTCGAGCAAATGCACGTGCATATGACAGTGTCAGCCCGGATAAACCGGGCAAAAGTTTTTTTTGGGGATGAGTCGGGCTTCGAGATGAGGCGGACCCGGGGATGCAGGTCTCGGTTTGACGGCCGCGACAAGCCGCTCAGATCGCGGCGCGCGCCTTCGCCAGCAATTGGCGGGTGTGATCCGGGGTGTTGGCGTCGACCGTCAGCCTGTCGAAGACCCGGCCGTAAAGCTCGGTCTCAGACCTTTTGTCCAGATAGAGCGCGCCGCAGAGGTGCTCGAGGTACACCACATCCGGCAGCTCCGGCTCGGCGAAGCGCAGCATGGTGAACGGACCTTCGGCCGCGTACCCGCTGAGCGGGTAAGGCAGGATCTGCAGGGTTACGTTGGGCCGCTTGGTGAGCTCGAGGAGATGGTCGAGCTGAGCCGACATCACCCGCTGGCCGCCGATCGGACGATGCAGCACGGATTCGTCGATGATCGCCCACAGCTTGGGAAGATCCGGCCGGGCAAGGACAACCTGCCGCCGCATCCGCATCATGACCTGGCGCTCTGCCTTGTGGTCTGCCAGCTGGAACCAACCTCGGGTTGCGATCGCCCTGGCGTAGTCCTCGGTCTGCATCAGGCCCGGCAGGAACTGAGCCTCATAAGTCTGGATCCGGGACGCCGACTCCTCCAGCCCGAGGTAGTTCTCAAACCAGCCGGCCAGCGTATCGCTGTAGCTATGCCACCAACCAGGCTCATTGGATACCGTGACCATCTCCAGCAGCGCCTGGCGCTCCGCGGGATCGGACACCCCGTACATGGTGAGCAGGTCGGCCACGTCTCGGAGCTTGAAACTGACCCTGCCCAGCTCGAGCCGGCTGATTTTTGACTCGGAACCGCGGATGGCGTAGCCGGCTTCCGCGCGCGAGATCTCGGCAGCCTCCCGCAGCCGGCGAAGCCGAGCGCCCAGCATGATGCGGCGGGCGGTGGAGTTGCCGCCCGGTGCAGCCAGGCGACCATGAGATGAATCAGTGGGATCGACCGCGTCCATGACTGCACCTCCGTGAACTCACAATGTCCCCACCGCTCAGCGCCGGCTCCGGTGAGACACCTGATCGCTCAACATACCGTGTGGTCGCGTGTGGGCAACACCGTGCCTGCGTTTTACCAAGCGTGTCCGCGCGCCTACTCTAGGCGGGTACCGGTCGCTACCGCAACGCCTGCGAGGCTCCCCATGTCTGGTCCTGTCACCCCCCTGTCGGATGATGTCGCGCCAGTTTACATCGACACGACCAAAGCGAGTATCGCTCGGGTCTACGACGCATTCTTGAACGGCAAGGACAACTACGAGATCGACCGGGAGGTCGTTCGGCGGGTCCGGCGGGTAGCGCCGGAAGCTGGGCAGCTCGCTTGGGACAACCGGGATTTCTTGATCCGGGTGACCCGTTTCATCGCCGGCCAAGCCGGCGTCACCCAGTTTCTTGATTGTGGGTCGGGGCTGCCTACCGCGGAGAACACCCACCAAGTCGCACAGCGAATTCAACCGGATGCCCAGGTGGTGTACGTCGACAACGACCCGGTTGTGCTCGCGCACGGTCGGGCGCTACTTGAGGAGAACGCCCGGACTCGTTTCATCTCTGCTGACATCTTCCAGCCACACCAGGTCATCAATGATATGGTTGTTCAAGGGTACCTTGATTTCTCTGAGCCGATAGCGCTGTTCCATATCGGGACGCTGCATCATTACGACGGTGAGCGCAGCCCGCAGAGTATCATGCAGGAATACATTGATGCCCTACCGTCAGGCTCCTACGTGGCAATCAGTCACTTCTTCGACCCCGAGACCATCAGTGAGCTGAGCGAGCTCGCCCGCAGGATGGAACATGTCTTTGTGCACAGCCCGATGGGTAGCGGAGTCTTTCGTACCCACGTCGAGATCGAGGGCATGTTCCCCGGCTTGGAATTGATCGAGCCCGGCCTGACCCGGTGCGTCGACTGGTGGCCCGACGGCCCGCGGATCAAGCCCCTGGACCCGGTGCACCATTGCATCGTCGGAGCAGTCGGTCGCAAACCGTAGGACCCCCGGCACCGACACTTTTCCCGGTGGCATCTCGTCGCTTTCACAGTGCGACCACCGTGATGCGCGCTTCGACGTGGGTGGCCAGGGCCGAGATGTCGGCGACATCGGAGGTCAGTACCTCCACGACGGCGCAGGGAACGTCCGCGGCTACCCGCTCCGCGGCTACTGCGACGGTTGCGTCTACCACAGAGGCGGTCGGCACCAGACGTCGTAGCTGGACAGCTCGATCCGCGTCAGCCCGGTCCAGCGCGACGTCGTTGCTGACCAGCCGGTTCGCCGTTGCCGTAGTAGGGTCGCGGCGACGCCAACCGGCTTCCACCCTTACGGCGGTAGAGACGACCACTGTACCGTTGGCAGCCACGATGGCTGCCACAACTGAGGCGCGCCGACGATCGTGTCGCCGGCTGGAGGACAACGCCTGGGCGGCCTCGTTGTCGAGGACCAGGTGGCGGACCAGCTCGGGCGCCATCAGGCGACATTCGGCGGCCGAACGCCCACTCCGGCAGCGATCATCTCCACGTGCTGCAGCACCTGATCCACCGTCTCGTCCACCCCGGCGAGCATCCAATCCGGTTCGCGGCCCTCGACCCACTCGGCGACCGCTTCGACGACGTCGGGGTGCCGTTGCGCCGGATGGTCGGTGCCGGCAACGCGGCGCAGCGTGACTGCCGCCAGCCGAGGCCGATCCTCTGGAAATCGGTCGAAATGGGTGGCGAGAGCCTGTTGCCGGGCAAAGGCCCGGATCCGCTCCTCCAGTGCGCGATTCGCCGCTGCGGTGAACGACTCGTCCATCCCCAGTTCCGTAGCGACCTGCGCAGCTCGGCGCAACGCCGCTGGTTGCCGGACCGAGGTCGCCTTCGTCTCACCTCGCGAGTCCGCCAGCTCCGCCAGCGCTGCGAACAGATCGTCAAGCCGGCTCATCTGATCCCTCCGTCAGTTCTGCGGTACTTAGTGTACCGCACGGGTCGGCCGGGGAGGGGCTAGCCCGACCGGGGTAAGAATGGCCCGCACCTTGGTTGGCCGTGCCGGGTTACGACGCCTGGGTGACCGGAGAGGAGGAGGACGTCACGTCGTACCCGCTGGAAGGAAACCCACCACGGGTGCCACGTCGGGGGGTAGCGCGTCAACTGGCCACCAGGCCAGGTCGACGGACTCGGAACTGCGCACCGGGGTGGCGCCGGCTGGTGCGTGCAGCCGGAACCGCACGTCGAAGTGCCGGGTGGGCACACCCAGCGAGCAGGTGATCGGGTGCACGTCCAGGTGCAGCGGCCGGGGGTCGATCTTCAGACCGGCGATGCCGGACTCCTCGGTCGCCTCACGCAGTGCCGCTGCGGCGAGGCCGGCATCGCCGGGCTCGCAGTGCCCACCGAGCTGCACCCAGCGCCCGACCCGGGGATGCAGGGTGAGCAGCACCTGCGCTGCGTCGTGGGAGAGCAGCACTGCTGAGGCGGTCAGATGGCCAGGCGTGCAGGAGCGGGCACAGGCATCCGGACGGGCGGCCAGGAAGCCGAGAAAGGCGTCGCGCAGCGCGCGTTGTCCGGGGTCACCGGGTGCCCAGCTGGACAGCACGTGCACGGCGTCGGCGTGCACCGTGGCGTTGGGCGCGGTGGCCGTCGTGGTCATCGCAGTACCAATCCGTCGTCGGGATCGCGCGGGCAGCGCGGTTGCAGGGGCTCAGCAGGGTATCCGACGGCGATCGCGCCGAGTGGACGCCAGTCCGGTGGTAGGGCGAGTTCGGCGCGGACCAGGTCCGGGCAGAACAGCGTCGAGCCGAGCCAGCACGAGCCCAGACCCTCGGTGGCCAGGGCCACCAGCAGGCCCTGCACGGCGGCACCGGCGGCGACGGTGAACATCGCCTCCTCCGCGGCTCGGCGGCGCGTGTCGGGGTAGGTGTGCGCGCCGTCGGCCACCGCGACCGGTACCAGCACTTCCGGTGCGTCGCGCAGCAGATCACCGCGCCGTACCCGGCGCTCGATGCGGTCGGCGGGCAGCCCGTCGCGGCGCAGATCGGCCCGCCAGGCCTGCGCCATCGCGTCGAGCAGCCGCTGCCGGACCTGCCGGTCGGCCAGCCAGACGAAGCGAACCGGCCGGGTGTGGTGCGGTGCCGGTGCGCTCAGCGCCACCCCCACCGCGCGGCGAAGTGCTTGCGGGTCCACCGGCTCGGCGCGAAACGAGCGCACCGATCGGCGCAGCAGCATCGCCTCGGTCCGGCCCAGCGCGCGTCCCTGCTCGATCGCCTCGGCGGTGCCCAGCCAGAACAGGTCCTCGGCCGCCGGGCGGATCAGATCCGCCCCGGTGCTGCCGTCGTCGTCGCGGATCAACCCGCGCAGCACCGCCACCGGCACTTCGCTCAGCTTGCCCTTGACCAGGTCGGCGGCCGCGGCGACCTCGTCGGCGACGGCCACCTCGGTGGCGATCAGCTTGTTGCCGTGCCGGTCGACGGTGCCGGCGTAGCGGTGCAGCACGCGCAGGCCGGCCACCCCGATCGCCGCGTCGGTCTGGCCCATCCGCCAGGCCCGGCCCATCGTGTCGGTGATCACCACGGCGACGTCGACACCCAGCGCGGTGGCCAGCCCATCGCGCAGCCGCGCGGCGCTGGCGTCCGGGTCGGTCGGCAGCAGCGCGAGCTCGTCGGGTCGCACGTTGGATGCGTCCACCCCCGAGGCGGCCTGCACCACGCCCCGCGCGCTCATCGTGATCAGGGTAGGGCCGTGGCGGGCGAGGACCCGCTGGGCCTGCGCCCGGACGAGCGTGCGGCGGGCCGCGTCGCGCTCCGCGGGATCCGTCTTGACCAGCCGGCCCTCCACCTTGGACACCACCTTGCTGGTGACGACGACGACATCGCCGTCGACCAGCCACGGCGCCGCGCCGGCCACCGCCGCGATCAGATCGTCCCCCGGCCGGAACTCGGGTAGCCCCCGGACCGGCAGGATGCGCACCTCACCCGGCGCAGCGTGGTCACTCATGCCACCAGCCCGGAGGTGCTTCATGTGACCAGCCCGGCGAGATCCAGGGCCGCCCTGGCCATCGCAGCGGTCGCCGGCACGTCGGACATCAGCAGCGGCACTTCCCGGACCCGCACTCCGGGTACAGTCGCGGCATCCCCGGGGTGCACCAGCCACCCGTCCAGCAGCCCACCCGCGCAGCGGGCACCGTAGTGCCTGCCGACCGCGCCGGCGTCGCACTGCACGCCGATGGCGGCCAGGCAGGCGTCCGCCATTCCGCGCACCGCGCGACCGCCGACGATCGGGGACAGGCCGATCACTGCGGCGGGCGTGCCGTGCAGCGCGTCGCGGATACCGGGGATGGCCAGCACGATGCCGATTGACACCACCGGATTGGACGGCGCCACCAGCACGACGTCCGCCTCGGCGATCGCCTCCAGCACCCCGGCGGCCGGCACCGCGGTGTCGGCGCCCACCGGCACGAACGCGCCGGCCGGCAGCGCCGCGTGGTGGCGCAGCCACCACTCCTGGAAGTGCATCGGGCTGCGCCCGTCGGCCACGACCACGTGCGTCTCGCACCGATCGTCGGTGACCGGCAGCAGCCGCACCCCGGGGCGCCATCGATCGCACAGCGCCGCGGTGACCTCCGACAGCGGGTGGCCGGCCCGCAGCAGCCGGGTCCGGACCAGGTGGGTGGCCAGGTCCCGGTCGCCCAGCGCGAACCAGCCCGGATCGGCGCCGTAGTGCGCCAGCTCCGCTGTGACGGCCCAGGTCTCACCGGATCGTCCCCAGCCACGTTCGACGTCGATGCCGCCGCCCAGGGTGTACATGCAGGTGTCCAGATCTGGGCAGATCCGCAGCCCGTGCAGCCAGATATCGTCGCCGGTGTTCACCACAGCGGTGATCACGTGCTCGCCGGACCCAGCATCCGCCCCGACCGCAGGCAGCCCCAGCGCCGCCTTCACCCCCAGCAGGAACCGGGACCCCCCCACCCCCCCCACCAACACCACCACCCTCACGACGCCCGCCCCGAATCGCGACATGGATGCTTATCGCGGTGCAGGACCCCGTTTGAACCGCGATAAGCATCCATGTCGCGGTGGCTCACTTGGGGTCGTTGAAGGTGGTGTGGATGTGGGCGTGGGATGTGTAGCGCTCGGTGTCGGCGTAGGAACGGTAGGCGGCCCGGTCGGCGGGGGTCAGCGCCGCATCATCGACGAAGGGGGTGAGCAGGTTGCGGGGCCAGAGCCGGCGCGCCCGCACCGCGTTGATCTCGGCGCAGAGCACCACGATGACCGCCTGCAGGTACAGCCAGGCCAGCAACCCGAGGACCAGCCCGAACACGCCGTAGATCTGCGAGACCCCGGCCAGCTCCCGGCTGACGAAGAGCGCGCCCACGGTTTGCAGCAGCTGGACGGCGACCCCGGCGCCGACCGCCCCGGGTATCAGGTCAGCCAGTCTGATGTCGCGCGCGGTCAGCACCCGGAACAAGATCAGGAATGCGGCCACGTTGGCGCCCATCGCGATGACGGTCGCGCCGATGCGTACTCCGGTGCCGATCTCGGAGCCGAAGCCGGCGGCCATCGGGCCGATCGCGGCCAGCGCGGTGGTCGTCAGGATAACCGCCCCGAGCAGGACGAACAGCACCAAGCCGCGTAACCGGGACACCACCGGGTCGGGACGGGCATAGCGTGGCACGGCCCAGACCCGGTTCAACGCCGTCTGGATGGCCACCGAGACGCCCAGCCCGCCGTAGACGGCACCGGCGATGCCCAGGATCACGCCCAGGCTGCTGCCGTGGATCGAGGCGACGTTGTCCTGCAGTTGCGGGCCGATGATCGGAAATTGCTGCAGCGCCGAGCCGAGCAGGGCCTGCTGCAGGGCAGGGTCGCCCTCCAGGGTGAAGCCCAGCATGCTGACCAGCAACAGCAGCAGGGGAAACAGTGAGACGAAACCGTAGTAGGTGATCAGAGCGGCGAGATAGCCGCCTTGGTCGTCGACGAACTTGTAGACCACCGCCACCGGGAAACCCAACCAGGAATGGTGCCGTTGAAAGTCATCCAGTCGAGCCGTCACACTCATTTCCAGCCCTCCCCGGTCAGCGCCAGAACAGGAGTTCCCGAAAGCCGGCACCTGCTGCCAGCGGGTCGCCGCCGAGCCCGGCGAAGATCGCGAAGCCGGCGCCGAACACTACGTTGCCCACCGCGGGCACTGCGATGATCAAAAAGAGCAGGACCAGGATGGCGTACACGCCGACGGTGTCGGCCAAGCGGCGCACCTGGGCCGGCAGGTAGGGCTCCAGCGCGCCGAACCCGTCCAGCCCCGGCACCGGCAGGATGTTCAGCAGGAAGGCGAGCACCTGCACCACGGCGAGGCAGGACAGCCCGGCGGCGAGTCCGCCGGAAAGCCCGCCGAGGCCGACCGCGGCGATCAGCACGACGCCCAGCGCCAGGTTGGTCAGCGGGCCGGCCAGGGACACCGCCGAGGCGACCGCTCGCGAGCGCAGCGCGTTGCGGTTGATCCACACCGCCCCGCCGGGCAGCGGGATCCCGCCCAGGGCCAGCAGCAGCAAGGGCAGCAGCAGGGACATCACCGGGTCGGTGTAACGCCGGATGTCGAGGGTGAGGTATCCCTTGGCGCGTACCGAACGGTCGCCACCCCGGTAGGCCGTCATGGCGTGCCCGAACTCGTGCAGGCACAGCGAGACCGCCCACCCGCCGAGCACCAGCAACACCACACCCCCGGTGCGGGCCGGGCCCGTGGTCAACGCCGCGAGCGCGCCGCCGGCCACGGCGACGGCGACCAGTAGCAGGAACAGCGGGTTGGGGGCCACGCTGGTGGCATGCACGGACCAACCCCCCGCTCACCGTTGGCTCACGATCCGGCCCGTAACACAATTGTAACGGCGCTCATGAATCGGATGTATGTTTTTGATTGCGTCATGACTCTATCTCTACGCCGGGTGTCCGCACCGGAGGAGACACGCTGGGCATAGGCCGAAGCCGCAGGTACGGACGCGGAGGAGGCAAAGATCGGATGGACGCGGATCGCCGACGTGGTCGTCGGGCCGGTGCCGAGGTGACTGGTGCCGAGGTGACTGGCGTCGAGGTGATCGGGGTCGGCCGAACACGGTGGCCGCAGGCGTCCGGACTGCGCCGGGAGCGGCTGCTGGACCGGCTCCGGGTTCCCGCGCACCTGACGCTCGTCCTCGCTCCCGCGGGTTGCGGCAAGACGACGCTGCTGGCGCAGTACGGCAGCGAGGCGCCGGGCCCGATCATCTGGCACCGGACCGATCGCTTGGATGTCGATCCCGAACACTTCACGGCCAAGCTCGCCCGCGGACTGCTCGACGGTGGGGTGCTGGCGCCGGAGCATGCAACGCAGGATGGCTTCGACCGGTTCCTCGACACGTTGCGGCTGGTCGGGCCCGGCCCGGTCACGCTGGTGGTCGACGACGCGCACCTGTTGATCGGCTCGCCGACCGAGAGCTGCCTTGAGACGTTGCTGTGTCATGTTCCGGACGTCTCGGTGGTGCTCGCCGCACGCCGCGCCCTGCACCTGAACCTGTGCCGGATGGAGATCACCCCGATCACCGTGGTGACGGCCGACGATCTGCGCTTCCGGTCGTGGGAGGTGGAGGTGCTGTTTCGGGACGTCTACCGCGCGCCGCTGCCGCCCGACGACATCGCCGCGCTGACCCGCCGCACCGAAGGCTGGGCGGCCTGCCTGCAGCTGTTTCACCTGTCCACCCAGTGCCGCCCGCTCAACGAGCGGCGCCGGGCACTGCACGCGCTGGCCGGCGGGCCCCGGTTCGTCCGCACCTACCTGGCCAGGACCGTGCTGGCCGAGCTGCCCCACCGGTTGCGGACGTTTCTCACCCGAACCTGCGTGTTCGAGCTGCTCACCGCGCAGCGCTGCGATCGCCTGCTCGGCACCGACGATGCGCAGCAGCGGCTCGAGGAGCTGGAGGGGCTCGGCGCGTTGACGACCTCGACCGACGGGGGGCAGACCTTCCGATACCACGAGGTTTTGCGGCGTCATCTGGAGGGTGCGCTGCTCGACGAGCTCGGGGTCAAGCATACCCAGCTGTGGTATTCCCAGGCGGCGTCGTTGCTGGAAGAGCTCGGCTCGCTCGGTGAGGCGGTCCGCGCGCACCTGCGTGCGGAGTGCTGGCCGCAGGCCACCCGGTTGCTGCGCGACGACGGGGCGCGGGTGATCTCGGCCGAGCCCAGCACGGTGTGGCAGGACCTGCTGTCCCAGCAGATGGTCGACGAGGATCCGTGGTTGAGCATGGCCTTCGCCAGGCGGCTCGCTGCGGAGGGACGGCTGCACGAGGCTGCCCAGCGCTACCGGCACGCCGAGGCCCTGTTCCCCGATCCGGCGGATCGGCAACGGGCGGCCTGGGATCGCCGGCTGGTCGAGCTGTGGACCGAGGGCCGCCCGCAGCCCCAGCTGCACTGGCTGGACCGGTTGCGGGCCGCGGTGCACCGCCATCCCGGCTCGGGCCGACCTGGGCAGAACCCGGGTGACCAGTTGTATGCCGCGGTTGCGTCGCTGCTCACCGGCGACGTCCGGGCAGCCGGCAGCACGCTGGGTGCGCTGCCCGACGGCCCGGGCAGTGACGACCTGATCGTCCTCGCGGCCAGGCTCGTGCAGCAGGTCGTCGAGCTGACCTGCGGTACCGCCGGGGACGGGTCGGCTGAACAGCTGGCCACCGACGCCGAGCGGGTCGGTGCCCTGTGGCTGGCCCGCCAAGCTCGGGTGGTGGGTGCGCTGCGGGCCGGCGACGCCGAGGAGATCCAGCGGGTGACCGCCGAGTGCGACGATGCGAAAGACGCGTGGGGCACGCTGCTCGCTGCCGCGGCCCAGGCGCTACACCGGCTGTGGTCCGGGCAGCCCGCGCTCGTGGCGTGGCGGGACGTGGTCACCCGCTGCCGGATCCTCGACGCCGGCAGCCTCGAGGCGTGGGGCTCGGCCTTCGCCGCGCTGGCCGCGGCGAGCCAGGGTGACTCCGACGCTGCGGCGATGGCTCGCCTGGCCGAGTCGTTCAGCCGCACGGCCGGTGTCTGGGGGGCACAGGCGTTGACCGCGCTGGTGCTCGCGGCCACCGACACCGCCTCGCCCGCCGGGCACCAGCAGCAGGCGCGCTGCCTGGCCGAGACGCACGGGCTGCCCTGGCCCGCGGCGCTGGCCGACCGGCTGCTCGGCCCGCCGGCGCCGGCCGGCCCGGTGGTGGCTGGCCCGGTTGTGGTCAGCTCGGTGCCGGCCGTGGTGCGATTGCGATGCCTCGGTGGGTTCACCTTCGAGGTTGCCGGCCGCACCGTGGACTGGGCAGCGGTCCGGCCGCGGGCTGCGACGATGCTGCGGCTGCTCGCCATCCATCAGCCGCGGCCGGTGCACCGCGAGTCGCTGCTGCAGCTGTGGCCGGACCTGTCACCCGACCGGGCGGTGCGCAGCATGCAGGTCGCGGTGTCCAGCCTGCGCTCGTTGCTGGCGTCGGGAGCCGCCCGGGGCACGCTGCAACGCCGTGGGGACGCCTATGTGCTGGTGCTCCCGCCGGGCAGCGAGGCCGACGTGGCCGAGTTCGCGGCCGCGCTGCAGGCGGCGTTGCAGGCCAGGCATGCGCACGACGTCGACGCCGAGCGGACCGCGCTGGCCGGCGCCATCGCCACCTACCGCGGCGAGTTGTTGCCCGAGGACGGCCCCGCGGAGTGGGTCACCGACGTCCGCGAGCGGCTACGCCAGCAGGCGGCGACCGCGGCCGGGCGCTTGGCCGAGCTGAGGCTGGCCGGCGGGGACGTCCGGTCGGCCATCCACGCTGCGCGCCGCAGCGTGGACATCGACCCGTTCTGCGACGCATCGTGGCGGCTGTTGATCGCTGCCTGCACCGAGGCCGGTGAGCCTGCCGCGGCTGCTCGGGCCAGGCAGGACTATGCCGAGGTCCTCGACATACTCGGTGTGTGAGCCGGTCCTCTCAGCACTGCGTGAGAAGTACCGCCGGCGGTCAGGTCAAATTATGCGAGGTTGGCGCGAGCGGAGCGTATCGTCAACTCCCCACCTATCTCTTGGGAGGTTCCGGTGTCCACGATCGTAGTGATCGTGCTCGGGATTCTCACCTGGGTCGTGCTGGCGATCGCGCTCTCGCTGTTCATGGCCCGGATGAACAGACTTCGGTCGTCGGCGGCCGAGCTGTCCCTGGCCCCTCCGGTCGGCAAGCCGTTCCTCGACCCCACTGTCGAGGTGCTGACCCGGTTCCCGGCCGAGCCGGCGCGGTTCGTCGGCCGTGCCGAGTTGATGGCTGCGGCCGGTGCCGCGTTGGCCCCGGCCTCCGGGCGCACCGCGGTGGTGTTCCAGGGAATGGCCGGTGCGGGCAAGACCACCTGTGCGGTGCAGCTCGCCTATCGCCACCGGCGCGGTTTTACCGGGTTGGCGTTCTGGTCCGCGCCCACCGATCCGGATCAGTTCGGCGAGGCGCTGCGCCTGCTGGCGGTGGCCTTGGCGGAACAGCTGGCGGATCCCGGGTTCGCGATGGTCGACGAGATCGCCACTCGGGAGCGCCTGGAAGCGTTCCTGCCCACTCTCACCGACGCCGGCCTGCTGCTGATCCTGGATAATCTCGACACCCTGCTGACCCCGGACGGCCGGTGGCGGGACCTTCGCTGGGCGTCGCTGATCGGCGCGCTCACCGGGCATCAAGGATCCTCACGGGTGATCCTGACCAGCCGGATCGTGCCGGCCGGGCTGAACGCCGGCACGGTGCTGATCCAGCCGGTGCCCACGCTGTCCCGGGACGAGTCCCTGCTGCTGGTCCGGGAGCTACCCAACCTGCGTGCGTTGCCGCCCACCGTGGGCCGTCATGTGCTCGCGCTGGCCCAGGGCCATCCCATGCTGCTGGAGTTCGCCGAGGCGGCTGCAGCCGAGCCGTCCCGGCTGGCCTTCCAGCTGGCTGAGGTCGAAGAAGCGGCGTCTGCCGCCGAGGGTGACGCCGAGCAGCTGCGGCAGACCTGCGCTGCATGGACCCTCGCCGTCACCGCGACGTTGCCCGCCCCGGCGCGGCTGCTGCTGCACGTGCTGTGCCGGATCGAGGAGACCGATCGGGACACGGCCATCCTGGGTGTGAACTGGCCTGCCCTGTGGCGGCGGGTGGACCAGCCCGCCGAACCGCCACCGCTGGCCGGATTGGTCGCTGCGCTGGTCACCGCCGCACTGATCGACACCGACCCGGTCGATCCGAACGAGTCCGTGCGCTACCGGATCCACCCCGGCATCGTCGAGGCCATCCACGCGGCGACCCCCGAGCCGGTCACTGCCGCGGTCGACGCGCAACTCGCCGACTGGTGGACCGTCGTTGGCGACTGGGGGATCGAGCCGCGGCAAACCGGTGCGCGCAGCCGGTGCACGGTGCGGGCCGGTCTGGCCGCCGCCCGCTACCTGCTGCGTCAACACGACTACGACGCCGCCAGCTGCTTGCTCGAACGAGCCCTGATCCGGAACGGCTACTCCCCGGTCACCTCGCTCGCTGTCATTCCGCTGCTGCGGCGCATCGCCGAGGCCACCGGCACCGTCAAAGACCTCGTCGTGCTCGGTGCCGCTGCCCGGAGGGTGGATCCCGATGCGGCCGAGCTCCTGCTCCGCCGCGCCTACGACCAGGCCATCACCAGCGGCGAGTACCGGCTCGCCTCCACCTCCGCCGGTGAGTTGGTCACCCTGCTGCGTGATCAGGGCAAACTTGTCGAGGCGCTCACGCTGGCCGGCAAGAAGATCGAGCACACCAGGCAGGCCGGGTTCGGGTTCTGGACCCAGCTCAGCGACCAGGGCCGGCGGCTGCAGATACTCGGCCTGCTCGGCCACCATGAGCAGGTCCTCTTCTTCGACCTGCCTGCGTTGCGGGCCCGGATGGCCGATCTGCCCGACCAGCGCGCCGACAACGACCGGGTGAACCCGTGGAACGTCCGGGAGGGAATTCTCGACATCGGCCGCTCGTCCGCGGTGGCCTTGCAGCGCTGGGACGACGCACTCGAGCTCAACGACGAGATCGCCGGTGTCAAGCGGCGATGCCGCGCCGACGTTCACGAGGTTGCCCGCATCCGGTTCAACGACTACCTCCCACTGCTTCGCCTCGGTCGGTTAACCGATGCTGACCAGCTACTGCGCGAGTGCCAAGACGTCTTCAACACCGCCGGCGACAGTGCACAGCTTGCTGCGGTGTATGCCGCCCGCGCCGAGCTGGCATCGCACTGTGATGACCTGGCGGACGCTGTCGACCTGCAGCGCACCTCGCTGCGCTTGGGGTACGTCCATCCCGACCCCCGCGAGATCTCCACAGCGCACCACAACCTGGCGAACTACCTGTCCCGCCTCCCTGGAAAGTCTGCCGAGCAACGTGCCCACCGCCTCGCCGCTGCACTGCTGGCCCACCTCACCGGCGAGCTTTGTGAGCCCGCGCTCGCGGTGCTGACCGGCGAGCTGCGCAGCGGTCCCGATGCCCCGCCGACCCTGGCCGAGGTCACCCACCTGGTCGACGCCGACAACGGCGTCCGCTTCGGCGCCCTCGTGCTCGCCCTATGTCCCGACCCGACCACCCTGCTGCCCGCATTCAGCGGGCTCAGCGGGGTTATTCGGCGCCGATAACCCCGCTGAGCCCGCTGAATGCGGGCGGGTGGCTCATGGGTTCAGGGGCAGTATCTGGATCTGGTAGGGGAGGTGGGCTGGGCGGGCGTCGCGGACGGCTCGGTCCAGGCGGGCTCGGTCGATCGAGTGGGGGTCGTTGACCCGTACGGTCACCTGTAATCCGGGCGTGGTGGCGCCCGGGGGGGTGGCGCCCGGCTCGGCTGACCATCGGGTGCCACCGCTCTCGATCAGCTCGACCTCACCTCCGGTGAGCAGTTGCAGGTAGTCGACCAGGCCGCGGTGGGTTCCGCTGGTGGAATGCAGCCGTGCGGCGGCGGCCACCATCGCTCGTTTCCGCTCGTCGGGCCAGGTCTCATCGAGCTCGATATCCACCCAGGAGGCCAGCCAGGGCAGAAAGTCACCAGGGGTCAACCACGGGTCGAGGTAGGCGTCGAGGCAGTCCAGGGTGAGAAAGACCGGGGCCAGCACGGTGTCCAGCCCCTCGGTGAAGCGTTGGGCCAGCGAGTCCTCCAGGTACACCCCGGGCAGCAGCTCGCCCATCGGGTGCGCCGATGCCAGGTCAGGGACGGTGCCGCGGCTCACGGGTTTGCCAGTTCGATGACGTGCTCGATGGAGAAGGGCAGCGTGTCGGGCTCCAGCTCGACCTTGAGCCGGGCGCCCTCGATGGGTTGGCGGCTGCGCGGGGCGACGATGTAGAGCTTGACGTCCTCGACGATCTCGACCCCGGCTACCCGTTGCACGGTGGCCAGCAGCTCCCCGGCGTGCACCGAACGGCCGAACGGCCAGCCCGAGCCGTCCGGCCCGCCGTGCAACGGGTGCAGATGGCGGTACAGCGCGCCCAACGCATCCTGGGTGACCCGGTGCGGGTCGGCGCGCGGCCCGAACCGTACCGTCACGACCGCCCGGATCCAGAGATAGTCCGGTGGCTTGATCAGCAGCCGGGTGCCGAGCACCCGCCGCTCGTCGAGGTAGGTCGCGATCGTGGCGAGCACCTCGGGACGCGGTTGCAACGCGACGAACGGCACCGCCACGGTGGGCTCGCCGGCCAGCGCGGGCACCACCACCAGCCGGATCACCGCGGAGTCGACACCCTGGCCGGGGATGCACCGCACCCGGGCGGCTCGCGGATCGGCCTCCCGGGCCAGCGACTCGTAGTCGGCGATCGTGACCGCGCGCTGCCGGGTGCGCAGGAACTGTGGCGCGCGCCGCCGAGCGTTGGCCACGTCCTCACCGTCCACCCCGCCGGAGGCAGGCCGGCGGTTCTCCACCCGCGCGACATAGGGCACCGAGGCGCGCAGCGCGGTGATCTCACCGCGGGCCACGTTGCCGCGGTGCCCGCCGCCGACCCGGTAGAACGGGATCTTGACCATCGCCCCCTTCGGCGGTATCGCGCCGTACTGCCGGATCCGGCCGTCGGCTTGCCGGACCCCGGGGCCGAAGACGATCTCACCGGCGATCGGGTCGAGCACGAAGTGCTGGTCGGTCTCGGCGCTGCCGGCGAAGTGTGGGACCTGGTGCCACTGCTGCTGGCCGTCGCCCGCTCCCACCTGCACCACCAGCGGCTCGGGCCCGGCGACGACGGGGCGCTGGCCCAGCGGCAGACGTTGGCCGGACACCCCGTCGGACGCCCCGAGGATCTCGTTGTGCACGGTCTCGCTGTAGGCGGCGTTGATCGTGGCGCCTATCGTGAAGGCGCTCGCGCCGTGGATCCGGGGCGACGCGCTGTAGAACGGTTGCCCTGGTGCGGCGGGCACCACCCGGCACCGCAGCCAGCCGGCCGGCTGCTGGGCGATGACGGTGGTGGTGTGCTCGGCCGGGACGTGCACCACCACGTCGCCGGGCCGGTTGAGCCCGCCGGTCCCGTCCCGTTCCAGCTCGCAGAAGTCCCACCGGTTGCCGGTCCAGGCCTCCCAGACCAGCGGCGGTTGGCGCGGGTCGACGCCGACGCCCTCGACCTGGCAGTCGAACCGCAGCGCCACCGCGCAGCGCGGCACCGCCACCTTCAGCCCGATCAGCAGCGCGTCGCCGTACTCCGGCGTCGTCGAGAAGCACGGGAACGGCTCGTCGGTGCTCAGCGCCCGGTTGCGGTCCACCGGTTGGCCGCCGTGCTCGCCGGTGGTGGTGGCGATCCCGACCAGTGCGCACGCCACGATGTCCAGGCGCTCGACGGTGGTGAACGACAGCGCCGGGTCGGTCTCGGTGCGCTGGGTGGCCACCTCCGTCCCGGCCGGCACCGTGACGGTGTCCTCGCGCGGGGCGGACAGCCAGAACGTGGTGGGTGCCACCGCTGGTGTCGGCGGGTACAGCGGCATCCCGAGCAGCTCGAGGAACCGCAGGTACAGCCGGTCGGGTACCTGGTTGAGGCGGTAGAGCAGCTGGTCGACGACCATCGCGTAGGTCTCGATCAGCGTCACACCCGGGTCGGAGACGTTGTGGTCGCTCCACTCCGGGCAGTGCCGCTGCACGTAGCGTTTCGCGTCGTCGACGAGGTCCTGGAAGCGGCGGTCGTCCAGGTTCGGGGCCGGCAGCGTCACGACTCACCGCCGGTGGTGTCGGCGCGCTCGTGCGACGGGATCACGTAGAACGGGAAGACCAGGTTGCGCGGGTCGTTGGTGCCACGGATCGAGTAGTGCACGTCGATGTAGAGCGTGCCCTCGTCGACCGCGTCGAACCGGACCTGCACGTCGACGAGGTCGATCCGCGGCTCCCAGCGGTCCAGCGCCGAACGCACCTCGAAGGCGAGCTGCCCGGCGGTGCCCGCGTCGGCGGGGGCGAAGACGAAGTCGTGGATGGCGCAGCCGAACTCGGGGCGCATCGGCCGTTCGCCGGGTGCGGTGGCCAGGATCAGCCGGATGCTCTCCTCGATCTCGCGTTCCCGGGTGACCAGCGCGATGCTCCCGGTCCGGTCGGTGCGCAGCGGGAACTGCCAGCCGGCGCCGATGAACTGCTCTGCCATCGCCGTCACCCGCCGATCATGACGGTGGGGCAGCCCATGATGATCGGTGCCCCACAGGCCGACATATCACCCATCCGGGCGGCCGGCATCCCGCCGATCAGCACGGTGGGGCAGCCCGGCGGTGCGATCACGGTCGGTGGGTGCACCGCCGGTGGTGGAAACGAGCAGATGTGCGGCGTGCTGACGGTCGCCGCCGGCATGCCGCCGATCAGCACCGTCGGCACCCCGGGTGGACCGATCACGCCCGGGTGCCCGGTCGGGTCGCCGACCCGCGCCGCTGGTGGCATTGCGCTCGCCTCCACTAGTTGATCTTGACGATCGCGGCTTGGATGTTGCACATCGCGCCGCCCTTGACCTCGGTGGTCGCCGAGCCGTTCACGCTCACCATGGCGCCTTCGACGCTCACCTTGGTGCTGCTGCTGACCTTCACCTCGCCGGCACCGCCGTCCATCTTCACTCCGGCCTTGGCCTCGATGCTGACGTCCTGGCCGGTCAGCTTCAGGCTGCCGGTCCCGGCGTCCACCGTGACACCTTGGGGCGCCTCGATGGTGACCGTGCCGTCACTGTGCATCGTGATCTTGGTCTGCTTCTGGTCGAGGTGCAGGATCAGCTTGCCGTCGCCGGTTTTGATCGTGACGCCCTGCGCCCCGGACGCGCTCTCCAGCATCTCCACCGCGTGGCCGGTGCGGGACACGAACGCCCGCCGGTCGATCGCGCCGGAGCTGGCGTCGACCAGCTCCACCTCACCCTTGGGCAGGGTGTCCACCCCGTTGTGCAGCCCACCCAGGACGTAGGGCCGCTGGAAGCTGCCTTGCTCGAAGGCCACCAGTACCTCGTCGCCCACCTCAGGCACGATCACCGCGCCGCGGTCCTTGCCCGCGCCGGCCTGCACGGTGCGCGCCCAGTCGCTGACGAACTCGTCGTTCAACCAGGGAAACGTCAGCCGTACCCGGCCCCGCTTCTCCGGATCGCGGTTGTCGGAAACCACCCCGATCACCACGCCGGACCCGCCGGCGCCCCCGTTGCCATTGCCGAGGTGCGATCCGGTGAGGCCGAGCAGGGTGCGGTCCTGCCCGCCGCTGACCGTGACCCACGTCAGATAACCGGTCTCCGGGTCGAACACGTGCCGGCTGGCCGTCACCGTGTACTTGCCCTCGAACGGCTGGCCCGCGCCGGCCAGGGTGACCGCGGTGCCCGCGCGCACCTTCGGGTTGCCGCGCATGACCACCTCCAGCTCGGCGAACCCGCCGGTCACCTGCTCGGCCAGCGCCTTGGCGGCGTCGTCCACCTGGCCCTGGGCGGTGTACGGCGAGTCGGTGGCGACCAGCGGTTGCGCGCTGAAGGTGCCGGCCAGCTCGGCGGGCTTGGCGCCGATCTCGGCGGAGACGGTCTTGGCCGGCGCCCGGCCGATGACCGCGCGCTTGGTGGTGGCGTCCCAGCCGCGCACCTGCACGGCGGGGACCTGCTCGGCGGAGGTGACCACGGCCCGCATCCGCAGCACGTTGCGGCCCAGCTCCAGCACCATCGCGTCGTCGGTCGCCGAGGTGGTGGTGGCGGGGGCGGCATCGGCGGACTTCGGGCGGCGGAACTCCAGCTTGCCGTCGACGATCGCGATCCCGGCGCCGATGTCGGCGGCCAGCTGCGTCAAAAACGCCCAGTCGGTGAGGTTGCCCTGGGAGATCTGCTGGTGTATAGCGGTGGTCGGGTCGATCTGGCCGATGGGGATACTTGCTGTCTGGGCGACCTTGCGGACCACGTCGGACACCGTCATCTGCTGGTAGCTCGCCACCCGCCGGCCGCGGGTCAGCCGGTGGGACTTGTCCAGCCCGCGCACGACGGTGAACGTGCCGGTGCCGTCGAACTCCTTCTCCAGCGCGGTGACCTCGCCGGCCAGCAGCGGTAACGGGGTATTGCTCTCGTTGGACGCCACCGACAGCGTGACCGGTGAGCCGATCTTGATGCCGGCCTTGTCCAGCACGGCGTTGCCGGTGTCCCGAAACCGCAGCGAGAACAGGTCGGGCAGCACCCGGCTGTCGTCCACGACGCCGTGCACCAGCAGCACCGCCACGTCAGCGGCCAGCTGCGTGCCGTTGACCGCGACGAGCAGCTGATTGGTGAAGTCCTTGGCAGGCATCGGGGCTACTGGCCCGGGAGGCTGTCGGCTGAGGGGATGAGCAGCGACGCCCCGGCTCGGATCCGCATCGGGTCGTCGATGTGGTTGGTCGTGGCTATCGCCCGCCACATGGCCGGATCCCCGTACTCGCGCCAGGCGATGGACGCCAGGGTGTCGCCGGTCGAGACGGTGTGCACCCGGTGCGTGGACAGCGCGCCCGATGTGGGGTTCTGTCCCTTCTGCTCCTTGGAGATCTCCTCCAGGTTGACCGTCGCGGTGCCCCGGATCGGTAGGCCACCCGGAGTGAACAAGGTGTATTTAACGCTGACCGAGGCGATATAACCGGTGAAGCTGCTCAGGCCGCCCCAGTGGAATACCACCCACGGCGGATTGGGTTTCTTCTGGTCGTTGCTGGCCGCGGTCGGCACGCAGCAGGAGAACAGCTTCTCGACGGTCTTGACCACCGAATCACTCTGCGTGTCACTGGCATCGAGGAACATCTCCAGCGCGAGCTTGCACGGCGTCGGTCCGCGGAACTCGGGCACCCCGCTGTTCGCGTTGCCTTTCTGCTCGTTGCGGCTCCATTTCGCGGCCTTGCTGATCGAGAGCTCCTTGGGGTTGAACTGGAAGTCGATGCGGTCGAACGGCGCCCCGGCCTCCAGACTGCCCGGTGCTGCCGGTGGCGTGCGAAGCTCGAGGAACGCGTGCTTCATCGTCGGCCGGCCGCCGGCGGCTGCCGCGGGTCCGGCGCTGGTTGCGGTCATCGCGACCGGTTGAGACATGCTCTGCTCCTCGAGGTTGTGGCCGGCGCCTCGTTCAGCCGGCTGGGCCGGCTCAGGCGATGAACCCGTGGTGGGCGATCTCGATGGTCTCGGTGGCCACCTTCGGCGAATCGGGGTTCAGCGACGGCCCGGTCCAGCGCACCGGCACCACGTCGAGCAGGCCCCAGCTGGCGACCACCGTGCCGTCCAGGGTCATCGCCTGGATCAGACCGGTCTGCTTGCCTTCGGCGGAGCGTTTACCACTGCCCTGCACGGCTTTCGCGAACCACTTGGCGACCTGCTCGGTATCCTTGGTCAACGGTCGGGAAAGCTTGATATTCGGGTACTTGGTTCTGGTCGGCAGCTGCCACACGAAACCGTTGTTACCGCCTTCCTCACGCTGCTCGATGACCACTTCGCACCCCAACCCCTCGCAGCTGTTGAAGGCGCCCAAACCGATCGAGTCGAGCTGCACCACAAAACACACGCTGACGGCGGGGTCCTGGTCGGCGGCCATGAGGTGCTCCTCTAATGCCAGAGATCGAGGGAACGCCCGGCGCGCTCCCGGTCAAGCTGCAGCTCGGCTTTGAGGCGCCGGACGATCGGGTCGTACAGGCGGCGGACCAGGGCGTCCACCTCGGTCGGTGAGGTCGAGCCGGCGGGTGCCGCGGGCGGGGCCCCCGGTGCCGCTGCGGGTGCTGACCCGGGGTCGGTTGCTGCTGGTGCGTCGGTTGCTGTTGGTAGGTCGGTTGCTGTTGGTAGGTCGGTTGCTGTTAATAGGTCGGTTGCTGCTGGTAGGTCGGTCGCCGCTGCGGGCTCGGCGTCGGCTCGCTGCACGACCAGCTCGGGCGTGAATGCACCCGGTGGCCACGACGCGGTGCCTGCGTGGATACCGCGCTGCACCGCCGCTGTGACCGGCGCCCTCAGCGCGGCGACCTGGCTCTCGACGGTCCCGTGCCGTTGAACAGCCGGCCACCGGGTCCGTTCGACCGCCGGCGCTGCGACGGGTCCGCCTGCGGAATCGACGGCGGCCGGGTAACCGGCGACGGCAGGCTCGATGGGGCGATCACCGACCAAACCCACAGCGGTGGGGGCAACACTGTGGTGGCTCCCGGTGTGGTCGGCGTAGGACAGTGGCGGCGAGTGTGTGATCGCGGGCGCGGTCAGATCCGTCGATTCGCGCTGCCGGGGGGCGTCGACCGCCCGCTGCACGAACTGAGGTGACGGACTCGAGCCCGCGGAACGGGATCCCACCACGGCATCTGCGGAGGGCGTCACCGTCGAGGGAACCAGCACCGACGCCAGCAGTGCGGAGCCGGACACCAGTGGCGCGATCTCCCTCGTGTCGATCGCGACCGCACGGTGCACCGTGGATGGGACAGCTGCCGTCGTAAGTGCGGTGGTGGGTGTCGACGCCGGGGGGGACTCGGCGTTGCCCGATGGCATCGGTGGCGTGACTACCGATGCCATCGGCGGGGTATCGGACACCAGCGGTGCCACGTCCAGTGATGTGGGCTCGACCTGACGTTGCGCTGTCACCGTGTCAGCGCTCGTTGCCGTTGGCAGTGGTGGCAGGGTCGGCTCGGCTGATGGCGATTGTCTTGGGTGGGGGCCGGTTCGTAGGGGGGTGTAGACCGCGCGTTGCAGAGGCTGAGGTGACGGATTCGTTCCTGTGAAACGTGATTCTGCCGCGGGTTGGGCGGAGGGCGCCGGGGAAGAGGTCCCATCGCCGAGTGGCATCGGCGATGGGACCACCGGCGGCATCAGCGCGGAGTCGGACACCAGCGGCGCCACCTCCATCGTTTCGACCGCGACCGCACGGTGCACCGTCGACGGCTCAGCTTCTGCCGGAACCGCTTCCGCTGGCAGGGACGTTGGCGCGGTCGGCTCAGCCGGAAATGACCACACAGGTCGTGGTTCGCGCCCGGGAGGCGCGTCGACTGCGCGTTGGACGGTGAGGCCAGGACCGCTCGGCGGTACCCCGGGTGACGGGCGCTGCTCCGCGGAGGGGGATCCGGTCGCGGCGTCGGTGAAGGGAATCACCATCGATGCTATCGGGGGTGACCCGGACACCAGCGGCGCCACCTCCGTCGGCTCCCCGGCAATCTCGACCCGACGTTGAACGGATTGAGGAGACGGACTTGTTGCGGTGGAACGTGATCGGGTCGCTGGTTCGGTGGGAGGCGGTGACAGCGGAGCAACTCCGGCGTCCCCCGATGGTATAGGCGACGTGACCACCGACGGTATCGGTGCGGAGTCGGACACCAGCGGTGCCACCCCTAGGGGTGCTGCCGCTGTCTCGATCCGACGTTGCACGGTGGGTGGCGTGGTGCCGGTCGCAGCCGGTAGGGGTGCCGCTGTGGTTGTCTCGACCTCAGGTCGCCACGCTGGATGCGGGCCAGGTGGCGGGGTGGTGTCGACCGCGCGTTGGGCGGATACCGGTGCTCGACTCGGTCCGATAACAGCTGCGGAAGGTGCCGTTACCGAAGGAATCGTCGCCAAGGGAATTGCCACCGGGGGGGTCATAGCTGGGGAGGGCGTAGCTGGGGAAATCGCCACAGGGTCGGCTGGCATCGATGAAGTGAGCACCGACGCCATCGGCGGGGTGCCGGACACCAGTGGTGCGATGTCCAGTGGTGTGGGCTCGACCTGACGTTGCGCTGTCGATGATTCTGCCGCGGGTTGGGCGGAGTGCGCCGGGGGAGAGACCCCATCGTCGAGTGGCATCGGCGACGTGACTACCGGCGGCATCAGCGCGGAGTCGGACACCAGCGGCGCGACCTCCATCGCGTCGACCGCGACCGCACGGTGCACTGTGGATGGTCCTCTGCCGGCCGCAGCCGGCAGGGGCGCTGCTGCGGTCGTCCCGATCTCAGATCGCCACGCTGGATGCGGGTCAGGTAGTGGGGGAGTATCGAGCGCGCGTTGCACGGCCTGCGGTGCGGGACTCGTTGTGATGGAAGGTGATTCCGCCGCGGGTGGGGTGGAGGGTGTCATCGATGGGGAGCCGGACACCAGCGGCGCGACCTCCATCGCTTCGGCCGCGATCGCACGGTGCACCGTGGATGGTCCGCTGTCTGCTGCAGCCGACAGAGGTGTCGTTGCGGTCGTCCCGATCTCAGGCCGCCACGCTGGATGCGGGTCAGGTGGTGGGGGAGCGTCGACCGTGCGTTGGGCGGATAACGGTGACGAACTCGGTCCGGCAGTAGCCGCGGAAGGTGCCCCTACCAAAGGAGCCGTCGCCGCGGGAGCCGTCGCTGGGGGAGCCGTCGCTGGGGGAGCCGCGATCGGGGGGCACGCCACGGCGTCGGGTGGCTTCGGTGACGTGACTACCGACGCCATCGGCGGGGTATCGGACACCAGCGGCGCCACGTCCAGTGGTGTGGGCTCGACCTGACGTTGCGCTGCTGGCGGTTCCGTGTTCGCCGGAGTCGGCAGTGGCGGCGTGGTCGACTCGGTTGAGGGCAACTGCGCTAGGTGGGAGTCACCGTGTAGGGGGGTGTCGAGCGCGCGTTGCACAGCCTGAGGTGACGGACTCGTTGGGGTGGAAGGTGCTTCCGTCGCGGATGGGGTGGAGGGTGCCATCGGCGGGATATCGGACACCAGCGGCGCCACGTCCGTCGGCTCGGCATCGACTTCGGTCTGACGTTGCACCGGGGCGGCGTCGGTCCACGGTCTGTGTCCCAGGTCAGGAACCCGCTGCAGCGGTGCACCCAGGCCGAGCCGGCGCGCAGCGGGCAGACTCGCCCGGTTGTCCGGCCGCGACCCGGCGGAGATCTCCGACAGCGGCTCGGTCGGTGCGGCCATGACCGACGGCAGCGGGGCTTCTGGCGGTGACTCGCCGGCCGGCAGATCAGGATCGGGGACCGGCGCTTGGCCGGCCTCGGGGTCGGTGGCGTGGCGCTGCACGGCGGGCAGGACCAGCCTGGGCGTGGACGGCTCGATGCCCGCTGCGCTCACCAGGTTGTGACCCGGCAGCGGGTGCACCGGGACGGCCGGTGCCGGGTCGTCGAAGCTGATCAGCGGTTCGGGCAATGGTGTCGGGACGTGACGTTGCACGGCCGCCGGCTGCGGCCACCACCACGGTCGCGCGGGAGCGGGCAGCTCGTCGCGCGGGGCGGCCGTGGCGAGCCCGGTACTCACCCCGGCCGGCGCATCCGGAGTCACGTAGTGGCCGAGAGTGCCGCCCTGCGACGGGTTACGCCAGGAGGCGAGGCCGTCGGGGAACCGGTCGGGAGCGGTGATCAAGTCAGGGGAGCCGACGACCCGCTGCATCGGCGGCATGGCCGGCCAGTCCGAGCGCCGGGCCGGGGTGGGCGCCGGCGGGTCCGGCGGGTCCGGCGCGTTCGTGCGCCGCCGGAACAGGTCCCGCAGCTTCACCACTCACCGTCCCGTACTGAGCCGCTGGTTGATCCGGCCGATCTCCTCGACGAAACGGCGCCGGTCGGGATGCTCGAGGTCGAGGATCTCGCCGAGGGGCCAGTGGAAGTGATAAGCGACGTACGAGACCTCCTCGAGCAGGCGCTCGGTCCCGTACGTCATGATTCCCCCTGCACGGACCCCCTCGGTGACAGGGAACCGCCGGCGAGGTCGATGTCGAAGTCGTGCCGGCAGGATGGGCAGGTCACCGCGGCACGGGTGTGCCCCTCCGCGTTCACCCGCTTGTAGAGGTCCTGCAGGAACGCCAGGTCCGAGGCGAAGAAGTCCTCGACCATACCGGCGTGGATGTCGTCGATCGCGCCGAGCCGGGTGATCACCCGGGCGAGCAGCACCACCGAGAGGTAGGCCGGGTTCTCCCGCACCCGGTCGTCGCGCAGTGGCACCAGCTCGTCGCGGGCCGTGGCCAGGCGCATGACGCCGTTGCGATGCACGGTGCCCGACTCGTCGACGTATCCGCGCGGCAGCACGAACGGAAACTCCGTGCGCAATACCGGCCGCTCCGCTGGGCGAAGGTGGGGCTCGCTGCGGTCGACCGGCTCGATCGCAGCGATTGTCCCGATGGTCCGGCGCATTACTGCGGTTCCAGCTGCTCATAGGTGAGCACGAGCTTCTCGGTGCACACGCTCGTGTCACCGGCCTTCAGGGTGCCGATCTCCAGGGATTTCGGCCAGGCATTGGTGAGCTTGTAGCGCTTGAGGGCGTTGCCTTCGTAGTCGTAGACGATAATAGCGCCACCCTTGCGGGCGTCACCCATTTTGCCGAAGTGACTGTCTTTGATCCATTTCTCGAAGCTGGTGTCATCGGTGAGACCGCGAGTCAGGGTCACCTCGCCCGCCTTGGGGCGGCCGGGTAGCTTCTTGATGATGTACTTGCCGTCCGGGGTGTTCTGCTTGAGCTCGATGACATCCTGCTCCATCTTGAGCCCGGATATCTCCTGGATCTGCTTGATCTGCACGCCGTCGAACTCGAGACCGAAGGAGTGGCCGACGGCCTTGTCAAGCTCCGGAAGCGCCATGTTCGCCTACCTTTTCTGAGTCGAGGAGTGACTATTCGTTGACCAGGCTGGTGCCGCCGGAGAACTGGGCCAGCCTGAAGATGACGAACTCGGCGGGCTTGACCGGGGCGACCCCGATCTCGCAGACGACCTGACCTGCGTCGATGCCCTCGGCGGGGTTGGTCTCGCGGTCACACTTGACGTAGAACGCCTCGTCGGGAGTCAACCCGAACAGGGCGCCCTTGCGCCACTCGTTGACGAGGAAAGCGCTGATCGTGCGCCTGATCCGGGCCCACAGCGCGTCGTCGTTCGGCTCGAAGACCACCCACTGGGTGCCGATCAGGATCGATTCCTCGAGATAGTTGAACAGGCGGCGCACATTGAGGTAGCGCCACGCCGGATCGGAGGAGATGGTGCGCGCTCCCCAGATCCGGATACCACGGCCGGGGAAAGCCCGGATGCAGTTGATACCGATCGGGTTGAGCAGGTCGTGTTCAGCCCTGGTCAGCTGGGTCTGCAGCTCGAGAGCGCCACGTACGACCTCGTTCGCCGGGGCCTTGTGCACGCCGCGGGTGTCGTCGTTGCGGGCCCAGATGCCGGCGACGTGCCCCGACGGCGGAATGAACTGGCTCTTGCTGGTCACCGGGTCGAACACGCTGATCCACGGCCAATAGAGGGAGGCGTACTTCGAGTCGTAGTTCGCCTCTTCCCGCAGCCATTCCTTGACCTGCTGGGGACCCAGGCCGGGCGGCGGGTCCAGGATGGCGACCCGATTCCCCATGAGCTCGCAGTGGGTGATGATCTCTTTCTGTACGGCCTGTACCCCGGCGAGGTCGATCGCGCCGCGCTCGTAGGCGCTCATCAGGTCGGGCACCGCGACCATGGTCACCTCGTCGACCGCGGCCAGGCCGGAGAAACCGGTCCGCTCGCCCACATCCCCGACGTAGTCGTCGGTCGCGATCCGGGCCGGCGCCGCCGGCGCGGCCGGCGGTGGTGCGAGCGCCACGCTGCCTACCGGCGGTTTGGCCGGCTTGGGAGCACTACCGGTCTCCTCGATAGTGATCAGCTTGGAGTCCTGTTTGATCTTGGTGACGACGTTGTCCTTACCGGGACTCGTACTGACCCGGCCGTAGGTCTCCTCGACTTTGCGACCACGCTTGACGACCAGCTTGAACATGTCCCCGGGTGGCGTTTGCTCGCCCTCGGCGGAGTCGGCTGGCCCGATCTCGATGGTGATGTCGGTCTTGGCGTCACCCACTTCGAGCTCGGTGACCCGGTAGCCACCGAGCTCGATTTGGCGCGGGCCGGTCAGCGCCGGTTTGTCCTGCTTCGACCCTGAGCCACCGGCGCCGTTCTGACCGTCCTGGCCGACCCGCACGATGTAAGCCGCGCCGCCGCCGTTGGAGAAATAGCCGTACACGGCGTGCGAAAGGTAAGCACCTTCGATGAACTCGCCGAACGTGCTGGTGTACTGGCGCCAGTTCGAGATCAACGTCGGTTGGTTGAACGGTCCCGCGGCGGCGAAGCCGACGAAGGCGGCCACCGCTGTGCCGACACCTTCGATCGGGCGCGAGCCGGCCTCGACCTCCTCGACGTACACACCAGGGGAGAGATAATTGGGCATACTGCTGCCTCCTCGACGACCGAACCGCCTCAGCCACCAGCCTCTCCCGACCCGGTCAGCCGCGAAACGACCGCACGGACGTGCCCGAGGGCAGACCCCGTTGCACGAACAGGCAACCCCCGGTTCGCGACATGGATGCTTGTCGCGGTTGTGGGGCGCTTCAGCATCGCGACATGGATGCTTGTCGCGGTTCGGGACGTTGGGGGTTAGGTGGTCAGGAGGGTGTGGGCGCTGGTGAGCTGGCGGCGCAGGACCGGCAGGTGCCGGGGGTCGGTGGTGGGGGCGTCCACGCCGGTGGTGGCGCAGGTCAGCAGCCAGGTCGCGGCCTGGACCCGGTGCCAGCCCAGGGCCCAGCGTTCGGCGGGCAGGCCACCGCGGTCGGCGAGGGCGTCTTGATGACCGCCGCTGTGCACGTAGCGCTCGATCAGACTGCGGGTCCGGGGCGGGTCGGCGGGCCGGCGCAGGCCGCACCAGGCGGCCAGATCCAGCAGGCCGGGGCCGGTGAACGCCATGGCGAAGTCCAGCAACCGCCACCCGGTAGGGATGATATGCACGGCGCTGGGATGCAGCTCTCCGTGGCACCAGCCGAACGGCGGCCGTTCGGTGCCGGCGGCGCGGGCCGGGGCCATCCGATCCAGGGCGGTGAGCGTGCTGAACAGATCGTCGGCGTCGGCGAATCGGCCGGCGGCCCGCAGCGCGTCGAGGTGGGCCAGGGCCGTACCGGGCAACGCGGCCAGATCGGCTTCGCCGAGCCGGTCCAGCCAAATGGGGGTGGGGGCGGTGTGCAGGCGGACGGCGGCCACCGCCGCGTCCTGCTCGGTCGCCGTGCGCAGCGGGTCGCCGAGATCCTCCATGATCATGCCGAGCATCCCGTCGAGCACGGTCGAGGCGTGCATCCGCGGTACCGGAACCCCGTGCGCGGCGACCTCGGCGAGCACCCGGTCCTCACCGGTGAACGGCGCCAGCGCGTACTTGAACACCACGGTCGGCCCGCGGCTGAGGCGCAGCCGTTGCACTCCGGACAGCCGCCACACCCGGATCGGCTCGCGGCGGGTCACCGCGGGCAGGCCGGACTCGGCGACCAGCCGAGCCAGCAGCCGCGATACCGTGGCCTGCTTCACGCCAGGCCCGCGGTGGCCTCGGCCAGGGCTGCCAGCACCTGGTCGAGCTGCGCGGACATGCTGGCCGGTACCCGGCCGACCCCGGCAGCACAGAAAGCCCGAAAGTGCGGTAACAGCCGCAACAGCCCGGGCCGGACGGTGAAGAAGCCGGCCACGTCACCGCTGGCCTGTGCCCGGCGCAGCAGCGACTCCAGCGCCACGATCTGGTCGGCGGTGCAGGCCAGCAGCACCGGGAGGTCCTCGACGGCGATGATCGGCGCCGCCGAGTCCAGGGCGTGATGCACTGTCTCCAGGGCGCGCACGATCTGGGTCACCTCGGCGCCGTAGCGCCGGCCCAGGGTGCGGTCCAGGTCGAGGTGCGGCGGCGCGAACTCCGGTGCGTCATGCAGCAGCGCCGCCACGATCAACTCCGGAACGGCGTCGGGGACGTGCCGGCCCAGCATCAGGGCGACGCGCACCGCGTGCGCGAGCGCGGGTCGATCATCGATTGTCTGCCCCGCACACCACTGCCGCGCTTGGCGCAGCGCATGCTCGACGAGTGGGTGACGCGGCGGCGACAGCACCGTCGGCATCGGTGGTCCTTCCCGGTATCCTGGCGTCGGTGAGCGGTCCACTGCCCTCCTGGTGTGTGGGCACCTGTGTGGTGTGCCCGGCGCGGGTGCTGGGGCCGGGCCGGTTCGATGTGACCGACCAACCCGGCCCCGACTACCGCTACAACCGGCAGATCGGCTGGCGGGTGGATGCCGAGGGCAACGCGGTCTGCGTGCATCCCTACCGGGTTGGTCTTCCGGTGGGCCGGTATGCCTCCGCGGACCAGCCGCTGCCGGACCCCTCGGTGCCAGCGCCGCGGCCCACGGCTGCGGCGCTGGAGTTGCCGGCCGACGTGGTGGATCTGGAGGGCTGGCTGGTCGCGACGCTGCGGGTGGCCGTGGCCGGTGAGCTGCCCGAGGTGATCGCCCGCGCCGAGGAGCTGGCGGTTGCACGGTTCACACCTGCCGCGGTGACCACGGCACTGCGCCGGGTGCTGTCCCATGAGCTCACCCACCCGGTGGCTTAGACCCCCGCTGCGGTCGTGATCTCGAAGTCGATGTCGTGCCGGCGGCCGTCCCGGCCGATGCCGGCCCGCCCGTAACGGCTGTTGAGGATCGCCAGGCGACGGGTGATCTCGTCGCTGCCCAGCCAGTACCGCGGCGGCTGCTCGCCCCACCCGGCGGCGGCGTAGTAGTCGTCGGTGCGGCAGCCACGGGTGTAGGTGAACCGCTCCAGCTCGGTGGCGTGCGGAAACACCACGCCCAAGTCGGCTTGCATCCGGGTCATCACGGTGAACTGCGCCAGCACGGCGTGCACCATCTCGTCCACTGGCGCGGGCACCAGCAGCTCGGCGGCGTTCTCGTCACCGCCGGTCAGCTCGAACACCGCAGCCTTGAGCGCCAGAACCCGCAGGGCCTCGGTCAACAACGGCCCGGCGTCGCGCTCCAGCGACCATTGGCTGATCACCGGATAGCCGGTGAACGTGGCCCAGCAGGTGGAGTACCGCATGGAGGAGCTGCGCAACCGTTCATAACCCGGGTGCGCCCGCATCGCCTCCAGGATCTGCGCGGCTCGCTCGCCGACTCGCCCCGCATCCGGCATCGGAGTTGTTGTCATGAGTGAGGTTCCTTTCCATCTCAGTCTTCATGTTCGGCGGTGGGTGCGCCGCGCCTGCGTGACAATGCAACCGGTATGGCCGCACCCCGCTCATCGTCATCGGGACCACGTTGCTGCACGGTGAGCTTGCGGTGGCGGCGGGAGGTCTCGGCCGCCGCACATGTGACCACGACCTGCGCTGGTGTCGCCGAGTGCGACGTGAGAGCTGTCCGAAGGTGGCCTGGACAGCTCTCACGTCGCACTCGGCGCACGTGGAGCTGTCGCTGTGAGGCAGGGGGTGATCACGACGTCAGCAACCCGCATGGCCCGAATCAGCCCGTTCAATGATCTGATTGTTCTGCCGTCGTTTTATTGCGTAGACTTCGGCTGCTGGGCGCGCTCTCGGGTGGAAGGGGCTTTTCTGTCGTCTCCCGAGCCGGGGCCTGACTTCTCGGGCAGCGCGTGCGGAAAATCTCTTCTCGGGCTCAGACGGCAGACCGCAATCCGTCGGGCATCGACGCGAAAGGTCAACGCTCATGGCCATCGACTGCACGGCCGCGTACCGCTGGCGGCGCCTCCCCTTGGTGGCCGTTCTCGCGGTGCTGGTGGCGCTGCTGGCGCCGGGTGGCTCCGCCACGGCGCAAGGAGGTGTCTGCCCGACTAGTTCCACCGGTGGCAGTTCTCTTTCCCGGGTCAGCGCCACTGATCGAGCCACGATTGTGCAGCTGCACAATCAGTATCGTGACGAGGTCGGAGTACCGCGGATCGCGTGGGACGGCTCGCTGGCCGACGCCGCGCAGAGCTGGACCGATGTCATAGCACCCCTGGGCGAGCTGTGCCACGACCCCGATCCGGGTGACCAGGGCGAGAATCTCGCGGATGCCCCGTCGTTCGCCGGTGGTGTGATGGCCTGGTACAGCGAGAAGGGCGACTACGACCGCAACCCCGGGCCGGTGAGCCCGCAGACCGCAAGTCACTACACGCAGATGGTGTGGAGCAGCACCCAGCGAGTCGGCTGCGGGCAGGCCGCGTCCACCCGATTTTCTGGCAATATCGTGTTGACCTGCAGGTACTCCCCACCCGGCAACCTCATCGGCGAAGCCCCCTACTAGTGAGCTTCGCGGTGCACGACCGCCGTAGAGCGCTATTCGGCTCCGAATGGCGGTGCAGGTCGTCACGGCGGGCAGAGCGCGGCCAGCCGGGGCTCAGCCGCAGCACCGCACGGCTACGTTCTGGTAGCGAGCGCTGTGCGGCAACTCGCTGAGTGGCGATCCATTTCTCTCTGCGTTCTGGACCATTATCTGGTTGTCCTCGGTATTGACCACCACGGCGTACAGAAGGTATTCGCCGTGCTCGTTGGGATCGAGACGGACCTGACCATGCCAGGTGTCTCCGGATACCGGAAACTCGCGATACTCCTCGCTCACGAAGTAGAAAAGATGTATGCCTGGTGCGCAGAGGAGCAGCCAGAGGTGTTCACCGGACGCGAGGTGAGCCGTTCCGCTGCTCTCGTTCACCTCCCTGAGCAGGTCGCCCTGGCCCGGTGAGGTAATCGCCAAACCAGCAGGGGGTTGGTTGGCCGACGAGGGCGGGCAGGTCCTTGATGGTGGCGGCGGTGACGGTGTTGGCGGCGGCGGTGTTGCCGCTGGCCGTGTCGGTGGGGGTGGCGGTGGCGGTGGTACGGGTTGCTGGGTTCGCGGTGAGTCGGTTGCTGTCGGCGCCGCGGATCGGCTCTGGACGCCGCCCAGCTGGTCGGGGGGCGGTTTTTGGTCGGGGTGCGGCGTGAGCGGGGCACCTGCGGAGGTGAACAGCACCACCGGCACGTTCGTGGGGGCCTCGGTCAGCTCTGCTGGGCTGGTCTCCCGCACAGTGCCGGCCGGCAGATCGCTCGGGGCCGAGACCACTTGGCCCACGGTGAAACCGGCGTCGCCGAGCAACGTGCGGGCCTGCGCCTCAGTTCTCCCCTTGGTGGCCGGCACGGTCACCCGGCAGACGGGGTTGCACGGCCCCGTCGAGACGAACACCTGGACCCGTTTCCCCTCGTCGAGCGGCGTTCCCGCGGCCGGATCGGTCCCGACCACCAGGCCGGCCGGCTTCGGGTCGGCGGTCGGTGTCGCGCCGTCGACGACGTAGCCGGCGTTGCGCAACTCCTGCTCGGCCACGCTCTGGGTGCGGCCGGCAACTGGGGGAACCGTGGATGCGCCCGGCTTGAGCACGGCGAACAGGGCGATGGCGATGGCGACGGCGGTGAGCAGCGCTGTCGGGATCCACCAGGGGAACACCGCGGTCTGCTGCCGGGTACCGGGCAGCGTGATCGGTGGTTGTGGGCCGGCGGGGGTGACCACCGCGGAGAACGAGAGGCGCTCGGTGCGGCCGAACCAGCGGCGCGGGCCGTTGATCCGGACCGGGAAGTGCTGGGTGGCCCCCGGCGGCAGCGTCGCGGCACCGTCTCGGGGGGTGAAGGTCAGTGTGCCGTCCTGGTCGCGGAAGGTGAGCTGGGTGTTGACCGGCGTGTTGCCGCCGTTGGTGACGCTCACCTGGTGGCGGGCCGGTTTGCGACCGCGGCTGACCTCGGGCTGCAGAACGGCGCTGAGGTCCTCGAAGGAGGTGATGGTGAGCCGTCCGCGGGCGACGTCGCTGACGTCGGCGTGGATCGCTGAGTGGGCCACGACCTCGAAGGCGGCCACACCGGCTGGGCTTTGCGGGCTCCGTAGCGGGGCGAACCGCACGACGGCCGGCTGCTCGTCGTCGGGGTAGACCGACAGGGTGGGCGGTGTGATGGAGGCGTAGGCCGCGCCCGGGCCTTGTGGCATCAGCTGGAACTGTTCCACCCGGGTGCCGAGGTTGCGCACGGTCACCGTGGTGGTGACCTCGCCACCGGGATCGACGGTCAGCTCGGCGGGCTCGACCGTCACCCGCACACCGCGTCGCTGCGGCGGGCTGGGCGGTACGGGGGACTGTGGTGGCTCTGCCGCAGCGGCCCACCCCAGATAGGTCCGGCACTGCGGGTTGGGGCAGAAGTCGACGGCGCCGGGGTTCGCCAGACCACACTTCGGGCAATCCCCCACGACGGCGCCTCCTTCCGACACTGATGCCCGAATTGTCTGTCCGGCTGGACCGTCTGTCCAGTCACCGCCGTGCCGTGCCCGGTCGCCGCGTGCACCGACGCACCAGCACGCGCGATCAGCTCGGCGGCGCGCACTACGTCATTCGCTGCGCATGGCTCGCCGGCGAGCCCCATGGCCTGGATGTGCTCTCCGGGTTCCGCCGAACTGGACAGGGAGCTCACGCGAGTCATGCAGGACAATCCGGCAAACAAGAGCACCAGCCGGCGCCCAGGTGAAGGTCACCTCGAACCGTGAGCCGGCCAACGCTGTAGCCGCTGTGCGCCGCCCTGAGGGATGACATGCGGGCTGCTGCTGGTCGTGATCACCCCTACCTCGCAGCGGCAGCCCCGCGTGCGCCGAGTTCGACGTGAGCGCTGCCCGGGTCGCCCTCACGTCGAACTCGGTGGCAACAGAGCGGTGTCGGCCGGATCGATCATGACGTATCGGGGTTTAGGGTGCGCCCGGGCATGTACCGAGGGAGGCGGGTGGCTGTGGTGGGTGACGGGTCGGTGGGTGAGCGGGGGCGAGGGGCGGGTCTGCCCCCGGAGCCGCGTGTGGCGGGCAAGCCGTTGGTCTCGCTCGATGATCCGGCGATGTTCACGGGTGAGTTCATGCGGGTTGCGTTGGCTGCTCGGGACGTCACCTGTGTCTACCGGTTGTTGTACGAGGGTGGGGTTGCTCAGCGGGAGATCGCGCGGCGTACCGGGCAGTCGCAGTCGGAGGTGTCGGACATTCTGCGGGGTCGTCGGGTGCGGGATGTGACGGTGTTGGAGCGCATCGCCGATGGTCTGGGTGTTCCCCGGGCGTGGATGCGGCTGGCCGGCGTCGCGGGAGGTGAGGACGGCTCCTACGGTGGGCAGGGGACGGTCGCCGATCCGCCGGAGGAGGTGATCGCGGAGATGCTGCGCAGGCATCTGCTGGCGTTGGGTGCGATCACGGCGGTGGGTGCTGCGGGGGTGGGTGAGCTGGTCGAGTTGCCTGGTCCGGCGCCGGTGGCGTTGCCGTGTCGGCTTGATTACGTGCATGTGCGGCAGGTGCGGGACCTGACTCAGCGGCTCGGTGAGGCCGGTAACACCGATGTGGCCGGTCCGGAGGTGCTCAGCGCGGCGGCTGCGTGGGCTGAGCGGTTGTTGGGTGTGCCGGGTGTCGAGCCGGTGCGGCGGGCGCTGCTGACCGCGGTGGCTGAGCTGCACATCGAGGCCGGCTGGGCGGGGTTCGACACCGGACGCTATCACCGGGCCATGGGCCATTTCAGCGCCGCGCTGCAGCTGGCCACCGAGGCTGGGGACGCTTACCTGCAGGCCACTGCCTTGCGCTATGCCGGGATGGCCACTGTGGAGCACGGCCACCCCGACGACGGGCTGAAGATGATCCAGTTCGGTCTGGTCAAGACGTGGGACATCCCCCGCGACGAGCAGCGTGCAGTGGTGGTCGGAGTCAGCGGACGGGCCGCTCAGGAAGCGTGCGCACGGGTGCAGGCTGCGATCGCTCTGGCTCACCTCGGACACCTGGATGCCGCTGACGTCGAGATGGCGAAGTCGCGTCAGCTGTGGGTGCCCACTCGTGCTGATCGCTTCGGTGACCTCGACCGTCCTGCCGCTGTGCTCGCGCTGCGCCGGGGACGGCTGGACGTCGCGGAGTCGTGTGCCGTGGCGTCGGTGCGCCGCTGCGAGGGGATCAGCCAGGTCGGTCGCACGCACTCCCGCGTCGTGCTGGCCGCCGCCCATGTCCGGGCGGGGGAGCCGGGTGGTCTGTTGTTGGCTCATGGTGCGATCACTGAGGTGGCCAAGCTCAGCTCGGTACGGGTTCGCAAGAGCCTCGGTCTGCTGGTCGATGCGCTGGCGACCCGCCCCGGCACCGATGCCCAAGACCTGTCCCGGATGGCCCACCAGGTCGCCGGAACCCGAGCCTGACCTCCAAGCCCGAACACCTCCCAGCCCACGGCGTCGCTGCGGTCGAGGACCGGCCCGCAGCCGGATCCTCGCCCGTCAGTCATCCGCGGTACCGAGCTTCGGACAATCCGGCACGACGGTGCCCCCCTTCCGACGCCGCCGAACGTCCGAATTGGAGGTCGCTAGCGTCGAGGGGTCATACTTGCGGGCATGACCGTCATCCCCGGTGATCAGAGGCCGCTCGCGGAGGTCTTGGTGGAGCTCGGACGCGGTCACGGCCGGGTGGACATCGCCCAGGATGGTCACACCGTGGCGGCGCTGTTGTCCGCCGAGTACCTCGAATCTCTGGAGGAGACCATCGCGGTGGCCGGCGATCCGGACCTGGTAGCGGCGATCGCGGCGGGGCAGGCCGAGCTCGACGCCGGCCAGGGCATTCCCGCGCAC
>JBOHGE010000013.1:0-95873 GCA_050700055.1 Pseudonocardiaceae bacterium
CGTTCACCCTGGCCCAGCTCGCCGAGGGCGTCACCCGCGGCGGACGGCTGTCCAGAGCACGCTACGACCAACTCGGCGGAGTACAGGGTGCCCTGACCCGCCAAGCCGACACCGCACTGACCGACGCGATCGCTGTCGGCCCTGCGAGCCCGTCGTATGGTCGAGCACGCCGCCACCGAATGGCACGACGACGGGCAACCGCCCACCCGATTGTGGACCGGCGGCCAACTCGCTGCCGCTATGACCGACACCGGCACCCGCCGGCACGCCAGACCAGCAGGGCTGACCACCGACCGGGTCGACCTCAGCCCGAAGGCCCACAAATTCCTGCACGCTAGCTTCCGGCGCGACCGCTTCCAACGCAGGCGCGCGAGCATCGTCCTGTCGGTGCTGCTCATCCTCGCTCTGGTCGGCGCAGGAGTCGCGGTTGTCCGGCAACTCGATGCACAACACCAGCTGCGGATCGCGACCGCGCGCCAGCTCATCGCCCAAGCCGACGCTGTGCGCTACACCGACCCACGCACCGCGCTGCAACTCGCCATCGCAGCTCAGCGCCTCCATCCCGGCGGTGAGACCCTCGCCCGCCTGGTCCACACCCTGATGACCACCCACTACGCCGGCACTCTCACCGGCCACACCGGCTCGGTGTCGTCAGTCACGTTCGCTCCGGACGGACGCACCCTGGCCACCGGCAGCAATGACGGCACAGTGATCATGTGGGATCTCACGAGTCTGACCGATCTGCGGAACCACGCGGTGGAGCGGGCCTGTCTGATCACCAGAGCTGGTCTCGATCCTGGCGAGTGGAACCGCTATATCTCAGCGTTGCCCTATCAAGACACCTGCCCCGCCTGACGGCGTCTGCTTGAAATCTGCCACGGTGTTGGCCGAGCCGAATCACGACCGGTACGACGCTGCGCCAGAGCGCTATGAGGATGATCAGTAGCGGCGGGGGGTGTTGGTGCGGGTTGGTTCCAGGCGCGGGCGTAGCGGCGGGCGCCGGGGTGCTGGTCGCGGCTGCGGTAGACGACGTAGGGGCGGACCAGGTAGCCCAGGGGTGCGCTGAACACGTGCACCAGGCGGGTGGCGGGCCAGAGGGTCAGCAGGGCGAGCACGACGAGGTTGTGGATCTGGAAGCTGAGCGGGACGCCGATTATCAGTTCCGGTTGTGGGGACAGGGTGAACAGGCTGCGGAACCAGGGTGAGACCGTCTGCCGGTAGTGGTAACCCCCGCTGAGCAGGTTGCCGCCGACGGTGTTGAGCATGCCGGTCACGATCGCGGCGCTGAGCAGTAGGTACATGATCTTGTCGATGATCGTGGTGGCCTGGCGTACCGCCACCACGGTGATCCGCCGGTACAGCAGGATCGCCAGCCCGGCGACGGTGGCAAGGCCGGACAGGGTGCCGAGGGACACCGAGGCCAGGTGGTAGGCGTGGTCGGACACGCCGAGTGCCGCGGTCCAGCTCGCCGGGATGGCGATGCCGAGCACGTGCCCGCCGAGTACCGCCAGCAACCCGAAGTGGAAGCACCAGCATCTCGGTGATCCACCACGGCTGCGGGTTGTTGTGCGAGGCGGTGGAGCAGTGTGTGGAGTGTTGCGACGCCCTGTTCCCGAGTGGGTCCGGAGCGCAGTGTTCCGGGACGCAGGGCGGTGCGGTCTCGCATAATGCTGCGGAGCAGTGTGGCGAGGCCGTTGACATCCTGGTGATGGACGTGGTGGAAGCGCGGCGCTCCGGGGATGTTGAGCAGTGCTGCGCCGGGTGGGCAGACCGCGATGACGGGAACGCCTGTCGCGAGGTAGTCGTAGATCTTTGCCGGGATGCGGGACTCGGTGGCGCCGGCGTTGTCTGTGGTGACGAGTGCGGCGTCGGCTTGGTGGAGTCGTTCGTAGAGTTCTCGGCGTGATCCCGCGGTGTGCGGCGCGAGCGCATGCCCGGTGGCGCGGCGCAATCGGGCTGCGAGGGGAGGCGATATCCGCCGATGACGGTGAGTTCGGCGACTGCCGGCCCAACCCGTTGCAGCGCCAGCTTGGTGGACGGCAACGGCGGGTCGAGGACTGTGACGTCCCAGCCGCGCCGGATGAGGCCGCGGGCGAAGGCGTCGATGCGAACGCCCACTGCACTGTCTGCGTTCGTGCCGGCTGTGACCAGGGTGACTCTCGGCCTCACGAGTGCGTGGCTGCAGCATCCTGGTGATGCTGCGCGGGGCTGCATTGCTGCACTTGGTCGCGGTCGAGGACCCAGATCCGGGTGGAGACACCGAGCAGCCGCAGCGGGTAGTTGCCGGCTGTGGTGAGACCGCTGAGGCTACGAGGGAACGGCGGCGGAACCAGGATCACCACTCGGCCACCGGGTCGGGTGACCCGCGCCATCTCGGTCAAGGCCCGCCGCAGCCAGCGGGCCGGGTCCGCAACCTGGAACTGTCGCCCGAAGGGCAGATTCGACACCACAGCATGGAACGCGGCGTCGTCGTGAGGCAGCTGAAGCACGTCGGCCTGTTCCACCACAGCCCGGGCTACGTTCTCGCGGGCGATCGCGACTGCCTGGGGGTCCAGGTCCGAACCGACTGCCTCCCAGCCTGCCGAGAGCGCCTCTGCCAGGAGCGTTCCCGAGCCGCAGCAGGGGTCGAGCAGGCGTCCGCGGGACGCACCGGCGAGCAGGATCATCGCGGCGGCCACTACCGGGCGCAGCGCTCCGCTCCGTTCGGTGGGCCGACCGTCGCCGTGCTGGCGCATCCGCTTGTCGGACAGTCGAAGTCCGGCAACAAAAGTGGCCCGCTGGTATTCGAGCGCCCACAGCTCCAGCTCAGCCGGGTCCTCCACCCGCCATCGCGGTCGCTGACCTGCTGTCGCGGTAGTGATCGCGTCACGTAGCTCGGTGCGCTTGAAGCGGGTCTCATCGACCACCCGGGCGATCACCCGGTAGGTCATTGCTGAGTTCAGGTGCCGGGCGAAGCGGGTCCACACCGACAGGCCGCGTTCCAGGTCGGTTCTGGTCACCAAGGAGTCGGCGACGCGCCGGGGTGGGCCACTCGGGGTGCGCGCGAGCGTGACGAAGACGTCCTCAGCGAGTCGCAGCGTGGCGAAGTCGAGCCGGGCACCGCGGTGCATGCGGAAGAAGACGATGTCGGCCCGGCCGTCGTTGCCGGGTTCATCGACCGGTTCGAGATCCGGATGAGCGGTGATCTCCTGCCGGAGCAACCTCCCGAGCCCGGGCCGCGTGGTCGCGAAGAAGTCCGGCGCGCCCACCCGTCGTTGCGGGTCGGTGCCCCGCCTGCGATGTTCTACCCGTCCCATAGCCGGTCACGGTACCGGTGGCGGATCAGCTGGGCGGGCTCACGGCGCCAGGACGACGTTGCGCAGGTACCTTGCGCACGGCAGGAGCCGAGGCGGCGGACATCCCGCGGAACTGATGTTCCCGCCGGCGTCTTTGGGCTACGTTGGTCGGCATAACCAGCCTTGTCGACGTGCCCGAACCGGTTAGTAGGACCAGGGGAACACGGACCAGTCGGGTGGGCGCTTCTCCAGGAAGGAGTCGCGGCCTTCGACGGCCTCGTCGGTCAGGTAGGCCAGCCGGGTTGCCTCACCGGCGAAGAGTTGTTGGCCGACCAGCCCGTCGTCGATCAGGTTGAACGCGTACTTGAGCATCCGCTGCGCGGTGGGCGACTTGGCGTTGACCGCGCCGGCCCAGTCCAGTGCGGTCGTCTCCAGCGACACGTGCGGCACCACCGCGTTGACCATGCCCATCCGGTGCGCGTCGGCCGCGCTGTACTCCCGGCCCAGGAAGAAGATCTCCCGGGCGAACTTCTGCCCCACCTGCCGGGCGAGGTAGGCCGAGCCGAACCCGCCGTCGAAGGAGCCCACGTCGGCGTCGGTCTGCTTGAACCGGGCGTGCTCGGCCGAGGCCAGGGTCAGGTCGCAGACCACGTGCAGGGAGTGCCCGCCGCCGGCCGCCCAGCCCGGCACCACCGCGATGACCACCTTGGGCATGAACCTGATCAGCCGCTGGCACTCCAGGATGTGCAGCCGGCCGGCTCGCGCCGGGTCGATGGTGTCCGCGGTCTCGCCGGCTGCGCCGGTGGCCGCCTCCGGCAGCGTGTACTGGTAACCTGCGCGGCCCCGGATCCGCTGGTCCCCGCCCGAGCAGAACGCCCAGCCACCGTCGCGCGGCGAGGGCCCGTTGCCGGTCAGCAACACGCATCCCACGTCCGGGGTCATCCGGGCGTGATCCAGCGCCTGGTACAGCTCGTCCACCGTGGACGGACGGAAGGCGTTGCGCACCTCCGGCCGGTCGAAGGCGATCCGGACGGTGCCGTGCGCCACCGCGCGGTGGTAGGTGATGTCGGCGAAGTCGAAGCCCTCGACGGTGCGCCATGCTGCGGGGTCGAACAGCTCGGAGATCATGGAGCATGCTAGCGCGTGCCCCCGTGAGTGGCGTTCAGTGCTGGAACCCGGATCCGCACTCACGGGTCACTTGCAGGTATTAATCGGTCGCGCTGAGCGCTCTTAATACACAGGGTGTCACGACCGGCGGGGGGTAGGGAAAGATCATGTCCAGTTTGGCTCCCATCGAGACCTACCAGCTGCCAGTGCCGGGGGACCTGCCGGTGAACACCGCACGGTGGGTCCTCGATCCGGGTCGCGCGGTGCTGCTCGTGCACGACATGCAGCGCTACTTCCTGGCGCCGTTTCCCAGCTCCGTCCGCGACCAGCTGGTGGGCAACTGCGCGCTGCTGCGGCAGCGCTGCGCCGCGCTCGATGTCCCGGTGATCTACACGGCGCAGCCCGGCGGGATGACCGAGCAGCAGCGCGGTCTGCTGCGGGACTTCTGGGGGCCGGGCATGCGGGTGGACCCGGCCGATCGCCAGATCGTCGACGAGTTGGCGCCGGGCCCGGCCGATCGGGTGCTCACCAAGTGGCGCTACAGCGCGTTCTTCCGCTCGGACCTGCTGGCGCGGATGCACGAGCAACACCGCGACCAGCTGATCGTCTGCGGGGTGTACGCGCACGTCGGGGTGCTGATGACCACCGTCGAGGCGTTCACCAACGACATCCAGCCGTTCCTGGTCGCCGACGCCGTCGGCGACTTCTCCGCCGAGCACCACCGGATGGCCGTCGATTACGCGGCGGCCCGCTGCGCCGTGGTCACCACCGCTGCGGAGGTCTTCCGATGACCACGACGCCGGACCTGCTCGGCCGGGTACTGCAACCGCAGCCGCCCGCCTTCGCCCTGCTGCACCGGCCCGAGGCCCTCGGACCGGGCCGGTTGGAGGTCCTGCTCGGCGAGGTCACCACCCCGGCTCTGCTCGCCGACATCCCGCTGGCCGGGCAACACGGCGAGGCACGGCACGAGGCGCTGGTCCTGGTGCCGTACCAGCAAGTCGCCGAGCGTGGCTTCGCCGCGGTCGCCGACGGCGCACCGTTGATCGCGATGTCGGTGACCGGCCAGGGTGAGATCGCGATGCCCGACGCGCTGCGGCGCTTGCCGGACGAGCCGATCACCCTGACCGGCAGCCGCTTCGACATCGACGACGACGCCTACGCCGGCACGATTCGCGCGGTGATCGCCGACGAGATCGGCACCGGCGAGGGCGCGAACTTCGTCATCAAGCGATCATTCGTCGCCGACATCACCGATTACTCCCCGCACAGCGCATTGACATTCTTCCGCAGGCTGCTCGAGCGGGAGTCCGGCGCCTACTGGACGTTCATCGTGCACACCGGCACCCGCACCTTCGTCGGCGCCACCCCGGAACGCCACGTCAGCCTGCGGGACGGCGTCGCGGTGATGAACCCCATCAGCGGCACCTACCGCTACCCGCCGTCGGGCCCCGTCCTGTCGGAGGTCATGGACTTCCTCGCCGACGGTAAGGAGACCGACGAGCTGTACATGGTGCTCGACGAGGAATTGAAGATGATGGCCCGGATCTGCACCGGCGGTGGCCGGGTGGTGGGCCCGTTCCTGCGGGAGATGGCCCGGCTCGCGCACACCGAGTACCTCATCGACGGGCACAGCGACCTCGATCCCCGGGACATCCTGCGGGAGACGATGTTCGCACCGACGGTCACCGGCAGCCCGCTGGAGAACGCCTGCCGGGTCATCTCCCGCTACGAGCCACAGGGCCGCGGTTACTACAGCGGGATCGTCGCCCTCATCGGCCGCGACGCCGCCGGCGGGCGCACCCTCGACTCCGCCATTCTCATCCGTACCGCTGAACTCGACGACCACGGTCACGTGCAGATCGGCGTGGGCGCGACACTGGTCCGGCACTCCGATCCGGCTGCCGAGGTCGCCGAGACCCGTGCCAAAGCCGCGGGCCTGCTCGCCGCGCTGGACACGTCCGGACGGCTCGGCGAGCACCCCCTGGTCCGGGCGGCCCTGATGCGGCGCAACGAGACGATCGCGTGCTTCTGGCTCAGCGGTACCGGCGCACGGACCCGGCCGGACCCGGTGCTGGCCGGCCGGCGGGTGCTGGTCATCGACGCCGAGGACACGTTCACCTCGATGCTGGACCACCAGTTGCGGTCCACCGGGCTGCTGGTGCAGGTCATCCGCTTCGACCGGCCCTACCACCTCGACGGCCACGACCTCGTCGTGCTGGGCCCCGGTCCCGGCGACCCGACAGACACCGGCCACCCGAAGATGGCCCGCCTCACCACGATGATCGACGCGCTGCTGGCCCGGCACACACCGTTTCTGGCCGTCTGCCTCAGCCACCAGCTGCTCAGCCGGCGGCTCGGGCTCGACCTGGTGCGCCGGGACGTCCCGAACCAGGGTGTCCAGCGCGAGGTCGACCTGTTCGGCTCACGGGAACGGGTCGGCTTCTACAACTCCTTCGTAGCCCGCAGCAGCTCCGACGAGCTCGGGTGCCCCGGCGCCGGCATGGTGGCGGTCAGCCGGGATGCCGACACCGGCGAGGTACACGCCCTGCGCGGGCCGCATTTCAGCTCGGTGCAGTTCCACCCCGAATCGGTGCTCACCCAGGACGGGGTGCGCATTCTCGCCGCGCTGCTGACGCCGCTGGTGGTTACCAAGGAGGTATTGGGCGCATGAAAACCACCGTGCCGACCGAGTTCGACGTCCCGCCCGCCGACCCGATGAGCCTGTTCCGGGCCTGGTTCGACGGCGCGGTCGAGCACGGTGTCCGCGAGCCGGGTGCGCTGGCGCTGGCCACCGCCGACGCCCACAGCCGGGTGTCCAACCGGATCGTCCAGGTGATCCAGATCCGCGCCGCGGGCTTGGTCTTCACCACCCACGCCGGCAGCCGCAAGGGCCGCGACCTGGCCGCGACGGGCTGGGCGTCGGGTGTCCTGTACTGGCGCGAGACCGGCCGGCAGGCAGTCATGACCGGGCCGACCAGCCCACTACCCGCCGCGGAATCCGACGCGCTGTGGGCGGCTCGGCCGGCCGGCACGCACCCGATGTCGGTAGCCTCGCAGCAGAGCGCGCCGCTGCCCGACGAGGAGGCGTTGCGTGCGCAGGCCCGGCGGCTGACCCGCGCCCGCCGGCCGCTGGCGCGCCCCGCTGCCTGGTTGGGTTACCTGCTGGTACCCGAGTCGGTCGAGTTCTGGCAGGCCGGCCTCGACCGGTTGCACCGCCGGCTGCGCTACGAGCGGTCCGGCCACGGCTGGACCGCCGACCGGCTCCAGCCCTGATGATCATCTCTGGGCTGGAGCCGTCGGGCAGCACCCCTCACGTACCCCGCAATGATCTAAGGAGAGAGCGCCACCATGACAGCGACAGCCGCCCCCCACAACCAGATCATCCGGCTGATGCAGATCACCCCGGACCAGCGCGACCTGGAGTGGATCAAAACCAGCCTGCAGGCCGCTATCGCGTTGGAGCTGTCGACGATCCCACCGTACCTATGCGGCTGGTGGTCGATCAGACAGCCGCAGCAGCAAGCCGCGCTGCTGATCAGGGGCATCGTCCTCGACGAGATGTTCCACCTGGGACTGGTCTGCAACATGCTCAGCGCGATCGGCGGCACACCGCAGGTCATCGCCGCCGCCGCGGCTTATCCCGGACCCCTGCCGGGCGGCGTACGGCCACAGCTCACCGTGTACCTGTCCGGCCTGACCACGACATACGTCCAGGAGGTGTTCATGGAGATCGAGATGCCGGAGCACCCGCTGGCCCTCGTCCAGGAAGGGCCGCCCACCATCGGCGCGTTCTACGACGCGCTGAACGAGGCTTTCCAGCAGGTGCAGCCGGCTATCAGCCTGAATAACCAATTGAGTCTGGGTCGGATCGGCGCGAACAGTCTCGCGCCGATCACCGACCTCGCCGGTGTCGAGGACTCGATCACGCTGATCAAGGAGCAGGGCGAGGGAACCTCGACATCACCCGGAGCGCCACAGGCGGCCGGCGGGTTCGCCCACTACTACAAGTTCGGTGAGATCTACCATGGGCGCGCGCTGCGCCAGGTGAACGGCAAGTGGGAGTTCAGCGGGGACGTCATTGCGTTCCCCGAGGTGTACCCCATGGGTGTGGTCCCCGCCGGTGGATGGCCCGACCCGGACCCTACCGTTCGGGGTCTACTGGAGAGGTTCAACACGGATTACACATCCATACTCCAGGATCTCGAGACGGCGTGGGTCCAGGGAGATGCGGCGACCCTGAGAAGATCGGTCGGAACGATGTTCGCGCTGCGCGGCACAGCCGTCGAGTTGATGGGCACGCCGTTGCCCGGCGGTGCCGGCTCCTACGGTCCCGAGTTTCGCGTCACGACCTGAGCGGGTCTTCTGCATCCGGCTCGGGGCTTATGCCACGAAGTGGAGCTGAGCCGCATCCGGTGCTACGTGGGGATCCCGCCGCGCCTGATCTGTGGTACCTCGATGCCCAACGCCCGCAACTGGTTGAACGGGTTCATGAACTCGCGATTCTGCTTGATCTTTCCGTGCACCAGCAGGAATGAGTGAATGAAATGGTTCTGGTAGTAGCCGGGCGGGTAGTCGGGGTACCGGATCTGCCCTGCTCCGTCACACTCGACCCAGAACCTGTTGGGATCCTGCGTCTCATGGATCTCGATGTTCTTCCATTCCCAGTCGGGGAAGCATCGCAACGACCACTCGCCGTGCGCCTTGAGCTTCTCGTGTCCGTGCGAGACGATCGGCTCGCCGGTATCACTGGTCCACAGGCCGGCGCTGCCGTCCTCGGTGAAGAGCAGATACCGCGTCAAGCGGTTCGCACCCTTGCGGCTCATATAATCCGCGACGGTGGCACGGTTGCGGCGACGCAGCTCGACGTCGGTGTCGAATCCTCCGACCTGCGTATCAGCGTGAGTCATACCCGAGTCCCCCGTTCCGCGACGATCCTGAACCGAGTTTAACGGCTCGAGGGCTGGTGCCTGCCAGCCATTAATCTTTTGCGGACCGACGTCGAGGACCAACAGGGGGCAGCAAGCACAAGCACATCTGTCCGATACCGTGTCCGCCCTGGCTGTGCCGGCCCTGCCACTCGGTGTCCTCGCCAGCAGGCGGCGGGTTCGGGTTCGCCGATCCGAGGAGATGGTGAGGAGACGCGGTGCGCCTGACCTTCACAGTCGTCGACCCGCTGGCGCGGCAGCGTGCGGACGTTGTCCTCGACGCGGCGCCTGAGGTGCCGGCCGGCCAGGTCGGCGCTGCGGTGACCAGGTTGCTGCGGCCGGGTGCGCGGGCCGCGACGCTGTATGTCGGGGGTACCGCGGTCGACCCGCAGCTGCCGCTGTCCACCACACCGCTGCGCGACGGAACGCTGGCCAGCCTGGACGACCCGGCTGCAGGCCTGCGGCCGGAACCCGCGGGTCTGGTCGAGATCCGGGTGGTCAGCGGTCCCGATGCGGGCGGAGTGTTCCGGCTGGACCCCGCAGTGGCGCAGATCGGTCCCGGCGCCACGGTCTCGGTGCAGGACCCCAGCCTGCCACCCGTCGCCGCCACCGTGCAGGTCGCTGCCGACGCGACCACCACCGTGACGCCGACACCGGATCTGCCCACCTGGCTGGACGGGCAACGGATCACCGAGTCGACACCGTGGCCGGTCGGCAGCCAGCTCGCCGTTGGCTGGACCATCCTGGAGCTGGCTGTCCCGGCGCCACCGGATGCGGCGGTGCAGCCGGCGGAGGACGGCGGCTTGGACTACAACCGGCCGCCCCGGTTGCGACCACCGCCCCGGATGACCCGGTTCCGGATACCGCCGCCACCGACCCAGGGCGAACGCCGCCCGCTGCCGATCCTGATGGCCACCGCCCCGCTCGTGCTGGCCGGGGTCATGGTCTGGCTCTCCGACGGACAAAACTTGATGTATCTCGGGTTCGCGCTGCTCAGCCCGGTGATGGTGATCGGCAGCTACGTGACCGATCGCCGGTCGGGTCGCAAGTCCTACGGGCAGCGGCGCACCGAGTACCTCCGGCGCAAGACCGCGTTGGAGGCTGAGGCCCGCGCGGCCCTGCACGCCGAGGAGGTGGCCCGTCGCGCCGAATGCCCGGACCCGGCCGCCGTGCTGCTCACCGCCGCCGGCCCGCGCAGCCGGCTGTGGGAGCGCCGCCGCGACGACCCCGACTACCTGCTGGTGCGCTTGGGCACCGGTGACCTGCCGTCTGAGGTCGTGCTCGACGACCCGACCCGCGAGGAGCACCGCCGGGCGGTGACCTGGACCGCGCTGGACGCGCCGGTCACCGTGGCGCTGCGGGAGTCCGGGGTGCTCGGCATCGCCGGCCCGACCCAGCCGGCGCGGGCGCTGGCCCGCTGGGTGCTGGCCCAGGCCGCGGTCCTGCACAGCCCCAACGACCTGCAGATCTACCTGCTCACCGACACCGCGGGCCGTTGCCACTGGGAGTGGGTGCGCTGGCTGCCGCACACCCGCCCGGCCGAGTCCGGGTATGCGACCGCGCTGGTCGGCACCGATGCCGACACCGTCGCCCGCCGGGTCGCCGAGCTGGTCGCGACCGTCACCGCCCGGCGCAAGGCACTGCGCGAGTCGTCCGCGGTGATGTTCGTCGACCCGGACGTCATGGTCGTGCTGGACGGCGCCCGGCGGCTACGGCTGCTGCCCGGGATGATCCAGATCCTCAAGGATGGCCCCTCGGTCGGCGTGTACGCGGTGTGCCTGGATACCGATGAGCGGTTGCTGCCCGCGGAGTGCCAGGCCACCGTGGCCGTGAACCCCGAGGGTGGGCTGCGGGTCCGCCGGACCGGCGAAGACCCGGTGGGCAACGTCCGCCCCGAGTACGTCACAGCGGCCTGGTGCGAACGGCTGGCCCGGGGGCTGGCCCCGCTACGTGACGTCAGCGGCGCCGAGGACGAGGCCGCGCTGCCGGGCGCCTGCCGGTTGCTTGACCTGCTGGGGCTGGAGCCGCCCACCCCGGAGGCGATCATGGCGCGCTGGGCGGTGGGTGGACGCAGCACCGAGGCGCTGGTCGGGGTGGGTCTGGACGGTCCGTACGCGATCGATCTGCGCCGGGACGGGCCGCACGGGCTGGTCGCCGGGACCACCGGGGCCGGCAAGTCCGAGCTGTTGCAGACCCTGGTGGCCTCGCTCGCGGTGGCCAACCGGCCCGACGCCATGGTGTTCGTGCTCGTCGACTACAAGGGTGGCAGCGCGTTCAAGGACTGCGCGGACCTGCCGCACACCGCCGGCATGGTCACCGACTTAGACGCTCACCTGGTCGAGCGGGCACTGGAGTCCATCTCGGCTGAGCTGCGCCGCCGGGAACGGGTGCTGGCCGGCGCCGGCGCGCCCGACCTCGAGAGCTACCTGCTCGTCGCCGGCACCACCCCGCTGCCGCGGCTGCTGATCGTGATCGACGAGTTCGCCTCGCTGGTCCGCGAGCTGCCCGACTTCGTCACCGGTCTGGTCGACCTGGCCCGGCGTGGCCGGTCGCTGGGTATCCATCTGATCCTGGCCACCCAGCGGCCCAGCGGGGTGGTCTCGCCGGAGATCCGGGCGAACACCGACCTGCGGATCGCGTTGCGGGTCACCGACGCCGCCGAGTCCGCCGATGTGATCGACGCTCCGGACGCGGGCCGGATCGCCAAGGCCACCCCGGGCCGGGCCTACGTCCGGTGTGGCGCCGGCTCGCTGGTTCCGGTGCAGGCCGGCCGGGTCGGTGGCCGCCGTCCCGGCAGCGGGCCGGTTGACGCAGCCGAGCCGTGGGTCGCCGCGGTGGACCTGGCCAGACTCGGCCAGCCACCACCCGCACCGCCCAAGCGGGTCACGGCCGACGAGGAGGTCACCGACCTGGCCGTGCTCGTCGAGGCGATCGGCAAGGCCACCCAGGCGCTGGGTATCCCGGCTCAGCCCAGCCCGTGGCTGCCGGCGCTGCCGGAGCACCTCACCCTCGACGACCTACCCGCACCGGTTCTTGGGTCCGGTCGGCTCGCCCCAGTCCCCTACGGGCTGGACGACCTGCCCGCCGACCAGCAGCAACGCGCGGCGTGCCTGGACCTCACCACTTTCGGCCACCTGTTCGCCGTCGGTGGCCCGCGGACCGGGCGCTCGCAGATCCTGCGCACCATCGCCGGCTCGATCGCCCGGATCCACTCGGCCGCCGACGTGCACCTCTACGGGATCGACTGCGGCAACGGTGCCCTGCTACCGGTCGCCGAGCTGCCGCACTGCGGTGCGGTGGTCCGCAACACCCAGACCGAGCGGGCGGTCCGGCTGGTCCGGCGGCTGGGGGTGGAGATGCAACGCCGGATCGAGCTGCTCGGGGAGCGCGGCTTCGCCGACGTCGACGAGCAGCGCGCCGCGGTGGCGCCGCAGCAGCGGCTGCCGCACCTGGTGGTGTTGATCGACCGATGGGAGTCGTTCACGATCTCGTTGGGCGAGATCGACAACGGCACGCTCACCGACGAGGTCCAGCGCATCCTGCGGGAGGGTGCCAGCGCCGGCCTGCACCTGGTCGTCACCGGGGACCGTTCGCTGCTGTCCGGGCGGATGTCCACCCTGACCGAGACCAAGCTGGTGTTCCGGCTGCCCGACCGCGGGGACTTCTCGCTGATCGGGATCAACCCACGCAAGGTTGCCGAGACGATGCCGCCGGGCCGGGCGTTGCGGGCCGAGTCCGGGGTGGAGACCCAGGTCGCGTTGCTGTCACCGGATGCCACCGGCCAGGGTCAGGCTGCGGCCCTGGTCCGGATCGCGGCCCGGGCGTCGGAGCGCGACACTGGGCTGCCGGCCGGACTGCGACCGTTTCGGGTCGACGTGCTGCCAGCCCGGGTAGGCTTCGAGCAGGCCTGGGAACTGCGGGAAGTGGCCGGCTCGATGTGGGCGCTGGTCGGTGTCGGTGGGGACACGCTGGGTGCGTACGGGCCTGATCTGGCCACCGGCACGCCGGCCTTCGTGGTGGCCGGGCCACCGAGCTCGGGGCGCAGCACCGTGCTGTGGACCATGGCCCGGTCCCTGCTGCGCGCCGGCGTCGGCGTTGTCGCGGTCACCCCCCGCCCGTCGCCGCTGCAGCGACTGGCCGGCGAGGGTGCCACCGTGCTGGCTGGTCCCCTGGCCGCGGCGGATCTGAACGCGGCGCTGGCCGCCGCGCCCGAGCGGGCGGTCGTGCTGATGGACGATGCCGAGCTGCTGCGGGACTGCCCGGCTGAGGACGAGCTGCGCGGTCTGCTGCGCGCCGGGTCCGGGTCCGGACGAGCGCTGGTGATCGCCGGTGACGCCGAGTCGGTCTGTGCCGGGTTCTCCGGCTGGCAGGTGGAGCTGAAGAAGGCCCGCCGGGGGCTGCTGCTCGCCCCGCAGTCCATCACCGAGGGTGACCTGATCGGTATCCGGCCACCCCGCAGCCTGCTGGGCCAGCCGGTCCAACCCGGCCGCGGCCTGCTACACCTCGGCGACGGCGAACCCCGCGTCGTCCAAGTCCCCTACCTCGCCGACTGACCGTCGAGGGCCGGTGCGGGTTCGCGGCGCAGGCTGCCTCACAGCGGCTCGGGGGGGATGTCGGCGTATTGTTTGCGCAGGGTATTCAGCGCAGCATGGTTGTCAGGCCAGTGGGTATCGTTGATGGCGCTGATGGGGCGGATGCCGGCTACGGCGTTGGTGGCGAACGCGGCCTGCATATCGGGTAGGTCGGCGAGGGTGACCGGTGCGGTGGCACCGGGCTCGGTCCGGGCCTGGTTGATCAGCTGCATGGTCACGCCGGGCAGGCAGTCCGCCTGGGGCCAGACGATCCGGTCACCGTCGAGGAAGCCGACGTTCGAGGTAGCCGCTTCACAGATACCGGCATCGGTGAACAGCACGTCGTCGAAGCCGTTGCGCTGGGCGATGCGCCGGTGGCGAAGTGAGCCGAACAGCCCGACGTGTTTGACGTCGGGCATCTCACGGCGGTACTGAGCCGACTGCAGGCGCAGCGCCGGGAGCGGGGCCGGCGCGACCGCTCGGGTGGTGACCAACAGGTGCGGCTCGGCGTCGGCACCGGGGTGGCCGAGGTCGAGGCCGGGGTCGAACACGGTCACCCGGACCACGACCGATCGGGGGGTACCGGCCAGTGCGTGCCGGACGAGGTGGCGGACCCGGTCGGGGTCCAGGTCGGCGTCGAAGACCCGGCGGCAGTCCCGCACCAGACGTTGCAGATGCTGGGACAGCCCGCGGACCTGCTGGTCATCGACTCGCATCGAGGTGAAGTGCCCGTAGTTGACCAAGGCCAGAGCCGTGACCTGAGCGAGGTCGGCCACAACGCCGTTCAGCTCCGCCACGGGCCTCAGTCTCCCATCCCCCTGGACAGGCGCAGGTGACGTGCGCGGTGCGAAGCTGGTCGTGCAGTGAACGGACAGCGGCGCGACCGGATGGCCTGCCGGGCGGCCGTGGCACGGCAAGGTGATCTTGGCGGATGGCGGTCCTCGGGGTGGGGGTCGCAGGCCACCGCACCGAGGACCGGGATGCAGCTGCCACTCGCTCGTCTACTTGACAATCCATCTCTGATAGTCGCCGCCGTTGTAATCCAGGGTGTAGACGTCGCCGTTGTCGTTGCTGTCGAGGCAGCGTCCCGTCTTGCTGTTCCGGATCGTTCCGTCAACGAAAGGCTGCCATTTCTGGTAGCCACCGCCGTTGCACTCGAGGGTGTAAACCCGGCCTTCGTCGTCGCTGTCCAGGCACCGTTTGGTCTGCTTGTCGCGAATGGTGCCGTCGCCCGGCGTTTTCCACTTCTGGTCGTCGGTGCCGTTGCAGTCCACGGTGTGGACCACACCTTCGTCGTTGCTGTCCAGGCAGCGTCCGGTCTTGTGGTCGATCATGGTTACCTCGGCCGGCCCGGAAGGTGCGCTGCTGGGGGTCGGTGCCGGCGTGCCGGAGCCGGGATCGGCACAGATCGGCAAGCCTGCGGGCGCGTCGTTGCGCGCACCGACCAGGTACACGACCGGAAGCCACGCCCCGTCGTCGCTGTCCCCGACCCATGCCCACCAGTGGTTGGTGCGGTTGCCGATCGAGTACGCCGACCCGTCCGACTGGCACAGAAACAGGCGTGGGCCGGCGGGCAGCGGGCTGCGACGATCGAGGTCTGTGGTGTCGGGCTGGTAGATGGGTGCGGTCTCCTGCACCAGGCACCCGTAGCTTCTGGTGTTGGCATCGATTCGGCAGTTACCGCCCCTGCCACGGGCCGGCTGTCCGGCCTGCTGCGGCCCGGGCGCGGGGGGAGCGGGGCCGTCCAGGGTGAGCGTCGGGGCCGGAGCGGGCGTAGGTGTGCTCACGGTGGGCGTCGGGGTCGGCTGGGGACCGGTCGCACCGGCGGGGGGCGCCGAGCTGGCAGCCGGGGCGGCCGCGGTGCGGTCCGGGGCCGCAGCGGTGCGACCAGGGGTGTCATCAGCCGAGCCCCGCGCCACCGCGGCCGGGCGACCGGTGGGAGCCGGCGCACCGCCGTCAACGGCCGGTGGTGCGCCCAACTGCGCCGCAGGTCCGGATGGTTGGTTCGGCCCGGCAGCCACCTCAGGGCGGTCGACCGGTTGCGCAGGGAGGGCGCTACTCGAGGAGGTGGGCTTGCTCACCGACACGACGTAGCCGACCGACAGGATGAGCGCGACAGCCGCGACCACGGACACCACCGGCCACAGCAACGCCCGGGCCGGATGCCGGGGCATGTCGGCGAGGTCGACACCGGCGGACAGGGACCGTTCCGGCCGGGTGCGCCCTGAGCTGTTCGGCACCAGCTCGGGATCACCGCTGTGGTCCGGCTGGGTCTCGTCCCGAACCTCCCACCAGCGCCCCCCTGCGTCGTTCATCGTTTCCTTCCCGAGATCTGCTCAGGGGCCACTGAACGGGCCAACTCATCAACCGCGGTGATCCAGGTGCCGGCGGTCACCAGGTCGACGAAGATCGTGGACGCGATGACCACCGTGGTCCGGGTGTGCCCGGTGACCAGCCAGCCGTAGGCGACGTGGTCCCGGATCTCGGCGACCTCCGCCGACACCGGCTCCCGGTAGCGCTGGACCAGCCGCAGCGCGGTCACGCCTGCCGCCACTGCAGTGATCCGGCGATCGCGTCGAACAGCGCCACCATCGCGTCGGCGATCGGGTCTATCGGGGTGCTGAAGGACAGCAGCAGCATCTCCGACGTGCCCGGCACCGGCACGTACACCTGCAGGCGGGTGACCGCGAGCTCCCCGGTGGGCAGGTCGCCGGTGACCGGTTCCCGGCGCCGCACCCGCGCAGCCGGTGCCCCGGCCACCTCCAGCACGCCCACCTCGTCGTCCGGCCGGTCCCCCAGCAACGCCGCCAGCTCAGCGGCGGGCAGCGCCGTCGCCGCACCGGTCGCCACCACCGTGACCAGGCAGGACGCTGCCACCGGCAGACCCCGCAGCAGGTCGACGTGCAGGTACATCTCCACCGCGCCGTTGGCGACCGCCCGCTCGACCTGCCGGGTCAGCTCCCCGTCCAGCTCCCGGCGCAGCGTGGCGACCCGGTCCCGCGGCAACGAGGCCAGCTGGCGGTCCAGCAGCGCCGCGACGGACTGCCCACGGCGCTCATCCAGCGGGATATGCCACCACCCGGGTGGCAACAACAACGACCACCCGACCGGCCCCGTCTTGTCGGCTACACCATTGGCACTGTTGATCATCGGGTCGCTCACCTCCCCGGGCCCCGCACTCCACGCGGCAGTGCCTGCCGCCGGAACGATCCCGCCTTCCGGGTGAAGCCCGGCTTGACGGACCCACACTCGATCGCGCTACTCGTCGTCCCGTTGGCGCCATCTCCCGAGCCCAAGCCCATCTGCGGCGCAAAGCGCTCAATCTGGCCGGTCACCGCGCCGGAAACCATCGCAGAGTTCACTGCATTCTTCTCGGAATCCACCTCCTCTCCCGTTTGTCCGTCGCACCGGAACAGCCGGGTACGCAAAGATCCTGAGATCTCCCATAAATGAGGACCCCAATCGCGCGGATACTTGCTGGCGTTCGTCACGCTTCCTCCATCGGGAAGGATCATCGGAATCTGCTAATTCGAGCGGGGAACCATGACGGTCGCTATTTCTTGTCTCTCGCGGGGATGCCGAAACATCGGCGGGCATAGTCTATCGCCTGCTCTACGACATCTAAGCTGATTTCATTAAATACGATGATCGAAACGTCCGAAGAGCCGTACTCCCCAAATTGGGTGATAGCAATGACGATATCTGAGCTGCCGTCCATCTTCCGAAATTCCATAGTTTCGGAGTCGTCTCCGATATTGGACGCAGAGACGACATCGAACTCGCAGCCGGAGAAGACCACTCTTGTCATGTCACGAATCCCACGAAGTCTCCGCCTTGCTCGAAGCGAGCGCCGATTCCACTCGGCGACCTGTAGGCCAGCAGCGTATCCCACTTGCCGGCCAGGTTGCGCCCTGTCTCGGTTCCAACAGAAGTCTTAGGATTAGTCAGAAGTTCCTCGACGAAATTTCTCCCGGAGGCGCTGTATCCCTCCGGGCTGCCGTTCGTCGGTACGTGATCTGACCACTTCGGAGCCTCTCCTGGGCGGCCCAGTTTCTTTTGTAGGGCACGGCCCGCCGCTGTCAGGTCGCCCTCGTGCGTCTTGTTGGCGTTGGCGGCCAATTGATCCAGGCACGGTGTGAGTCCGAGTGGGTCGAGCCAGGTAGTGGGGTTGGTGACGTAGGACTGGGGATTGGGTCCGCCGTCGAGGCCGAGGGGGTCGCTGCTCCCGTATCGGCCACCAGCTGGGTCGTAGTAGCGGTGGTAGTTGTAGTTGAGGCCGGTTTCGGGGTCGTGGTATTGGCCGGGGAAGCGGAGCGGGCAGGAGGCGCCGGCTGAGATGGGGACGGCGGCGGTGCCCCAGAGCGTGGTGCGGGGATGCCAGACGAGAGTGCCGTCGGGGTTGAGCATCTCGGTGGGGGTGCCGACCAGATCGGTGATGATCGCGTAGAACTGCTCGTCGACCCATTCTTGGGGGGCGTCGCGCAGTGGGGTGCGTTCGGTCTGGGTGAGGGGGCGGAAGCTGTCAGGTTCCCACTCCCAGACGGTGGTGCGGGCGGGGTCGTCCGGTCCGGTGGTGTGGGTCTGTTCGGCGAGGACTGTGCCGTCCCAGGTGAAGTCGACCTGTTCGGCGACGCTCACCCCGTCAAACCCTAGGCGTTGTTTGGCGATGCGGCGGCCCAGTGGGTCGTAGTGGTAGCGCCAGTGGGTGCCGTCGGGGGTGGTGACGCCGGTCAGGCGGTCGTCGGCGTTCCAGGTGTAGTGCCAGGTGTGGGGCTTGGCGGAGAGGCGTTTCTGCTGGCGCAGGGTGACCCGGCCCTGGGCGTCGTGCTGGTAGCGGATGGTGCCGGCGCGGCGAATCAGGGTACCGGAGTACTCGCGTTCGCCTCGAGCGTCGGCGTCGGGTGAGTCGGTGTGCAGGGTCGGCCAGGTTGCGTCGGTGATGTTGCCGGCTGGGTCGTAGGCGTAGCGCTCGGCCCATCCGGTGCCGTGCACGGCGGTGACCCGGCCGGTCGGGTCGAGGTCGAAGCGGCGCAGGCCGGACAGGTGGTCGGCGATGGTGGTGACGTGGCCGTCTTGCCGGTAGCCGTAGGACCGGCGCTGCACCAGCCGCGATTGCTGGGCCGACGCCGGCCCACCGGTGGTGAGGGTCTGGGAGGTCAGCCGGTGGTTGGCGTCCCAGGTCTGAGCGAGCACCGCGCCGGCGTCGAGGTTGCGCTGGATCTCCCGGCCGGCGGGGTCGTAGTCGAAGCGCAGCGTGCGTCCGGCGGTGTGCAGGGCGACGGGTGCCTCGGTTGCGCCGTACTCCCACACGCTTTCCGCCCCGGAGGGGGTGCAGCGGTGGGTGCGCCGACCGAGGGCGTCATAGCCGGAGGTGACGGTGCGGCCGTTGCACGTCTCGGTAAGGACCCGGCCGACCACGTCACGGTTGAAGACGACCTCGGCGTCGGCATTGGTCGTGCGCACCATCCGGCCGGTGACGTCGTAGGTGAACGTGGCGACGGCGTCGGCGGATCGTTGCTCGACCACGTTGCCCAGCAGATCCCGGACGAAACGGGTGGTCTGCCCGGCGCCGTTGGTGCGCTCGGTGAGCTGGCCGGCGGCGTCGTGGACGTAGCGCAGCTCGCGGTGGTTGAAGTCGGTCTCCGCGACGAGGTTTCCGGCCGGGTCGTAGTCATAACGCCAGACCAGGCCCTGCGGGTTGGTGACGCTGACCAGGCGCAGCTCGGTGTCGTAGGCGAACTCCAGCCGAGCGCCGTCGGGCCCGGTCTCGGCAGTGGCCAGGTCGAAGGGGCCGATCTCGGTGCGGGTGACCTGCCCGAGGGCGTCGACGTGCTCGACGAGGTTGCCCTCACCGTCGTAGCTCCAGCGCTCGGTCGCCCCGTCGGGCAGACTGCGCCAGGCCGGCTTGCCCTCAGTGGTCCAGCCCAACCGGGTCACCCCACCCACCGGGTCGGTGACGGCGCTGAGCCGCCCGAACGCGTCGCGGGCGTAGTGCGTGGTGGCACCGAGCGGGTCGGTGACGGCGACCGGTAACCCGGCGGCGTCGGTCTGCACCCGGCGGACGTGCCCTAACGCGTCGGTGACGGCGCTGAGATGGCCCCGCTCGCCGTAGGTGTAACCGGTGGTCGCACCCAGCGGGTCGGTGACGGCGGTGACGTTGCCGAACTCGTCGTAGCTGTAGCGCCAAGTCGCCCCGCCAGGATCGGTGACCGCCACCGGCAGGTGCAGGTCGTTGTACTGGGCGACGGGTCGGCTACCGTCCGGGCGGGTGATCTCCAGCAGGTCACCGGCCTGGTCGTAGGTGTAGCGGGTGGTCCGCCCGAGCGGGTCGGTGCGGGCCAGCAACCGGTCGTAGCGGTCCCACACCGAGCAGGTCGCCCCGCCCAGCGGATCGACCTCCTTGATCACCTGGTCGAACTCGTTGAGGTGGTAGGCGGTCCGGTGACCGAGCGAGTCGGTGTACACCGTGACCCGGTTCGTGACGTCGTAGTCGAGACTGCCGTTCATGAACCCGCCGGCGCCCGAGGTGCGCACACAGCGGCCGAGGTCGTCGTAGGTGTAGCGGTACGCGACGTCGTTGCGGTCCTGCCAGCCGGTGAGCCGGCCGGCGTCGTCGTAGTCGAACCGCAACGCGATACCGGAGGAGTCGGTCACGGCGGTGAGCCGGCCGCGCTCGTCATAGCCGTAGCGCACCAGGACCGGATCGGTGTCGCGGTCGGCATCACGCAGGTGCAGGGCGGTGATCCGCCCCGCGCTGGTCTGCACCCCGATCCGGTACCCGCCGCTGTGCCGGACCTCGGTGAGTGTCCCGCGCTGGTCGTACTCGAGGTCGATGCGGTCGGTGCCCCGTTCGGTGATCGTCCGCAACGGCAACACCGCCGGCTGGTCGGCGCCGACCACGGCGAAGTGCAGGGTGCGACCGCTGTGCGGGTCGGTGATGGTGTAGCCACCGTCGTCGTTGCGGTGCAGCGGCCAACGCGGCCCGGCCACCGGCAGCACCGCAGCCCCGTCGCCCGGCACGGGGTACACCAGCAGCATGCCGTCCTCGGCGGTGAAGCACACCCCGGTCCCGTCGATCTCCAGCCGTTGGTCCAGCGTGGACGCCCAGGACGGACCGAACCAGCGACCCTGCCGGTAGGAGGACAGGTGCGTGCGGTCCAAGACCAGCGCCAGCACCCCCGCCAACTCGACATCGGTCTGCGTCAGTATCACCCGGCCCGCCGCGACATCGATGGGATCGCCGCACTTCGCCAGGTTCTTCACCGGCCTCGCCATCGCGGCTTTGGCTCCGAAGCCGAGGGTGACCACGGCGAACACGTCCACCGCGACGTCGAGCCAGGAGCCCTCGCCGGCCATAGCGAGCATGAGGTGGCAGACCAGAGCCACTCCGGAGGCCAGCGTCGCCAGCACGAGCAGGGCCGGTGTCAGGAAGTTGAGCACCGGGATGAAGGAGACGATCAGCGCGAGTGTGCCCAGGACGGTGGCGACGATCTGGGCGATCTCGGCGATGGCCTTGAGCAGGTCGGCGTGCTCGTGGACCCAGTTCTTGAACTTGTCCCACCGGGAGTCCTTGAGCCCGTCGTCGTCGATGCTGTCGTTGATCGCTCGGGTAGCCCGGCCGGCATGCTCGTCGCGGTGCTGGGTGGCCTCGGTGAGCTTGCGTTGCGCTGCGTGCAGGGCGCTGATGCCCTCGTCGTAGGCGTACTGGCGGTGCCGCTGCGCGGTCGCTTCCTCCGGGGTGGGTGGGCCCGCGAGTGGGTGGATCGATGGCTGGTTGGCGTTGACGGTGTGCTGGGCTGCCTTGGCGTCGGCCAAGGCGTCATCAGCCACAGATTGGGCGTGGCGCAGCTCGGGGGCGTAACGCTGCAGGGCGCCGCCGGCGGTGGCGTATCGTCCGTGCGCTTTCGTGAGCTGCCCGGCGAGGTCGCGGGCGGAGTCGGCGAAGGTGCGGCCGGCGTCGGCGTCCCAGCCCTCGGCGGTGGACAATGTCCGCAGGTTGCCGGCCTGGCGGGTGATCTCCTGGGCCATGTCGACCAGCGACCTGGCGACCCGCTCGATCTCATCGGGGTCACCGGGGACCGGGTCGGCACCGGTCAACGGTGCCCAGTCGGTGGGCCGACGGCTCACGACGCAGCCCGGGCCTGGCCCGGGGCGGAGTGCTTGGTCAGCTCCTTGGCGAGCCCGGTGTCGGTCTGCTCATAGGCATCGGCGCTGGCCAGAGCCATCTGCTCGTGCGCCTGCACCGCCTCGACGAGCTTGCGGCGGTGGATCTTCCAGTTGTCCACGAACTCGTCCATCGCGTCGGCCAGCTTGCCGCAGCCCAGCACGCCACGCCCCGGCTTACCGGCATCAGCGTGCTGGAGGGCTTCTTTGATCTGGCCGAGCCCCCGACCGGTGGTCCGGATCAACGTCACATCGACCTTCAGATGGTCACCCAAGGACTTCTCCTACCATGAGGTCCAGCCGCACACCGGCGGGCAAGCATAGGACAGCCGGTCACCGACGACGGCCAAGGCTGCTCCGGCCGGGGTTCGGCCCGCAGTGATCCGGGTTGCCCAGCGGCGGGTGGGCGGGTTCAGGCATACTCACCGTCGCCAATCGTTGCGTGACACACAGTATCTGTGCCAGACAGTGAGGAGACTTCCGCATGCCGAATGTCAATGTCACCTACGAGGAGATGCGAGCCGCCGGCAAGCAGCTCCAGGCCGGTAAGAACGACATCGAGAGCCGCTTGGACCAGCTCAAGCGCCAGGTCGACCAGCTGGTCGACGGCGGATACGTCACCGACGCCTCCAGCAAGCAGTTCCAGGCATCCTACGAGGAGTTCCACCAAGGCGCCCGTAAGACGATCGATGGCCTGGAAGGCATGAACACCTACCTGCACAGCGCGGCTGACGCGTTCGAGCAGACCGACCGGGATCTCTCCCAGCAGCTGCACCGGTAAGCCCGAGCTATCTCGGACCGGTGGTCGTCTCCTCAGCAACCATGAGCGCGCACGAGTACGTGGTGGCCGACGTCTTCACCGACATCCCGCTGGAAGGCAACCCGGTGGCCGTCTTCTTGGCGGCGGCCGGCATTCCCGCCGAGGTCATGCAGCGGATCGCGCGCGAGATGCACCTGTCGGAGACGACGTTCGTGCTCCCCGCGGAGAGCGACGGAGATGTGCGGGTCCGCATCTTCACCCCGGTCAACGAGTTGCCGTTCGCCGGGCATCCGACTCTGGGCACCGCCATCGTGCTCGGCGAGTCGACCACCACCGACCGGCTGCACATGGAAACCGCTATGGGCACCGTGCCGTTCGTTCTCGACCGGGTCGACGGTGGACGGATCCGCTCGGCCCGCATGTGGCAACCGGTCCCCACCTGGGAGCCTTACGATCGCCTGGAGGCACTGCTCTCCGGGCTCGGGTTGGTGACGTCCACCCTGCCGGTCGAGATCTACCGTAACGGGCCGCGGCACGCGTTCGTCGGGCTCGACGATGTGGCTGCGCTGTCGCGCCTGCGGCCCGACCAGCGGATCCTTGCCACGCTGCCCGACATGGCGGCCAACTGCTTTGCGGGTTCGGGCTCGCACTGGCGGTTGCGCATGTTCTCGCCTGCCTACGGCGTGGTGGAGGACGCGGCCACGGGCTCGGCCGCCGGTGCGCTCGCGGTGCACCTCGCCCGGCACGGTCTGATCCCCTTCGGGCAGTGGATCGAGATTCGCCAAGGTGTCGAGATCGGCCGTCCCTCGACGATGCACGCCAAGGCCGAGGGGACATCGGAACGGATCGAGGCGGTCGAGGTGGCGGGGGCCGCTGTCGTCGTCGCCCGGGGGACGCTATATATGTGAAGCGCGCCACGATTCGCTCGGGTAACTTCGTTCGGGTGACGAATGCTGGGGGCCGAATGACGCTCGACCTGCAGGCGGCCGGGGATGTGATCGAGCTGATCACGGGTGGGTGGCGTGCTCAGGCCGTTTACACGGCGGTCAAACTCGGACTTCCGGATCACATCGAAGCCGGTCGGACCACGAGTAGTGAGCTCGCCGAGTCGACGGGGTCATCGGCGGAGGGCATTCACCGCCTGATGCGACTTCTGGTGGCCATGGGAGTTTTCGCGGGAAATGAGCGGACCGGTTACCGGAACACCGCGGTGACCATCGCGCTGCTCGATCGGCCCCAGTCGTTGCGTGACATGTGCCTGCTCTACGGTGAGGAATTCTATACCGCCTGGGGCCATGCGCACAAAGCCATCAGCACGGCGAGCTCGGGTTTCGAGCTGGCCTACGGCCGGCCGCTCTACACTTATCTCAGTCAGGATTCGGATATCTCCGAGCGATTCCAGCGCGCCATGAACGCCGGCAATCTGTTCTTCGATCACGTGCCGGAGATCTTCGACTTCTCCGGCGGCAAGATGGTGGTGGACGTCGGGGGCGGCGGCGGGCACCTACTCACCGCGATCCTGGACGCCACCCCGGACGCCCGCGGCACGTTGATCGACCGCGAGCACGTGATTCCGGTTGCTCGCGAGAACCTGGCTGCCACGATCGGGCTGGACCGGGTCGGCCTGGTCGGCGGCGACATGCTCACCGCCGTCCCTGCTGGTGGGGACGTCTACCTGCTCTGCCGGGTACTGGCCGGCTGGGACGACGACGCAGTCGTCGGCGTATTCGAGAACTGCCGCCACGCGATGGCGGGCTCCTCGTCGCGGCTGCTGATCCTCGAACGCCTCGTGGTGGAGGGGGACTCCACCGTGCTGCCCGCGCTGTGGGACCTGCACCTGTTGATGACCAACGGCGGCCGGCACCGCACCCTGGACGGATTCAGGGCACTATTGCACCGGGCCGGCCTGGACATCGAACGGATCGCTGAGCTGCCCATGGAGACGACCGCGCTGATCGCGGCGCCTCGTGCCTGATTCCGGATCACCACATCGGGAGGTCAAACCACATGCAGCTGCGCAGGATGCTGGTCGTCGCGGGCGTCTTGGGAGTCGCGCTCCTCGCCCCCGCCGGGGGCGCCTCGGCGGCGGAGACCGAGGTGACGATGCGGTGCCCGGGTACCGTCACCTGCGTGGTCCAGGCCAGGCTCTTCCCCGGTGGGACCATCGCCATCGACGTCGAGACGATCGGCCCCCGACCCGATCTGCGCGGGCAATGGCAGCTGACTGACGACGCCAGCACCCGGACTTTCTGTAAGGGCCAGTTCACGGTGGGTGATCCGCGGCGTTCGTGGCTGTGCGAGAACGTTCCCGCGGGCCCGGTGACGCTGTTCTCCAGCGTCGCCAGCGATGACGGCGCCGAGCATCTGATCGGCCTGCGCTACTGATCGTGAACCCGTCCATTGCGCTGGCCACCGTGCTGGTCGACGAGCTGGTGCGGTGCGGGGTGCGGCACGCCGTGCTGTGCCCGGGGTCGCGGAATGCGCCACTGTCGTTCGCCCTGTACGCCGCCGAGCAGGCCGGGCGGCTGACCCTGCACGTCCGGATCGACGAGCGCTCGGCGGCGTTCCTGGCGCTGGGCATGGCGCTGCGGTCCGGGGTGCCGGTGCCGGTGGTGTGCACGTCGGGCACCGCGGCGGCGAACCTGCACCCGGCGGTGCTGGAGGCCCACCACGCCGGGATCCCACTGCTGGCGGTCACCGCCGATCGGCCGGCCGAGCTGGTCGGCACGGGGGCCAACCAGACGGTGCACCAAGCCGGCCTGTTCGGCACCGCGGTGCGGGCGGCGCCGTCGCTGACGGCACCATCGCACGGGGTGCCCTCGGACGGGGTGCCGTCGGACGGGGTGCCGTCGCTGGCAGCGCCGCCGCACCGGGTGCAGCAGGGACTCTGGCGGTCCACCGTGGATCGGGCGGTGGCGGCCGCGCGGGGTGCGCTGGGCGGCGGGTCGGGGCCGGTGCACCTCAACGTGGCGTTTCGCGAGCCGCTGGTGCCCCGGTCGGAGCCGGACCCGTTGCGGGCTCTTCAAGAGCCACCAACCGGCCGGTTGGTGGCTCTTGAAGAGCGGCCAACCGGCGCGCCGTGGACCGTGGTGCCCGCCGCACCGCCGATCCGGGCCGAGGTGCAGCTGGACCTGGGTCGACCCACCCTGGTGATCGCCGGCCACGGCGCCGGACCCGCCCCACCCGGGCTGCCGCTGATCGCCGAGCCCACCGCGCCCAGCTGGCCCGACGCCCTGGCGGCCGGGCCGTGGCTGCTGGGCTCACCGGTGCTTGAGCAGCTGTGGCCCGAGCAGGTGCTGGTGCTCGGCCGGCCCACCCTGCACCGGTCGGTGCAACGGCTGCTGGCCGACCCGTCGACAGCGGTCACCGTGCTCACCGACCGTCCGGAGTGGACGGATGTGGCGGGCACCGCGGTCGCGGTGGGCACCGCGCTGCGCTGCACCGGCCGGCCCGACCCGGGGTGGCTGCGACGCTGGCAGCAGGCCGACGCCCGGGCCGCCGCGGCGGTCAGCTGCACAGTGCAGCGCCACCCGCACGCCACCGGCCTGGGGGTGGCCCAGCTGATGCTGCCCGCGCTGGCCGATGGTGCGCTGCTGCTGCTCGGCGCGTCCAACCCGATCCGGGACGTGTCGCTGGCCGCCCGGCCGCGGCGCGGGCTGACCGTGCTGGCCAACCGGGGCGTCGCCGGCATCGACGGGACGATCGCCACCGCCACCGGGGCGGCCCTGGCCCACGGCGGACCGAGCTACGCCCTGGTCGGCGACCTCACCTTCCTGCACGACGCCAACGGGCTGCTGGCCGGCCCGGACGAGCCCCGCCCGGACCTGACCGTGGTGGTCATCAACGACGACGGCGGCGGCATCTTCGGGCTGCTCGAACAGGGCGCCCCGGAGCACGCCGGCGCCTTCGAGCGGATCTTCGGCACCCCGCAGGGCACCGACCTGGCGGCGCTGTGCGCGGCCCACCACGTGCCGCACATTCAGCTGCCGCCCACCGAGCTGGCTGCGGCGCTGTCGCCGTCCCCGGGGGTACGAGTGCTCGAGGTGCGCACCCAACGGGCCGCGCTGCGTGCCTTGCACGAGCGGATCCGGGCCGCGGTGGCGGTGTCCGCTGGGCGGGATCGAGGGCCTAGGGTCGCATTCCAGGGAGGAGGTGGGCCGTGCGTATCCGGGTGTTGATCGGGCTGGTGGTGGCGCTGCTCGTGGGGGTCGCGGTGATTGTGTACCCGTGGCGCTCCGCTGATGAGTCTGCCGGGCCCAGCGTTCCCGGCCGGGCCGCGGACACTCGGAAGCCGGTGGCCGGCGCCGAGGGCATCGGCGACCCCTACTTCCCGCGCGCCGGAAACGGCGGCTACGACGTCACCGCATACGACATCCAGATCCGCTACGACCCGGCGACCGACCGGCTGGAGGGCAACACCACGGTCACCGCCCAGGCCACGGAGCCGCTGTCCCGGTTCAACCTCGACCTGAGGCTGGCCGTCTCGGCCGTCACGGTCGATGATCAGCCGGCCCAGAGCCACCAGGACGGTGGCGAGCTGCAGGTCACCCCGGCCCAGCCGGTGCCGGCCGGCCGGCCGATGATCGTGCGGGTGAGCTACTCCGGGGTGCCGTCGAAGATCTCAGCCGCCGGAGGTCTCGCCGATGCCTGGGTGCGCACCGCCGACGGCGCGGTCGCGGTGGGTGAGCCGGACAGCGCCGCCTGGTGGTACCCGTCCAACGATCATCCCTCGGACAAGGCGACCGTAGCGGTCACCGCGACCGTGCCCGCCGGCGTGGAAGTGATCTCCAATGGCGTCCTGCTCGGTGGACCGGAACCGGTCGACCCGGGCTGGGAGCGGTGGCGCTGGCAGTCCAAGGAGCCGATGGCCACCTACCTGGCGTTCGTCGCGATCGGCCAGTACGACATCGTCCGTCGGGACAGCCCGGTCGGTTCCTATTTGGCCGCCTACGCCCAGGGACTCGACCCACAGGTCGCGAAGGCGGCTCGGGACTCGGTGGAGCGGACCCCCGAGATCATCAGTTTCCTGGCCGGGCTGTTCGGCCCCTACCCGTTCGACCAGCTCGGTGGCGTGGTGCCCGATGCCCCCACCATGGGTTTCGCGCTGGAGACCCAGACCCGCCCGGTCTACGGGTCGGTGTTCTTCAGCGGCGGCGAACCCGACATCTCGGTGGTGGTGCACGAGCTGAGCCATCAGTGGTTCGGGGACAGTGTCTCGGTGCACCAATGGCGCGACATCTGGCTCAACGAAGGCTTTGCCACCTACGCCGAGTGGCTCTACGCCGAGCGCAACGGTGGCAAAAGCGCGCAGCAGGCCGCAGCGGGGCGCTATGCACGGCTCCCGGCTGACGCCGACTTCTGGCGGATCCCGCCGGGTGACCCCGGCGCCGCCCGGGTGCTCGACGGCCCGGTCTACTCGCGCGGCGCGATGGCGCTACAAGCGTTGCGGGCGACGGTAGGCGACGAGGACTTCTTCGCCGCGCTGCGTGCCTGGACCGCCGAGCGGCGCAACGGCAACGGCTCAGTGGAAGACTTCCTGGCCGTTGTGGAGCGAGTCTCCGGCAAGCAGGTCGACGACGTCGCCCAGGCATGGCTGTTCAGCCCGACCCGCCCGGCTGCCTCCCCAGGCTGAGCCAGCACCCGACGAACGGCAGAACTGCCGGCGATGCGCCTTGTCTTGCTGGGCGACTATGACCAGCCGGTGCGAAACCTCGTCCACGCGATGGCGGCTTGGGCGGCGCGAGCCTGGTGGCCGCGGAGGTGGGGGACGCCGGGTGGGGCGGGAAGGCGGGAATTACGCGCCCAATACCCGGCGAAGGCAGCGGCGTAGCTGGTGATCGCTGCGGGGTCGGTGTCGCGCCAGGCGGGTACGCCGGACACCGCGTGCTCGGCGTTGGTGGGGTCGTGACCGGCGAGGATGAGATGAGGCACCAGGTCGGCCACGTCGATCCAGGCGGCTCCGCAGACCGGCTGGGCCCAGTCGATGAGGGTGACCAGCCCGTTGCAGTCGATCAGCAGGTTCGACTGGTTGATGTCGCCGTGCAGCAGGGTCTTGCCCTCAGCCGTGGCCAACCATCGGGTTTCCAGGGCAGCGAGGTCATCCAGGTGACGGCGGGTCCAGTCGTCCAGGTCGTCCGGGGGTTGCGCGGCGAGTTCACCCCAGCCGTGAACGACCTCGGCGAGCTCGACCGTGGCGGGTGGCGCATCAGGAACCGGGCACGGGGTGAGCAGCGCAGCGAGGCGGGCGATGGTGGCTACCACGGGGCCGGTATCGGGGGAGCCCGGCGACAACTCCGCATGCCTACCGTCGATGTCGTCGAAGACGAGCACGACCCAGCCTGCGATGTCGCCATCCCACCGCAGCCGCGGTGCCGGCGTGGCCCCCGGAAGCCGGCGGGCGGTGACGGCCTCCACCCGGTATTTGCCGGCCAGTACATGATCAGATCGGATGCCCTTGGCAAACACCCGTTGCCCGTCGGTGAGTTGCAGCCGGACAGCGAGGCCGGGGGTGAAACCACCCGTCTGGGTGGTCGCAGTGGCGATGGCACCAACCCGGTCGGCAAGACCGTCACGAAGCTCTTGCGGGAGTTCTCGCCACGACGGGCGGACCGCGGTGGCATGCTGGGGCGGCGATGTGGTCACCAGCCCGATGCTATCGCCGTCGCTCACCTGGCTTTTCGGTGATTTCCAGGTGGAACACGTGCTAGGAGACAGCGCTGCTCGGACCGATTTCCGACCCTCGAATGCTCTCCGAGGAGGCGCTCGCGCTACGGTTGCCCGTGATCATCCGGGTCTCGCCGAACTCCACAGCAGCGACATCTCCGCTATGGATGATGTCGCTGCTGTGGAGTTCACGGCCCACGGGCACCACTCAGCTGATGAGGCGAGCCTCGGACCGCCGAGGCGCGGGTCACCCTGACCGGTAACGCGGCAAACCCGACCTGAGCCGGGCTACGGCCTGACGCCGCCCTGCGGACAGTGCCTGCTCGGCCGCTCTCCTGTCGCCGAGCGCGACACCAGGGCTGTCCGACGCTGCCCGAGCAGCTCTGGTATCGCGCTCGGCGCACGCAGGGCTGTCGCTGCGAGGTAGTAGTCGACCACAACGGTAGACGTCCCCCGGAATTCTGCTCGAGTATCAACCTCCCAGGGACCAAGGGGTCCCTGGCCGATCACGGCGTTATGGGGTGGCGGTGATCTCGGGGAGCAGGGTGGCCCACTGGTGGCGGGGCACGGTGATCGTGGGGCCGGTGCCGTGGGCTTTGCTGTCCCGGATGTGGACGAGGTCGGGTTCGAGATCGATCTCGACGCAGTTGGCGTTGACGGAGCTGTGGCTGCTCTTGCGCCACCCGGTCGGGGAGGGGTTCATCGCGCCCGGGCCCGGGCGTAGGTCGCTGTTCATGCCATCTCCCTGAGCACCTGCTCGATCAGTGCGACCGAGTCGCCGGCCCCGAGGGCCGACCGGGTCAGTCTACCCACGGTGTCCTGGTAAGCGGTGATCTCGTCGTCCTCCTCCAGGAACAGGTCGGCGGTCTTGCCCTCCAGCAGCACCGCGCCCGGTTCCACCCCGAACTCCATGATCGCGAATGAGCCCTCGGTCGCGGCGTGGGCACCGGCGGTGAACGGGATCACCAGGACGGTCACGTTGGGCTGAGCGGTGGCGAGGTCGACCAGCTGCCGGAGCTGGCGGGCCATGATGCCGCGATCACCGACCTCGCGGTGCAGCACGCCTTCGTCGAGGATGGCGACCAACTGTGGTGGGTCGGGCTTGGTGAGGATCGTTTGCCGGGCCATCCGAGCCGCGACCTTGGTTTCCACCTCTCTCGTCGTCTGTGTCCAGCCAGTGCTGATGATCGCCCGCGCGTAGGCGGCGGTCTGCAACAGGCCCGGCACCACGACCGGCTCGAAGTTGGTGATCGTGGTGGCGTCCTCCTCCAGGGCGATCTGGGTCTGGGTGGCGTCGGTCAGCGTCGAGCCGTATGCCTGCCACCAGCCCTTTTCGGCGGCGCGTTCGGCCATCTCCAGGTACTCCCGCTGCTCGGGCACCGGCACCTGATAGGTGTCGAGCAGCTTCTCCACCTCGTCGACGGTCATCCCGCGCTTGCCGCTCTCGATACGGCTGACCGTCGGTCCGGACAGGCCGGCCCGCTTGCCCGCCTCGTCCACGTTCAGCGTGGCGTCGTTGCGCAGCCGCTTGAGCTCTCGGCGTAACCGCCGGGCCCGGACGGTCGGCCCAGGGCCGCGTGACATGTCCGTACCTCCTTGCTTGACGAGCTGTTCCCGGACGGCGAATCGAGACGAGCCTGTTGGACACACGCCGCGATCTCCGATACGTTGCATATTAGCTGAAACATTTCACGTTGGACGGTGTCATGTCTACTGTCAGGAGTCTGCTGATGTTAGCGCGGAGAGCCTTCAGGAACGAACCGGTCTCGACTGGCGGCCGGGGAGACTGTGCTGGGCTCACCGCGACTGGCCGGTCGCTGAGTGATCACGCAGCGGAGCCCGAGATAGCGGTGTGGATCACCCTGCGCAGAGCCCATGAGGGTGGGGTGGCGAGCCTGCCGGGCTGCTGGCTCGACTCCGGTCGCCGGGTACCCGACTATGTGGCAGCCGCCCTGGACAGGCTGGTCAGCGCTGGACTGCTGACCCTGGATGAGCCGGACCCCGAGTCGTGTGGGGTGCGGCGGGTGACGGTCACCGATGCCGGTTGCGCGCGCTACGTGGCGCTGTGCCGGGTCCACCGTCGGCATGCGAGGGTCGCGGTGCGCACGCCTCACCGCTGGGCGCACTCCGCACGGGATCAGCGCAGTCACCTGCTCGCGCAGCACGGCGCGGATCAGATCGGCGTCCTGATCGCAGTGTGCGGTCGTCAGCTGCCGTGGTCGTCGGACACCGGCGCCCGGCCCACCGGACGCGCGTGCCCGACCTGCGAGGCACTGCCGGTGTGGCTGGTGCCTGCGCCGCGATCCGGCATTGGCGATCCCTCCATCTCCGGCCGGCCGCTGGTGCCAGCTCCTGGCGGCCGACCGGACACCACTGATCAACCGACGTCGAGCGCGCCGGTCGGTGCACAGCGTCGAGCCACGGGCGAGGTGCATCCCGAGTTGTCCACAGGTTGCGAGCGGAACTTCATCATCGTCAGACCTCCGTGAGACGATCTGAAGCCGATCGAGAGGAGGGCGCTCGTGCCAGGAGTTCGGTTGGAGTGGGACGGCAAGGTGGCGGAGGTTCCGCGGCTGCGCTTGCCGCTGCAAGTCGTGGAGACGGTCAATGCCTCACGCGCCGATCGCGACACGCTTTCCTTCGACCGCGATCCCGACGACGGCTGGCGCAACAAGCTGATCTGGGGTGACAACCTTCACATGCTGGCCTCGCTGGCCGAAGAGCTGGCCGGCCAGGTCGACCTCATCTACATCGACCCCCCGTTCGACTCACGGCAGGATTACCAAGGTCCGCATCGCCGTCGGCGACGGCGCTGACGGCGCCGACCAGGATCTGGCCAAACTCTCGTCGGTCCTGGAGGAGAAGGCGTACCGCGACACGTGGGGCAAGGGCGTCGAGAGTTACTTGCAGATGCTATACGAGCAGCTGGTGCTGCTCCGCGAACTGCTTTCGGATCGGGGCTCACTGTTCCTGCACCTCGCCCCCAACGTCAGCCACCTGGCTCGGGTGCTGCTCGACGAGATCTTCGGTGCCGACAACTTCCGCGCCGAGATCATCTGGCAGCGGACGACGGCCCACTCGGATACCAAGGACTTCGGGACGATCCACGAATCGATCCTGTGTTTCTCGAAATCCGCGAAGCACCTGTGGAATCCGCAATTCCGGCCGTATGACGAGAGCTACATCAAGTCGCACTACATCTACACGGAAGATGACGGCCGTAGGTACCGATTAAGCGATCTTCGCAGTCCCAGTCCGCGCCCCAATCTTCAGTATACACGGAAAGGGTATCTGCCGCATCCGAACGGATGGGTCTATGCGCCGGAACGGATGCAGAAACTCCACGACCAAGGGCGCCTCTTCTATCCCAAAGACAAGAAGAAGCGCATCTTCATGAAGCGTTACCTTGACGAGATGCCAGGAATGCCGCTCGGCGATGTTTGGGACGATCTGTTTCCTATTAATCCGCAAGCCAAGGAGCGGCTGGGCTACGACACGCAGAAGCCGGAGGCATTGCTGGAGCGAATCATCAAGTCGTCGTCGGATGAAGGCTCCATCGTGCTCGACTGCTTCGTGGGTAGCGGTACCACCGCAGCGGTCGCTGAGAGGCTGAAACGCCGGTGGGTGGCCGTTGATATCGGGCGATTTGCGATCCACACGACGCGCAAGCGGCTGCTCGACATCCCTCAGTGCACGCCGTTCGTGGTCGCGAACCTGGGGCGTTATGAGCGGCAGGCGTGGCAGGATGCCACCACCGGGCCGCAGGTGCAGGCGTATCTCGATTTCGTGGTGCAGCTCTACGACGCGTCGCCGACAGCGGAGTTCCAGCACGTGCACGGCACCAAGGGGCGGCGCGCCGTGCACGTCGGGGCGATCGATGCCGCGGTGAGCTTCGGCGAGATCAAAGAGGCGCTGGAAGAAGCGGCGGCGGCGGGTCATCCCGGGCTGGACGTGCTGGGCTGGGAGTTCGAGATGGGGTTGCACGAGCTGGTGCAGGATGAGGCTCGAGTCCGCGGGATCGACCTTCAATTGCGCCGGATTCCCCGCGAGGTGATGGATCCGCGGGCCGTGGATTCCGGCGAGGTGGTGTTTCACGAACTCGCCTACCTCGAAGTGGCCACGACCGTGCGGAAGAGAAGTCTCACCGTGACGCTCACCGACTTCGTGCTGCCGAATCCGGACCTCGTGCCGGCCTCGGTGCGCAGCAAGATCAGCGGTTGGGCGGACTACGTGGACTACTGGGCCGTCGACTTCACCTACGGTGCCGCTGGCCACGGCGACACCTTCCACAACCAGTGGCAGTCCTACCGCACCCGCGCTAACCGGACATTGGAGCGAAACACCACCCATGACTATGACAAATCCGGGAGCTATACGGTCTTGGTCAAGGTCGTGGACATCTTCGGCAACGACACCACCACGGCGGTGGAGGTATCGGTGAAGTGAACAACCCCTACGAAATACCCGCGAGCCGCCCAGAGAGCGTCGCTCCTCTGGTTGCGGGTATCCGCGAGCATGTCGGCGCGTGGCGTCGCACCGGCTATCCTGGGTCATCGGCGACGTCGCTGCGGCTGCTCGAACACTGGTTTCTCGACGAGCACCAGACCCCTGACGGTCAGCCGTTCCGGTACTTCTTCTCGCAACGCGAAGCGGCAGAGACCGTCATCTACCTCTATGAGGTCGCGCGGCGGCGAACGCTGGCCGGCATGGCGGCTCAGTTCGCATCCCGACCGGTGGCAGTGGAAGGACAGCGGTACCCCCGGTACGTGGTGAAGGCCGCCACAGGTTCCGGCAAGATGAAGGTGATGAGCCTGCTGATCGCCTGGTCCTACTTTCACCGGCTGCGCGAGACAGAATCCGAGCTGACGACGAACTCGCTGGTCATCGCGCCCAACCTGATCGTATTCGAGCGCCTCCGCGCCGACTTCGAGCACGGCGCGATCTTCCGTGACGATCCCGTTGTGCCACCGGAATGGCGTGGTGACTTCGACCTCGCCATCTGCTTACGCGACGAGCCCCTACCGGCGGCGGCCGGAGTGCTGGTACTGAGCAATATTCAAGCGCTCTACGAACGCCCCACGCCGAAGCCCGCCAACCCCATCGAGACCCTGATCGGTGTTCCGCCGCCGCGCAATCCGGCCGCTGCCGAGCCGGTGCTCACCCGGCTGGCCCGGCGGGGCCGGGTGTTGGTGGTCAACGACGAAGCGCACCACGTGCACGATGCAATCCGGCGGGACACCAACGAACCGCTCACGATCTGGCAGACGCTGTATCGGCTGCATGAACTGGCGGATGGCGGAATTACCGCGCAACTCGACTTCTCCGCGACCCCCCGCGGCCAGGATGGTCGGCTCTTCGACGACGTGGTGGTTGATTACCCGCTCTCGCAGGCGATCGACGACGGTATCGTCAAACGCCCGATCATCGGGGAACTCGCGGGCGGGCTTGACAGTACGAGCAACAACGCGGCAGTCCGATATCGGCAGCGGATCGGCGCTGGGGTGGCCAAGTGGCGAGAGTTCCGGGATGCGCTCACTCCCGCGGGCCGCAAGCCGCTGCTGTTCGTCATGGCCGAGGACACCAAGTCGGCCGACCAGATCGCGGCTCACCTGGAGACGCTGCCTGACCTCGCCGGCCGGGTACTGACCATTCACGTCAACATGGCCGGCCCCCACCGCGGCGACATCGCGAGAACCGATCTCGAAAAGGCGCGGACCGCGGCACGCGAGGTCGACCGTGATGACAACCCGTACTGCGCCATCGTGAGCGTGCTGATGCTCCGCGAGGGTTGGGATGTTCGCAATGTCAGCGTCATCGTGCCGTTGCGTCCCTATACGGCGGAAGCGAAGATCCTTCCGGAGCAGACGCTCGGCCGAGGGTTGCGCCGGATGACCCCGCCCGGGTCAGGTGTGGACGAGCAGCTGGTCGTCATCGAGCACGAGGCGTTTCGCCGGCTGTGGGACACCGCACTGGACGACGAGGGTCTCCGGGTGGAGCGTCGAGCCGCGGACGAGGTGCATCCCGAGGTGTCGGTGATCGCGGTGGAGCCGGATCGCCTGCGCTACGACATCGAGATCCCGCAGCTTTCCCGGGTCCTGCACCGCAGTGTCGTCGAGCTTGTCTCGTTACGGCCCAAGGACGTTGCTGCCCGTCAGATCCCGCTCGCTGAGGAACTGCGGAGCGAGATCATCGACTACACCGGTCGGGATCTACGCTCAGGGCAGATCATCGAGCGTGCCGAGTACGAGTTTCCCACCGCCGACCAGCCTGAACCGGTTATCGCCTGGTTCGCCAACGAACTCGCCCGCCAGACTCGGGTGGTCGGGCAGTTCGCGCTGCTTGCCGCCCTGGTGAAGGGCTACCTCGAACACCGCGCCTTCGGTGGCCCGGTCGACGTCGGGGATCCGCTGGTGCTCCAGGCACTCCGCGAGCCGGCGGCCAGGGAAGTAGTCCTGCAAGTACTCGCCCACGCGATCAACGATCGGACGCTGACTGCCGGCACCGCCGCCGCAGAGCCCAAGCCGTTGCTGTTGTCCTGGACGAGGCCGTTCCTGTGGAGTCGACAGACCGCCGCCGTCGAGAAGTCGGTGTTCTCGGCTCAGCCCTGTGATAGCGGTTTCGAGGTGCAGTTCTGTGGGTTCCTCGACCGCTGCGACGACGTCGCCGCCTTCGCCAAGCTCGCCCGCGAAGTGCGCTTCTCGCTGGAGTACCGCAGAGACGGGGGACATCTCGCCTATTACTACCCCGACTTCGCGGTTCGCCTGATCAATGGAAGCTGTATGATCATCGAGACTAAGGGATTGGTGGACCTCGATGTCCCGCGCAAGGATGCCCGGGCCGTGCTGTGGGCCGGTGACGCGAGCGCCACGAGCGGAGTGCGGTGGTCCTACCTACGCGTCGACGAGGATCTTTTCGATCGCCACGCCGCGGAGCTGCGGACCCTACGCCAGCTCGTCGATGTCGTGTTCGAAACGCGGCGTCAGGACTACCTGCAGTCCCTCCCCGTCCCCCGGCGCCGCACGCCGGAGGAGATCATCGCGTTGATGGACGCGATCAGCGAACAGATGCAGGGAGTCACCGGGATCGACGAGGAGTTATCCCGGTTCCGGGACGATCCTCGTGGCTGACCGTTTTGTCGTCGATACTCCATCTTCCTTCGGTGGTACGTCCCGCAGATCGGGTTCGAGCACGCCCGCGAGGTGCGCCAGGACTTCCTGGCCGGTGCCGTCGCGCTGGAGACGGTGGACAGCACGCGCTTCGAGCTCGGTCACGTGCTGCGAACCAAGGGTCTGTCTAAAGGCCACCTCAGCGCCGTGCAGTATCGGGCTGCGGTGCGATCGATTGATGATCTAGGGATCACCATCCATGGCACCGATGCGGATGCCTTGGAGCGCGCCGGCGAGCTCGCAATGCGGTGCACGTTGCGTTTCTTCGACGCGGTTCTGGTGGATCGTGCGCTGCAACGGGGGACGTCGCTGCTCACCAGCGACCGTAAGCTTGCCAACGCGGTCGGCGCCTTAGCGCCGGTCGAGATCCTGCGGGGGATCCCGTGACTGCCATCGACATCTGGTTACCCGACCTGCATGCCATTGAGGAGCGTGCCCGGTTGATCGGCGACGGCTTCGGTGTGGAGGTCGCTCTCGTGTGGCCGCTGATCGACGGATCAGTCGGACAGGAGATCATCGTGGGAGCTGGTAGCCGGGACCGGGTCAGCGTCCGTCCGGACCGCGTGTTCCGCCACGCTCTACGCCTCGGCGCGGAAGGCGTCGTGTTCAGCCACAACCATCTCAAAGACACCGGACCGAGCGCCGCCGACTGCGCCGTCACCAGACGTCTCGTGGCGGCGGGGCATCTCCTCGGCATACCGCTGGTCGCCAGTCTCGTCGTCGAGCCCAGCGCTACTCACGACCTGGTCAGTGACCGCACCTGGCGCTGCTGAGCGACCGAGGCGTCAGTCCATGCCTTCGAGGGCGTCGCGGATCGGGACCAGTTTCGCCGCGGCCTCGGCGACCTCGGAGTCGGGATCGGAGCCGGCCACGATCCCGCAGCCGGCGAACAACCGGGCGAACTGGCCGGAGACCTGGGCACACCGCAGTGCGATGCCCAGCTCACCGTCCCCGGCGGCGTCGACCCAACCGACCGGGCCTGCGTAGCGTCCGCGGTCCATCGCCTCCAGCTCCCCGATCGTGCTGACCGCGTCGAGAGTGGGGGTACCGCCGACAGCGGCGGTGGGGTGCAGCGCATCAGCCAGGGTGAGCAGCGGGGGGCCGGTCGGGTGCAGCACCCCGTGCACCTCGGTGGCCAGGTGCAGCACGTTGTGCAGCTGCAGCACGCTGGGCGCGGTGGGAACCACCAGGTCGGTGCAGAACGGCCGCAGCGCCTGGGCCAGCGAGTCCACCGCGTAGCGGTGCTCATCGCGGTCCTTGGTCGAGCCGAGCAGCTCACCGGCCAGCGCCTCGGTGCCGGTCCCGTCATGCGGCCAGGTGGTCCCGGCCAGCACCCGGGACAGCACGTCGGTGCCCCGCCGGCGCAGCAGCAACTCGGGAGTGGCACCCACCAGCTGGTCCACCGCGAACGTCCAGCAGGACGGGTAACGGGCGGCCAGACCGTGCAGCAGGAACCGGGGATCCAGCGGCTCGTCGGCGACGGCGAGCAGGTCGTGCGCGAGCACCACCTTCGCCGGCACCGATCCGTTGCGCATCCGCGCCACCGCGCGGGCCACCGCATCGCGCCACGCGGTCACCGGCAGCTCACCATCGAAATAGCGCAGGCCGCGCGGGCGTCGCACCGGTACCACCGGCCCGGTCACGGTGGCGCCGGTCTCGAACTCGGTGACCCAGGTCAGGCCCTGCCGCCTACCCACCACAACCCGGGGCACCACCAGCACCGAGCTGCCCGGGGAGTCGTCGAAAGCCAGACTGGTGAAGGCCACCGGCCCGCTGCCGGGCAGTTCCACCTCGTCATAGGTGTCCAGCTGGGTGCAGAAGGACTGCCACCAGTCCTGCGCGCGAGCGAAGCGGTGCGGCCCCTCGGTGCACACCCGGGCCACCTCGCCCCACGCCACCAGCCCCTCACCGGCCTGCACCCAGGACAGCACCCCACGCGGGGAGGGCAGCAGGTCGAGCAGGTCGACGCCGCCCCGCACCGGATGCGAGCGCACAACCAGCCGATCGGTCAGCGGGGCGGTGGTCACGCCGTCAGCGTATTAGGACGCCCCGGATACTGGATGTTGCGGCGCGCGAGTCGATCGACCGTGCCGGCGGCTACCCTCGGCCCGATGACCGTTGCGGTGACCGGGTCCCGCCGACCGGATCTGCGCCGGCTGGTGTCGTGGGTGCTGCTCGCCGCAGCCGCGGTGCTGACCGGGCTCATCGTGCTGGTGCTCGCTGCAGCGGCGGTGGATGACGCCAGGATCGACGCCCGTACCGCCCGCGCCACGGCCCAGGTGCTCGCGGTGACCGCGAAGCGGACCGTGGTGCAGTTCGCCGCCCCGGACGGCCGGGTGCACAGCCCGGAGGAGGGCGTGGCCTACCCGTCGGGGCTGCGGATGGGCCAGCTGGTTCGGGTCGAGTACGACAACGCTGATCCCGAGCAGGTGCGGGTCGCCGGGCGCACCTGGGTGACCGGTCTGGTGCCAGCGGCGATCACGACCGTGGTGCTCTGGACCGTGCTGGCGCCCACTGTCTGGTGGTTGCGCCGGCCCCCTACCGGCCCTGCGTAGGCCCCCGCCCCCAAGGTATCCGCCAAGTGCCGGTTCCTCTCCCCGGCCGCGGACCCAGGCACCTACCCGATGCCCGCCATAATGCGATCACCGGCACTGAAACCCGCCGGTGCGCCCGTGAGCTCGACACATGCCCGCATGTGACGGGCTATCCGAGCGAGGCCCGCGGGTTGGTGGTGGTTACGGGCAGCCGCGCTGGGCGTTGGCGGCACTTGAAGAGCCACCGACCGTAGGGTGAGGGCTGTGCCGAGAGCTGGGCTGGACAAGGACCCGCGGGATGTCGCGGCGATGTTCGACGGGGTGGCCCGCCGCTATGACCTGACCAACACGGTGCTGTCATTCGGCCAGGATCGCTGGTGGCGGCGGTGCACCCGGAACACGGTGGCCGCCGTGGCGGGGCAGCGGGTGCTGGACCTCGCCGCGGGTACCGCCGTGTCCACCGTCGAGCTGGCCCGGGCCGGCGCGTGGTGCGTGGCCGCTGACTTCTCGCTGGGGATGCTGCGCGCCGGCCGGCACCGCAATGTGCCGCTGGTCGGAGCCGACGCGCTGACGCTGCCGTTCGCCGGCGGGGTGTTCGACGCGGTCACGATCTCCTTCGGGCTGCGCAACGTGGCCGACCCCGACGCGGCGCTGGCCGAGCTGGCCCGGGTCACCCGGCCCGGTGGTCGGTTGGTCGTCTGCGAGTTCTCCACCCCCACCTGGCCGGTGTTCCGCACGGTGTACCTGGAATACCTGATGGGGGCGTTGCCGGCGCTCGCCCGGCGGGTGAGCAGCAACCCGGAGGCATACGTCTACCTCGCCGAGTCCATCCAGGCCTGGCCCGACCAGCGGGCACTCGCCACCCGGATCGCCGCCGCGGGCTGGGCCGACGTCGGGTGGCGCGACCTCACCGGCGGCATCGTCGCCCTACACCGCGCCGTCAAACCTGGCTGAAGACGGCCCCGCCGGCCATCCAGCTCGGCGCAGCCGATATCGCGCAGAACCGCGACAAGCATCCATGTCGCGATCCAGGACGCCTTCCAGACCGCGACAAGCATCCATGTCGCGGTTCCAGGGGTGGGGGGTTGGGGTGGACGACGTCGGGCTGAGGAAGTCCGCTGGCTAGCGCTTACACTCGGTCTTCGGCTGGTCAAGGGTCTTCGGTACGTCAGGGCTCTGGGAGTCAGCGGGGCAGCGTCGGCAGCGAGGGAGCGGGATGGCAGCCACCAGCGACAACACTGCGGACGTGATCGTGGTGGGGGCCGGACCGGCGGGCTCGACGGCCGCGGCGTACCTGGCCCGGGCCGGCCTGGACGTGCTGCTGTTGGAGAAGTCCACCTTCCCGCGCGAGAAGGTGTGCGGGGACGGGCTGACCCCCCGCGGCATCAAGCAACTGATCGACCTGGGCATCGACACCAGCACCGAGGCCGGCTGGTTGCACAACCGGGGCCTGCGGGTGGTGGGCGGCGGGGTGACGATCGAGCTGGACTGGCCCGACCTGGCCAGTTTCCCGCCCTACGGCGCGGTCCGCCAGCGCCGGGATTTCGACGAGATGCTGGCCCGGCACGCCGAAAAGGCCGGCGCCCGGTTGCACGAGCGCACCACGGTGACCGAGGCGATCACCGACGCGCGCACCGGGCGGGTCACCGGCGTAAAAGCCAAGCAGGGGCCGGACAAGCAGCCGGCGCACTACCAGGCCCCACTCACTTTGGCCTGCGACGGGGTCAGCGCCCGGCTCGCGCTCAGCCTGGGGATGGACAAGCGCGAGGACCGGCCGATGGGCGTCGGGGTGCGCCGCTACTACACCAGCCCGCGCACGAACGACGACTTCCTGGAAAGCCATGTGGAGATCTGGGACCACGCCGATCCGCAACACCCGCAGCTGCTGCCCGGCTACGGCTGGATCTTCGGCATGGGCGACGGCACGTCCAACGTGGGCCTGGGGATCCTGTCGACGTCCAGCGCGTACGGCAAGACCGACTACCGGGCGCTGCTGCGGTCCTGGTTGAACGGCACGCCGGAGCAGTGGGGGTTCCGGGAGGCCAACGCCACCGGCAAGATCCTCGGCGCGGCCCTGCCGATGAGCTTCAACCGCGTCCCGCACTACCGGGCCGGCCTGCTGCTGGTCGGGGACGCGGGGGGCATGGTGAACCCGTTCAACGGGGAGGGCATCGCGTACGCGATGCAGTCCGCCCGGCTCGGCGCCGAGTGCACGGTTCAGGCGATGGCCCGGCCGCAGGGGCCGGCCCGGGAACGCGCGCTGCAGCAGTATCCCACCGCGTTGCGCGAGGAGCTGGGGGGCTATTTCCGGCTGGGCAATGTGTTCAGCCGGTTGATCGGCCACCCGGCCGTGATGCGCGCGGGAATCCGGCACGCCTTGCCGCGGGCGACGTTGATGCGCTTCATGCTCAAGCTGCTGGCCAACCTCTACGACAGTCGCGACGGTGACGCGATGGACCGGGTGATCGCGGCGATGACCCGGCTGGCGCCCAGCGCCTGAGCGTCCGCCACCAGAAACGCCTGATCGTGGCCGATTTAGGTTAGCCTCAGGGCAGTACGTGGCCTGCTCGCACGTAGGGTGGTCCGGGACGGTCGTGCGACGCCGAAGGAAGAGACGAGAGTGCTGCAGCCCTACGTTCCCCTGGTGGTGATGCTCCTACTGGCGGGGGCTTTCGCGGTGTTCTCGGTGGTCGCGGCCCCCTATATCGGGCCACGCCGGTACAACAAGGCCAAGCTCGACGCCTACGAGTGCGGCATCGAGCCGTCGCCGCAACCGGTCGCGGGTGCCGGGCGGATGCCGGTGGCGTACTACCTCACCGCGATGCTGTTCATCCTGTTCGACATCGAGATGGTGTTCCTCTATCCGTTCGCGGTAGCCGCGGAATCGTTGGGCATCTTCGGTCTGGTGGAGGTCGTTCTGTTCATCGTGACCTTGGGTTTCGCCTACGCCTACGTGTGGCGGCGCGGCGGGCTGGACTGGAACTGATCATGGGTTTAGAGGAGAAGCTGCCCAGCGGGATCCTGTTGACCAGTGTGGAGAAGCTGGTCAACTGGACGCGCAAGTCGTCGCTGTGGCCGGCCACGTTCGGGCTGGCCTGTTGCGCGATCGAGATGATGACCACCGGGGCACCCCGGTACGACCTGGCCAGGTTCGGGATGGAGGTCTTCCGGGCCTCCCCGCGGCAGGCCGACCTGATGATCGTGGCCGGCCGGGTGAGCAACAAGATGGCACCGGTGCTGCGCCAGATCTACGACCAGATGCCCGAGCCCCGTTGGGTGCTCGCGATGGGGGTCTGCGCGTCCAGCGGTGGGATGTTCAACAACTATGCGATCGTGCAGGGTGTGGACCACATCGTCCCGGTCGACATCTACCTGCCGGGTTGCCCACCCCGGCCGGAGATGCTCATCGACGCGATCCTCAAGCTGCACGCCAAGATCATGGATGAGCCGCTCGGGCCCAAGCGGGCCGCGGCGAAAGCCGGCCAGCGCACCGAGCTGGTGGCCTCCTCGGTGCGTTACGCGCCCAAGCGCGCCCCCGAACAGACCGGGAAGCAGTAAGCGGCATGGCTGACCAGGACAACGGCAAGGACCTCGCACCCGGCCAGTACAGCTCGGCCGAGATGACCTCAGCAGAGCAGGCCGAGCACGAGGCGCGCGGCGGTGTGGTCGCCGGCCGGGCCAGGCAGGGCATGTTCGGTGTCCGTGGCTCCGGAGACACCTCTGGGTTCGGTGGGTTGGCGTTGCCGGCCTACGCCCCGGCCGCGGCGCAGCGACCCTATGGTGGCTGGTTCGACGCGTTCACCGACGAGTTGCTGGCCGCGATGCGCGAGCGCGGAGTACCCGCCGAGGCCATCCAGCAGATCACCGTGGATCGCGGGGAGATCACCTACTACGTGCGTCGCGAGCATCTGGTCGAGCTGTGCCGGGTTCTGCGCGACGATCCGGCGTTGCGCTTCGAGCTGTGCAGCTCGGTATCGGGGGTGGACTACGGTGCCGAGGTCGCGCAGCGGCTGCACTCGGTGTACCACCTCACGTCGATGACCTACCGGCGCCGGATCCGGCTCGAGGTCGCCGTCGACGTTGCCGACGCCCACCTGCCCAGCGTGGTAGCGGTCTACCCGACCGCCAACTGGCACGAGCGGGAGGCCTGGGACATGTTCGGCATCGTCTATGACGGCCACCCGGCATTGACCCGCATCCTGATGCCCGATGACTGGGACGGCCACCCGCAGCGCAAGGACTACCCGCTCGGTGGGATCCCGGTGGAGTACAAAGGTGCCGAGATCCCTCCGCCGGACCAGCGGAGGGCGTACTCGTGACCAGGCCGGCAGAACCAGCGCACACGGTCGCCAGTGGAACCACCAGTGACACCGGAACCGGGAACACAGCAACCGGGGACACGGCAACCAGCCCGGACCCTTACGCCAGCACCCGGGAGACCACCGAGGGCCGGATCTACACCGTCACCGGTGGTGACTGGGACAGCCTGCTCGAGGACTGGAAACACGACGAGCGCATCGTCATCAACATGGGGCCGCAACACCCCTCCACGCACGGCGTGCTGCGGCTGGTGCTGGAGCTCGAGGGTGAGACGGTCACCCAGGCCCGTTCGGTGATCGGCTACCTGCACACCGGTATCGAGAAGAACTGCGAATACCGGACCTGGACCCAGGGCGTCACCTTCGTCACCCGGATGGATTACCTGGCGCCGCTGTTCAACGAGGCCGGCTACTGCCTGGCGACCGAGAAGCTGCTCGGGATCACCGTGCCGCGCCGGGCCCAGGTGATCCGGGTGCTGCTGATGGAGCTCAACCGGGTCAGCTCGCACCTGGTGGCGCTGGCCACCGGCGGGATGGAGCTCGGCGCGCTGACCGCGATGACCGCGGGGTTCCGGGAGCGCGAGGAGGTCCTGCACCTGCTGGAGTTCCTCACCGGGCTACGGATGAACCACGCGTTCATCCGGCCCGGCGGCGTCGCCCAGGACCTGCCCGAGGGCTACGACACCACGATCCGGGATTTCCTGAAGGTGATGGATTCCCGGCTGCCCGACTACGACAAGCTGCTCACCGGGCAGCCGATCTGGAAGCAGCGCCTGCACAAGGTGGGCTACCTGCCGCTGGACGGCTGCCTGCAGATGGGGGTCACCGGTCCGATCCTGCGCTCGGCGGGACTGGAGTGGGACCTGCGCAAGGTCGAGCCCTACAGCGGCTATCAGGAGTACGACTTCGAGGTGCCCACCTCCACCGACGCCGATTGCTTCGCCCGTTACCTGCTGCGGGTGGAGGAGATCCACCAGTCCCTCAAGATCGTGGCGCAGTGCCTGGACAAGCTGGAGCCCGGTCCGGTGATGGTGACCGACGCCAAGGTCGCGTGGCCGGCGCAGCTGTCCATCGGCGCCGACGGGATGGGCAACTCGTTGGAGTACGTCCGCAAGATCATGGGGCAGTCCATGGAAGCGCTGATCCATCACTTCAAGCTGGTCACCGAGGGGTTCGCGGTGCCGCCTGGCCAGGTCTACGTCGCGGTGGAGTCCCCGCGTGGGGAGCTGGGGTATCACCTGGTCTCCGATGGCGGGACCCGGCCGCTACGGGTGCACGTCCGGGATCCCAGCTTCACCAACCTGCAGTCCATGTCGGCGATGAGTGAGGGCGGCCTGGTGGCCGACGTCATCGCCGCGGTGGCGTCGATCGACCCGGTGATGGGAGGGGTGGACCGGTGAGCTCAGCTGTGGACACCAGCGTCTTTGATGAGCAGACCCGGCGACGGGCGCAGGAGATCATCACGCGCTACCCGCAGTCCCGGTCGGCCCTGCTGCCCCTGCTGCACCTGGTGCAGAGCGTGCAGGGGTACGTCAGCCAGGCCGGGATCACCTTCTGCGCGCAGCTGCTGGAGATCACCACCGCCGAGGTGAGCGCGGTGGCCACCTTCTACACCATGTACAAGCGCAAACCCGGTGGTGAGCACCTGGTCAGCGTCTGCACCAACACGCTGTGCGCGCTGCTGGGCGGTGACGAGATCTACGCCAGGCTGCGCAAGCAGCTGGGCGTCGGTCACGAGGAGACCGCGGGCCCGCCCGGCTCGAATGGCTCGATCACCCTGGAGCACGCCGAGTGCCTGGCCGCCTGCGATTTGGCCCCGGTGCTGCAGGTGAACTACGAGTTCTACGACAACCAGACCCCGGAGTCGGCGATGGAGCTGGTGGATGCGCTGCGCCGCGGGGACCGGCCGGCGCCGACCCGGGGTGCGCCGTTGACCGACTGGCGCACCGCCGAGCTGGAGCTGGCGGGTTTCTCCGACGATCCGGTGCGGCAGCGGGCCGCGGTGGACGGGCCGTCGGCGGCTGCCGAGACATTGGCCGGAAACCGGCTCGCCGAGGAGCAGGGCTGGCAGGCGCCCGCCATGCCGGACGAGGTCGCGCTGCCTACCGTGGCGGACCGGAAATGACCACGCCGGCCGCAGGAACAGCAGCGCGCGCGCTCACCCCGGTGCTGACCCGGCGGTGGCCGTCACCGAAGTCCTGGACCCTCGACACCTACACCGAGCTGGAGGGCTACACCGCGCTGCGCACCGCGCTGGCCGCGCAACCCGACCAGCTGATCCAGCTGATCAAGGACTCCGGCCTGCGGGGACGCGGCGGCGCGGGCTTTCCCACCGGGCTGAAGTGGAGCTTCATCCCGCAGGCCAAACCGGGTGAGCCGGCCACCGGGCCGGCGGCCAAGCCCAAGTACCTGGTGATCAACGCCGACGAAGGGGAGCCGGGCACCTGCAAGGACGTGCCGTTGATGATGGCCGACCCGCATTCGCTGATCGAGGGCTGCATCATCACCAGCTACGCGATCCGCGCCCACGAGTGCTACATCTACGTGCGCGGCGAGATGCTGCACTGCCACCGCCGGCTACAACAGGCCGTCGCGGAGGCGTACCAGGCCGGATACCTGGGCAAGAACATCCTCGACTCCGGATTCGACCTCGACGTCGTCATTCACGCCGGTGCGGGCGCCTACATCTGCGGCGAGGAGACCGCGCTGCTGGACTCGTTGGAGGGCCGCCGGGGCCAGCCCCGGCTCAAGCCGCCGTTTCCGGCCACGTCCGGGCTGTATGCCGCACCCACCGTGGTGAACAACGTCGAGACGATCTGCAGCGTGCCCTACATCGTCAACGGCGGGTCGGGCTGGTTCCGGGCGATGGGCACCGAGAGATCCCCCGGCCCCAAGATCTACTCGATCTCCGGGCACGTGCAGCGCCCGGGCCAGTACGAGGCGCCGCTGGGCAGCACGCTGCGCGAGCTGCTGGAGATGGCCGGCGGGATGAAGGGTGGCCCGCTGAAGTTCTGGACGCCGGGCGGGTCGTCCACCCCGCTGCTCACCGCCGAGCACCTCGACATCCCGTTGGACTTCGAGGGTGCCGCGGCGGCCGGCTCCATGCTGGGCACCACCGCGGTGATGGTCTTCAACGAGAAGGTGCCCGTGCCGTGGGCGGTGCTGAAATGGACCGAGTTCTACCAACACGAGTCCTGCGGCAAGTGCACCCCGTGCCGGGAGGGGACCTACTGGCTGGTCCAGATCCTGCAGCGGATGCTCCGCCACGAGGGCACCGAGTCGGACGTGGACACCATGCTGGACATCTGTGCCAACATCCTGGGCCGGTCGTTCTGCGCGCTCGGTGACGGGGCGGCCAGTCCGATCACCAGTGCGATCAAGTACTTCCGGCCGGAGTTTCTCAAGCTGTGCGCCGAGCAACCCGGCTCCGGTACCTCCGGCCAGCCGGCCACGCTGGCAGGAGCACATCGATGACGCTGGCACAGCAGGCCACCGGCTCCCCGGGCGCCGTCCCCGCGGGGCAGGTCCGGCTGACCATCGACGGCCACGAGGTCGACGCGCCCAAGGGCGAGCTGGTGATCCGGACCTGCGAGCGGCTGGGCATCATCGTCCCGCGGTTCTGCGACCACCCGCTGCTCGACCCGGTCGCCGCCTGCCGGCAGTGCCTGGTCGAGGTGGAGATGGGTGGCCGCCCGATGCCCAAGCCGCAGGCCAGCTGCAGCATCACGGTCGCCGACGGCATGGTCGTCAAGACCCAGCACACCTCCGCGGTGGCCGACAAGGCCCAGCAGGGCGTGATGGAGCTGCTGCTCATCAACCACCCGCTGGACTGCCCGATCTGCGACAAGGGCGGGGAGTGCCCGCTGCAGAACCAGGCGCTGTCCAACGGCCGGGCGGACTCGCGGTTCACCGAGACCAAACGCACCTTCGCCAAACCGCTGCCGATCTCGTCACAGGTGCTGCTGGACCGCGAGCGCTGCGTGCTCTGCGCCCGCTGTACCCGGTTCTCCGAGCAGATCGCCGGGGACCCGTTCATCGACATGCTCGAACGCGGGCCGGGCCAGCAGGTGGGGGTGGCCGCCGATACGCCCTTCCAGTCCTACTTCTCCGGCAACACCATCCAGATCTGCCCGGTCGGCGCGCTGACCAGCGCCGCCTACCGCTTCCGGTCCCGCCCCTTCGACCTGGTGTCCACCCGGGGGGTGTGCGAACACTGCGCGTCGGGTTGTGCGCAGCGCACCGACTGGCGGCGCGGCATCGTGCTGCGCCGGCTGGCCGGGCACGACCCGCAGGTCAACGACGAGTGGAACTGCGACAAAGGCCGCTTCGCCTTCACCTACGCCAGCGCACCGGACCGGATCACCCGGCCGCTGGTCCGCGACGGTGCTGGGGGGCTGCGGCCGGCGTCGTGGACCGAGGCGCTGCAGGCGGCCGCCACCGGGCTGCTCGCCGGCCGGGACCGCGGCGTCGGAGTGCTCACCGGCGGCCGGCTCACCGTCGAGGACGCCTACGCCTACGCCAAGTTCGCCCGGGTCGCGCTGGGCACCCACGACATCGACTTCCGGGCCCGGCCGCACTCGGCCGAGGAGCTGGCCTTCCTCGCCGCGCACGTGGTCGGCGTCACCCCCGGCACCGGCGGGGTGACCTACCACGAGCTCAGTGCCGCCCCCGCGGTGCTGTGCGTGGCGTTCGAGCCGGAAGAGGAGTCACCGATCGTCTTCCTGCGGTTGCGCCGGGCCGCCCGGGACCGGGCCATGCCGGTGTTTCACCTCGGGCAGTTCACCACGACCGCGGTGCGCAAGACCTTCGGCACGCTGCTGCGGGTGCCGCCTGGCGGTGAGCCGGGTGCCCTGGACGGTCCAGCGCGTGACGTGTTGGGTGCGCCAGGGGCGGTGCTGCTGGTCGGTGAGCGGGCCGCCGAGGTGCCCGGGCTGTACTCCGCGGTGGCCCGGCTGGCTGCGAGTACCGGAGCCCGGTTGGCCTGGGTCCCGCGACGCGCCGGCGAGCGAGGTGCGCTGGAGGCCGGTGCGACGCCGACCCTGCTGCCCGGCGGCCGGCCGGTCACCGACCCGGCGGCCCGCGCCGAGATCGAGCGTGCCTGGGGGGTGTCGCTGCCCAGCCGGCCCGGCCGCGACACCACCGGGATCTTGACCGCCGCCGTGGCGGGGCAGCTGGCCGGGCTGGTCATCGGTGGTGTGGATCCGGCCGACCTGCCGGATCCGGAGCTCGCGGAGCAGGCGCTGAGCCGGGCCGCTTTCGTGGTGAGCCTGGAGCTGCGACCCTCGGCGGTGACCAAGGCGGCCGATGTGGTGCTGCCGGTGGCGGCCGCGGCCGAGAAGGCCGGCAGCTACCTCGACTGGGAAGGCCGCCGCCGCGAGCTCACCACCACCGTCCCCGCCGGAGTCGGTGCGGTGCTGCCGGACTGCCGGGTGCTGGACAGCCTCGCCGTCGAGATGGACGTCGATCTGTTCACCCAGACGCCGGCCGCGGCGTGGGCCGGCTTGGCCGCGCTCGGCAGCCATGCCGGCGCCCGGCCGGACTCCCCGCAGGTCCCCGCCGTGGCGGTTGCTGATCCTGGCGAGGGGCAGGCTGTGCTGGCCACGTGGCGCCGGCTGCTGGACAACGGATCCCTGCAGGACTGCGAGCCGAACCTGGCCGGTACCGCCCGACCCCCCGTCGCGTTGCTGTCCGAGGCCACCGCCGCCGGCCTCGGAGTGCACCTCGGGGGCAAGGTCACGGTGTCCACCCGGCGGGGCTCGGTGACGTTGCCTTCGGCGGTCGCGGACCTGCCCCCAGGGGTGGTGTGGATGCCGGGTAACTCCGGACCCGCTACCGTCCGCAGCAGTCTCGGGGTCGGCCACGGCGCTGTGGTCACCGTGCGCAACGGCTCGAACAGCGTGGGGAGGTAAGCCGTGACACCTACCGAGGCCCTGCTCGCCGACGATCCGCTGTGGCTCATCGCGGCGAAGGTCGTCGTGATCTTCGTGTTCCTGATGGTGATGACCCTGTTCATGATCTGGATGGAGCGCCGGGTGGTCGGGCGCATGCAGCACCGGCCGGGTCCCAACCGGGTCGGCCCGTTCGGGCTGCTGCAGTCCCTGGCCGACGGGCTCAAGCTGGCGCTCAAGGAGGACATCACGCCGGTCGGCGCCGACCGCTGGGTGTACGTGCTGGCCCCGGTGATCTCCGCGGTCACCGCGTTCACCGCGTTCTCGGTGATCCCGCTCGGCGGCGAGGTGTCGATCTTCGGCGAACCGACTGTGCTGCAGATCACCGACCTACCGGTCGGCGTGCTCGTGGTGCTGGCCTGCTCCTCGCTGGGCGTGTACGGGATCGTGCTGTCCGGCTGGGCATCGGGCTCGCCCTACCCGCTGCTGGGCTCGCTGCGCTCGGCCGCGCAGGTGATCTCCTACGAGATCGCCCTCGGGATGTCGATCGTCGCGGTGATCCTGTACGCGGGGTCACTGTCCACCGCGGACATCGTGACCGCCCAGTCGCAGCAGTGGTGGTTCGTGTTCCTGCTGTTCCCCAGCTTCGCGGTGTTCTGCGTGTCGATGGTCGGCGAGACCAACCGGGCGCCGTTCGACCTGCCCGAGGCGGAGTCGGAGCTGGTCGGTGGCTTTCACACCGAGTACTCGTCACTGAAGTTCGCGCTGTTCTTCCTGGCCGAGTACGTCAACATGGTCACCGTCTCGGCCATGGCGACCACCCTGTTCCTGGGTGGTTGGCACGCTCCCTGGCCGTTGGCCGGCGGGCTGCTGGACAGCGGCTGGTGGGGTCCGCTGTGGTTCATCGGCAAGACGTTGGTCTTCCTGTTCGTGTTCGTCTGGCTGCGGGGCACCCTGCCCCGGCTGCGGTACGACCAGTTCATGGCGCTGGGCTGGAAGGTGCTGGTGCCGGCTAGTCTGGTCTGGATCGTGGTGGTGTCCGGGGTCCGGGCGTTGCGCGCCGCAGATATCACCCCGACCGGGATCCTGGTGGTCGGCGGCATCCTGCTGGGCGCTTTGGTGCTCGTCGCATTCCTACTGCCCGAGCGCACCTCGGCCCAGCCCAGTGCCGTCTCGCTCAGCTCGACGCAACGCAGTGCCGGGCAGCGTAGCCAGGAAGTGCCCACCGCGGGCTCGGACTACCCGCTGCCCCCGCTGGATCTGGTGGTGCCGGCGCCGCCGCCCCGGCGCGCCGCAGTGACCACCGGCGCGCCACCGAGATCGCAGGAGGACGGCGATGGGACTGCTTGATCCGGTCAAGGGGTTCGGGGTCACCTTCTCGACCATGTTCCGCAAGGTCGTCACCGAGGAGTACCCCGAGGTCAAGAAGATCACCGCGCCGCGTTACCACGGCCGCCACCAGCTCAACCGCCACCCCGACGGGCTGGAGAAGTGCGTGGGCTGCGAGCTGTGTGCCTGGGCCTGCCCGGCGGACGCGATCTACGTCGAGGGTGGGGACAACACCGAAACGGCCCGCTACTCACCGGGTGAGCGTTACGGCGCTATATACCAGATCAACTACTTGCGATGCATCGGCTGCGGCCTGTGCATCGAGGCGTGCCCGACCCGCTCGCTGACCATGACCAACGAGTACGAGGTGGCCGACGACAACCGCCGAGACCTCATCTACACCAAGGAGGACCTGCTCGCGCCGCTGCTGGCCGGCATGGAGCAGCCCCCGCACCCGATGCGGCTGGGCGACCGCGAGCAGGACTACTACGTGCAGGGTCCGGCCCTGGATCGGCGCTCAGGCGAGGAACCGCGGTGACGGTCAGCGTGGGTGAGGCTGTCGCGTTCTGGATCCTGGGTCCGCTCGCCCTGGCCGGTGGGCTGGGGATGGTATTCGCCCGCAACGCGGTGCACTCGGCGCTGTGGCTGGTCCAGACCATGCTGTGCCTGGGCGCGCTGTACCTGGTCCAGCAGGCGCCGTTCCTGGGTTTCGTGCAGATTATCGTCTACACCGGCGCAATCATGATGCTGTTCCTGTTCGTGCTGATGCTGGTGGGCAAGGAGAGCGTGGACTCGGTGGTCGAGGTGCTGCGTGGCCAGCGGTTCGCCGCGGCGCTGGCCGGGATCGGGCTGGCCGTGCTGCTGGTGGGGATGCTGGGCCGGGCCTTCACCGGGGTCACCGCGGCCGAGCTGGTCGCGGTCAACAGCACCGGTGGCGGCAACGTCGCCAACCTCGGCCGCATCCTGTACACCGACTACCTGTTCCCCTTCGAGCTCACCTCCGCGCTGCTGATCACCGCTGCGGTCGGCGCGATGGTGCTGACCTTCACCGAGCGCAGTAAGGAGGGCAGGCTGACCCAGCGCGAGCGGGTGGAGGCGCGGATCCGGAGCGCCCATCCGTCCCCGTTGCCCGGCCCCGGTGTCTTCGCCACCATCAACTCGGTGGCCACCCCGGCTCTGCTACCGGACGGCTCGGTGGCTCCCGAGTCGTTGTCCGAGCTGCTGGAGTCCACCAGCCGGGAGCGCGTGGCCGACGATGTGCGCAGCGTCGCCGACGCTGGGGCAGACCCGGCCCGGCGCGCTCTGCGCGGACCGGTGGCCCCCGCCGGACCGGAGGAGAGCGGGTGACCCCGACCTACTACCTGCTGCTGTCGGCGTTGCTGTTCACCATCGGCGCGGCCGGCGTGCTGGTGCGCCGCAACGCCGTCGTGGTGTTCATGTGCATCGAGTTGATGCTCAACGCGGTGAACCTGACCCTGATCACCTTCGCCAGAATCAACGGCACCCTGGACGGGCAGATCATGGCATTCTTCGTGATGGTGGTGGCCGCCGCCGAGGTGGTGGTGGGTCTGGCCATCATCATGACGATCTTCAAGACCCGCCGCTCGGCCTCAGTCGACGGCGCCAACCTGCTCAAGTATTAACCCTTTGGGCGTTGGTCTCGTCGTGACCTACGTCGGCAGCGGTGAGCACAAGACCTACCCTTCTTTCGCCGGCCCACCCCATCCGCGGGCTGACGCCAGCAAGTGTGACCCCCGCCTTGCCGATCAAGACGAGCTGACTCGCTGGCTTCGGCAAGCGATCCGCTGCGGGCGAACCGGAGGGTTGTGGGAAGGGGATTTCCCGCGCTACGTGTGGCACCGGGTGGGGCAGGTTTGGTACGAAGCTCGGTTGGTGAACCGAGAACTCGGTCAGTACAAAGGCTATCCGCTGTCTCCCGACGAACGGCCCGGCACTCTTGATCAAGAAGGTGTGGAGGAGCAGTGACTGATAACGACGCTGGACTCCGGATAAGATGGGAGTGGGAGTCCGGCCGGATGGTCAAGGCACCGGAACATGCTGCCACGTGGGCACGAATCGAGATGTCCGTGGGGTCAGATTTTCTGACCCTTATCGAGGATCGCGATTCGGGCAGCTCTCGGCGGTCTGTTTTTGCACCGCTTTATCCCTTGGCGGAATGGGTGGCCTACAACTGGTGGTTCTTGCTCTACCACTCTCGCCCTGCTCGACCAAAGCTGGATCGACCTGCCTCGGGCCGCCGTGACAGGCACTGTGCGAGGGCGGCCGGGGACGGATTCTTGTGGCCGAATCTGTTGATTATCCCAGAGGGGAAAGAAACAAAGCTACTCTGGTATCAGGATCGCGAATTCGGCGAGTTCGCTCCTATCAGATATCTCAGCGAGGGTGGAGTCATACGCCGGACCGACGAGGTCGAGCAGGTTCTTACCCACCTTGTTACGTCGGTGCTCGATCGCCTTGCCGAACAGGGGGTGACGGGGACGCCCCTGGAGAAGGAGTGGAGTGCCCTTGCAACGCTGGAAAGAGATGAGCGCGAGTATTGTATCGCGGCGGCGAAGCTCGGTCTCGATCCTTTCTCCGAGGCGGGCGAGTTCGAGTCGTCGATCATCGAATCGGCGCAATCGTTGCCGCCGGAAATCCTGGGCGATTTCTTCGACGCTGTCGACCCCAGTCACATTCCGCAGGCGGTCGAATGGATCACCGAAGCGACTCGGCAAGCCGAACTCCTTGCCGGTGCCCCGTCTGATCAGATTCGTTCGGCGCGCGATGCGCTGGAGAGCATCTCGGCGCGCGACGTCGACGTGCCTTGGCAGTTGGGTTGGCGGCAGGCCCGGGCCGCTCGCCGCAGCCTGGACTTGGCCGATGACAGTTTTATCGATATGGACGACTTTGTGTCACTGGGGTCGCAGGCCGGTGCCGATCGAAATGTACAGGCTGTAGGAGTGGCTCCGGGTGACTCCGGGCGTCCTGCGGTAGTGTTGGGTCGAACCCCGGTTCCCGGTGCCAAGAGGTTCATCCAAGGACGTGCGCTGTGGCATCGTATCACCAGGGATGAGCCGATGTTTCTGATTACTACCTCATATACGCATCGACAGAAGGCTGAGCGTGCGTTTGCGGCCGAGTTCCTTGCTCCCGCCGAAGGAATCAAGAGCCGCCTGGAAGTTCCCCCTGGTGATGCAACACAGGAAGATCTGAGCCCCGTCGCAGAGTACTTCGGAGTCTCGCCTTTTGTGATTGAGCACCAGATTGAAAATCAGCTGCTGAGCGGTAGCCGCTAACCCGGACACCAGCGGCCCCGGATCGGCGACCAGCCACTGGTGCGCCGGGGCGGTCAACGTGGCACCGGTCAGGAACACGAAACGTCGACGCTTCACCGGGCGGTCACCGCATTTCAGCACAACTGCCGCTTCGACGGTACCCCGATGGGTCCACGGCGCCGAGAGCACGCGATCCAGCGCGGGCTCGTCAACCGACTCGTCAGCGATATCCGAGATCCCCTCGACCTCCTGGCCTTCGGCCAGCATGCCATCCAGTTCCTCCAGCGAGACCGCCAGAGCTTCGACGAGTTTGGGCCGACACCACGGTTGCTTCCGCCACGGTCGGGCGTCTGCGCGATACCCGCCGGCTACGCCTGCGCTGGACTCGCTGGCCGACTGCATCACCTTCGGCGTGGTCCCCGCGGTCGTGCTGTTCGTGTGGGTGCTGGACGACCTTCGCGCCGGGTGGCCGATGGCGCGTTCCAGACCGCGACAAGCCTCCATATTGCGACTCGCAGGCAGGGCACTCATGCCGACCCGTTCGGGCCGCCGCAGCATGATGGCCCTGCACAACCAGCCTGGATCGAGGAGACCCCGTGACCCGGCGGAAGATGCTGACATTTCCGGTGGTGCTCACCGAGCATGTCTTCGACAAGATCCGCTCGATCGACATGGCCCTGGCTGAGTTCGAGCAACTCCTCCGCTGCGGGGAGGTCATTGAGGAGCATGAGGCTGCGCCCGGTCGACTGAAAGAACTCGTCCTGGTGATCGAGTGGAAGAGTCCGCTACATGTCGTCGTCATCATCGACACTGTCCAGAAAGAGGAGCGTATCGTCACGGTGTACCAGCCGGATCCTGACCGGTGGAGCCACGATTACCGCAGGCGGAGGCGCTGATGCGATGCGATAACTGCGACAACGGCGAGCGGCGTTCGACCCGTCGTGCACGGCTCGCTGAGCGTGATGGTCGGATCGCGCTGGTGCTTGGTGTCCCCGTCGAGGTCTGTCCCGCGTGTGGACAGGTATGGCTCACGATGGAGGTCGCCAAGCGCCTAGATCTTCTCTTCGACCGGCTGCTTGCCAGCGGCGCCGAATCGGCACAGGTTCATTGGGAGCAACCCGAGGCAGCCTGAACGTCGCCCACCCAGCAGGTTTGGGTGCGGTCTTCCAGCTGTGCTGGAATCATCCGCTAACGCGCGGGTTGCTGATCCTGCTACTGCGTGCACACGGTGGATAGGGGTTTCGGTGGGGTTGGTGTTGCGGGCGGTGGAGGTGACCGGGCCTCATCGCTGGCGGTGGCTGCTGGTTGATGAGTCCTCGGGGGCGCCGCTGGCCGATCACCAGGTGGAGCTGGATCCGGACTCGGCCGAGGTAGAGGCGTTCGAAGAGCTGTACCGGTATCTGCGGCGGCGGGCCGATCCGGACCGTCGGGTAGCCAGCGAGACGGAGCTGCTGGACCGGGTCGGGGCATGGAACGGGTCGGTGGCGCTGGGCGAGCGGATCGGCCGGGCCATCGTGAGCGCAGCGCCGGTGACGGTGCGGGTGCAGGTGCCGGCCGGGGCGGAGTTTTTGGCGTTCCGGCCATGGGAGCTGGCCCCGCGTCGCGCAGCAACCCGCGTGCTCGGTGATGACGGCGGTCCGGTCCCGCACCGTGAAACGGCACTCCCTTGATACGGTCGACGACCCTACTGGCGCTTAGCGCCGAAAAACCGCAGGACAGCATCGTCTGAGCTGCCGAATTCGGCGGACCAGACTCGCCGGCCAGGAGCGAGAGCGCGGGCCTCGACACAATTCTGTTACATTCGACGTTTATTGCAACATGTCGATATTCCGGATGCAACCGGTCGGAAATAATCGCCCCCTGTACTAGAAGTGCAAGAGTATCCGACACCTCGGGAAAAGTATGTGACCGGGAGCTGTTCATGACGGAGACCTCGACGGGGGACGGCGCAGCTAACGACCTTGAGAGAATGCGTTGCTCGGTGGTGGTCGTGGGTGGCGGGCAGGCCGGACTGTCCATGAGCTACTGCCTCACCCGGCGCGGAGTCGACCACATCGTCTTGGAGCGTGACCGGGTCGGCCACGAATGGCGCGACCGGCGGTGGCAATCGTTCTGCCTGGTGACACCTAATTGGCAATGCCAGCTACCGGGCTTTCCGTATGCCGGAGAGGATCCGGACGGTTTCATGCAACGCGACAAGATCGCCCATTACATCGAGGATTACGCGAAATCCTTCCGCCCGCCGGTTGTCGAGGGTGTCGCGGCGACCCGGCTGCGGCGTGATCGAAAGGGTCGTTACCTGGTCGGTACCAGCCGGGGTGAGCTGATCGCCGATCAGGTGGTGCTGGCTACCGGGCCGTATCAGGTGCCGCTGATCCCGCGGCTGGCCGACCGGCTGCCGGATGACCTGACGCAGCTGCACTCGTCGCAGTACCGCAGCCCCGAGCAGCTGCCACCGGGCGAGGTGCTGGTGGTCGGCACGGGGCAGTCCGGCTGCCAGATCGCCGAGGACCTGCATCTGGCCGGCCGGCGGGTGCACCTCGCGGTGGGCAGCGCGCCGCGGGTGGCCAGGTTCTACCGCGGTCGCGACGTGGTGGCCTGGCTGGCGGACATCGGCTACTACCGTAAGGCGGTCAGCGAGTTCGCCGACGCCGACACAGTACGTTTCCGGGTGAACCATTACGTCACCGGTCGCGACGGCGGGCGCGACATCGACCTACGCGCTTTCGCCCGGCAGGGAATGCGGCTCTACGGGCGGCTGTCCGGAATCACGAACACAACGCTGAGGTTTGCACCGGACCTCAAAAGCAACTTGGACAATGCCGACGCGGTGGCCGAGAGCATCAAGGACTCCATCGACGGTTATCTCGATTCCCACGGCATCAACGCGCCGACCGAGCCGCGCTACACCCCGGTGTGGGTCCCCGAACACGAGCCCACCGAGTTGCCTCTCGAGAGTGTCACCTCCGTGATCTGGAGCACCGGGTTCGGTCGGGATGACCGGTGGATCGAGGTTCCGGTGTTCGACGGCCGCGGCTACCCGACCCATGACCGGGGGGTCACCGTCAGCCCTGGCCTGTACTTCCTCGGGCTGCCCTGGCAGCACACCTGGGGCTCGGGCCGGCTGTCCGGGGTGGCCGGCGACGCCGACTATCTGGCGCAACGCATCACCACGGGCTACGACCACGTGTTCCGGTGGATCGCCGGCACCTCGACCAACACCTATCCCCGGGACGACGACTGGGTCGCCCCCCGAACGGTGGCATAAAACCATGACCGAGGTCTTCGACGCGCACCGTCATCTCGGAGTGCTGCCGGCATTCCCGTTCTACGGCGGGCCTGCGGTGCACCCCGATACGACCGCCAAAGCCACCATTTCTGAACTGATCTCGGATCTGGACACCGAAGGAACCGGCCGCGCGCTGGTCATTCCGAACTACGGTGTCCCCGACCCGGACGTCGCATTCTCGTTCAACGAGCTGGTCGTGGAGGCGGCCAACACCGACGACCGGATCAGGGCTGCGCTGTGGGTCTCCCCCAAGCCCACCGACGCCGCACGCAACGCCAAGGCTCTGGCGCTGGCCGGCGAGCCGGGGGTGCGGGCCCTGAAGATGAGCTTCCTGCTCGGTGGTGGGGTGACCGACCAGGCGTGCACACCGCAGCTCGACGAGATCTTCGACGTCGCGCGGCGCCACGATCTTGTGGTGCACGTGCACACCTCCCCCGGCGCGCGCTCGGATATCGACGAGGTGGGCCGGTTGGTCGATCACTACGGCGACACGGTGCGAATTCACCTGGTGCATTTCGGTGGCGGGATGAGCGGTCACATCAAGTTGATCGGCTCGCGGTTCTTCGACTGGATCGCGGCCGGTAAACGTGTGTACACCGACCTGTCCTGGTCCATCGGATTCGCCCCGACCTGGCTGGTCCGCGAGATCGACCGGCGTGGAATGGGCCACGACCGGGTTCTGTTCGCCAGCGACCAGCCGTGGGGGGATTTCGCCGGTGAGCTGGCGAAGCTGCGCGCGGCCACCGGCGACGGCGAGCTCGCCAGACGGGTGTTCCGCGGCACGTTCGAGGAACTCTACGGGTAAATCCAACTGAGGAGGAGTCACATGGTCGACCTGACCGACATTGAAAAGCAGAGCCTCGAGGAGATCCCGCACCCGTCGCTGCCCGAGGGGTCCAGCATCTACGGCGGCACCAAGGTCTTTCCCGACTACCAGGCCGAGAACGGCGAAACGTATTTCACCCTCGTGCACGGCATCGCGCACGAGTCCTCGGTCAGTTTCGTGGCGATCCTGCAGGCCACCCGCGCGCAGCGCAAGGGCTTCGAGTCGGCGATCTATTTCTACGGCCCGGGTTCGCTGAACTGCCTGGCCACCCGCGGCTTCCCCACCACGGGGAACTCGGCGTTCCCCGGCGAGCACAACATCAACGACTCGCTGAAGACGTTCATGAAGGAAGGCGGCAAGGTGTACTGCTGCCGTTTCGGCCTGTCTTTGCACGGTGCCCGCGAGGAGGACCTGCTCGAGGGCGTCATCCCCACCCACCCGCTCGACGTGCAGGACGCGTTGATCCACTACGCCCGCAAGGGCGCGATCATCAACTCTACCTACATGTTCTAGGAGACGGCCGTGCGCGTTGGCACCAGCACCTCAGCCGAGAGACTGTCGACCAGGGTGGACATCGCCCTGCAGGGCGTGCGGATGGACGCGCCGGTCCACCGCCCGCAGGGAGCCGGACCCAGCGACGACGGTCACGTGCTCGTCGACGGTGCCAACGCCGCACTGCCCCGCAACCCCGACAGCCCCTACCGTTACCACGACGGCCGGATCTTCCTCGGCGAGCACGACACCGGGCTGTCCTTGCAGCTGGTCACCCGGCCCCGGTTCTATGACCTGAGCACCGCCGACGGGGTGCGCTACGAGCAGATCGCCCGGCTGCACGGCGCGGACGTGCTGGCCAGCACGGTGGTGCAGACCTGCATCCGCTACGCCGAGGACCAGCGCTGCCGGTTCTGCACCATCGAGGAGTCGCTGCGCTCCGGCGCCACCATCGCCGCCAAGACTCCCGCCCAGCTGGCCGAGGTGGCCCACGCCGCGGTCGCACTGGACGGGATCAAGCAGATGGTGCTGACCACCGGCACCACGGCCGGTCCCGATCGCGGCGCCCGCTACCTGGTCCGCTGCGTGCGGGCGGTCTTGCAAGCGGTGCCCGGGCTGCCCATCCAGGTGCAGATCGAGCCACCGTCGGAGCTCGGTGTGCTGGCCGATCTGCGCCAAGCGGGCGTGACTGCGATCGGGATCCACGTCGAGTCGCTCGACGACGAGGTGCGCCGGCGGTGGATGCCCGGCAAGGGGTCGGTGCCGATGGCCGACTACGAGGCGGCCTGGGATGCGGCGGTGCGGATGTTCGGCCGCAACCGGGTGTCCACCTACCTGCTGGTGGGGCTGGGTGAGGACCCCGACGAACTGGTCACCGGCGCGAAAAGGTTGATCGAGCGGGGGGTGTACCCGTTCGTGGTGCCGGTGCGCCCGATGGCCGGCACGCTGGCCCGCCGGGACGGGATCGGGGTACCACCCGCGGCGCTGGTCCACTACGTCACCGTGCGGGTCGCCGCGGCGCTGCGCGACGCCGGCATGATCGGCGCCGACCAGCGGGCCGGTTGCGCCGCCTGCGGGGCGTGCGGCGCGCTGTCCGCGGCGGGGGCCTGACCATGGAACCCCACCTGGCCATGCAACCCGGCCTGACCATGCAGGCGATCGCGGTGGCCTACCGCGCCACCCGCGGTCTGGGTGAGGTGCTGCTCGGCCAACCGGCACCACGGCCGGGCTTCCGGATCGAGCTCGCGGACGCGGCGGCACGGGTGGCCTACCACGCGCTGCGCACCCGCGTATTCGTGCACCAGCAGGGGTTGTTCACCGGCCACGACCGCGACGACCGTGACGCCGACCCGCGCACCCTGGTCCTGGTCGCCCGGGACCACGAGGGCGCGGTGCTGGGCGGGGTGCGGCTCGGCCCGGTCGACGACGGCCCCGACCTGGGTTGGTGGTTCGGCGGCCGGCTCGTGGTGGACCCGGGCTGCCGCGTCCGCGGCGTCGGCGGTGCCCTGGTCCGCGCCGCCTGCGCGCATGCGGAGAACTCCGGCGTGCTGCGCTTCGAGGCCACCGTGCAAGCGGGTACCGAGGTGCTCTTCCGCCGGCTCGGTTGGCAGGCGCTGCGGGCCTGCACCGTCGCCGGTGCCCCGCACGTGCTGATGCGCTGGCCGATCGACCGGATCGCCGCGCTGGTCGCCGCCACCAAGTCCGAGCTCGGACCGTTGCTGGCCGGGCTGGCCCCGGGTGGGGCCGGCTACCTCGGCGACGATGGCGCGCCGGTGCCCGGTAGCGACCTGGTGGCCGCCTGCGATGCGATCCTGCCGTCGATGGTGGAGCGGGACCCGCAGTGGGCGGGGTGGTGCTCGGTGCTGGTTAACATCAACGACCTGGCTGCCATGGGTGCGGCGCCGGTCGGCCTGCTCGACGCGTTGGGCGCCCGGGACGCCTCGTTCGCCGGCCGGGTGCTGGCCGGGTTGCGCCGGGCCAGCCAGGCCTACGACGTGCCGGTGCTCGGTGGGCACACCCAGCTTGGGGTACCCGCCGCGCTGGCGGTGACCGCGCTGGGCCGGGCGGCGCACCCGGTCCGTGGCGGTGGCGGCCGGCCGGGCCACCGGATCCGGCTCACCGCAGACCTCGCCGGCGGGTGGCGGCCCGGCTATCACGGCCGCCAGTGGGACTCCACCTCACACCGCCAGACCTTTGACCTGCGCGCCATGACCGGCTCGGTAGCCGTGGCCCGGCCGGCCGCCGCCAAGGACGTCTCGATGGCCGGGATCGCCGGCACGCTGGGCATGCTCGCCGAAGCCGGCGGCTGCCGGGCCGTGCTCGACGTCGCCGCGGTGCCCAAGCCGGCCGCGGCCACCGTCGGCGACTGGTTCACCTGCTTCCCAGGGTTCGGCATGCTCACCGCCGACGAGCTCTCCCGCCCGCCGCTGCCGGCGACACCGGCCGTCAGCGCGGACTGCGGCGAGCTGGTGCCCGGTCGCGGGGTGGCGCTGCGCTGGCCGGACGGGGAGCTGACCGAGGTGCTCGCCGGCGCGGCGACGGGATTGGGGCCGGCATGAGCGCCCTGCGAATGGCCGCCGCGGCAGCAAGCTTCGACCGGGATCTGGAAGCCGATCTCGCCCGGATCGAGCAGCTCATCGAGACCGCCCGAGCCGACGGGGTACGCCTGCTCGCGTTGCCCGAGGCGGCGCTGGGCGGGTATCTGGTGAACTTAGCGGGCAGAGCCGGCGCACCGCCACCCGCGCTCGCCCCGGACGGGCCGGAGATCCGCCGGCTGACCCGGCTGGCGGGTGAGATGGTCGTCGCGGTCGGCTACTGCGAGGACGGCGGGGACCGGCTGTTCAACAGCGCCGTCTGCGTCACCGGCGACGGCATTCTGGGCCATCATCGCAAGGTGCACCAGCCGCTGCGGGAGGACGCCAGCTACGGCGCGGGTGACCGCTTCACCGCCTTCGACACTCCGGTGGGCCGGCTCGGCATGATGATCTGCTACGACAAGGCGTTCCCCGAGTCGGCCCGGGCGCTGGCGCTGGACGGGGCCGAGGTGGTGCTGTGCCTGTCAGCATGGCCGGCCAGCCGCACCGACCCCGCACCGGATCTGGCGCAGGACCGCTGGAAGCGCCGGTTCGACCTGTTCGACCGGGCACGGGCGCTGGAGAACCAGATCGTGTGGCTGTCCGCCAACCAGTCCGGACAGTTCGGGGCACTGAAGTTCGTGTCCGGCGCCAAGGTCGTCGACCCGGGTGGTGAGATTCTGGCCGATACCGGGGTGAGCGCGGGCCTGGCGGTGGCCGAGTTGGACGTGCAAGCAGTGCTGGAGACCGCCCGCCGGTCGATGGCCCACCTGCGGGACCGTCGACCGGACGCTTATGCCGTCGCCGTCCGGTGAGCGAGATCCGGATCGGTGCCGTAGCGGCGAAGTTCGGCCGCGACCTCGACTTCGACCTGCAACGGATCGCCACGCTCATCGAGCACGCCCGCCAGTCGAGCGTGGCCCTGCTGGTGCTGCCGGACGCCGCGCTCGGCGGCTACCTCACCGACCTGTGCCGGCCCGATCCGAACACTTTGCCACCCGCGCTGGCGCTGGATGACCCGCACATCCGCAAGGTCGTCGCGCTGGCCGCCGAGATGGTGGTGTGCCTCGGTTTCTGCGAAGCCGACGGGGATCGGCGATACAACACTGCGCTGTGCATCCATGGCGACGGGGTGCTGGGCCACCATCGCAAGGTGCATCAGCCCGCGGGGGAATCGATCGCGTACTCGGCCGGCGAGCGCTTCGCCGCCTTCGACACCCCGGTGGGGCGGATCGGCATGTTGATCGATTACGACAAGACGTTCCCGGAGTCCGCCCGCACCCTCGCGCTGGACGGCGCCGAGATCCTGGCCTGCCTGTCCGCCTGGCCGGCCAGCCTCACCAACCGTGCACCCCGGATGGCCCAGGACCGCCAAGCCCGCTTGTTCGATCTCTACGACCAGGCCAGGGCGGCGGAGAACCAGGTCGTGCTGGCGTCGGCCAACCAGACCGGCGTGCTGGGTGAGCTGCGCTTCCTCGGGCAGGCCAAGGTGGTCGGACCGGGCGGCGAGATCCTCGCCCGCACCTGGTCCAAGGCCGGCATAGCGACAGCCGAGCTGGACGTCGCGGCCGAGATCGCCAAGGCTCGCCGGGTGCTGCGGCACCTCGACGAACGCCGGCCCGGTGCCTACCGGCCCGGCTCGTGAGTGCGTGCGGCACTCATGCCCGGCTGCCGTCTTGCTCCGGTGGACGTGTGCCGGTCAAGCAGTGCCACCACGGTCAAGCGCTGCGCGGAGAGCGACGGACAACTTGGGAGACCCGACCGGGACTGATGCCCAGCAGGTCGGCCACGTCTCGCACCGACACACCTCCGGCGACCAGCGCGCGTGCCACCTCATCGACCCTGGCTCGCACATCGGCCAGCCGGCGGATCAGCTCCTCGCGGGCCTCCGCGAGATCACGCGCCTGCGCGGCACCGGCGATCCGCACCTCATCATGTATGTCGAGGTCGTCGAGCGATCCGGCGCCGAGCTCATCGAGCCAGAGCTCGACCGCATCGATGATCTCGCGACGTGCAGCCGCATAGGAACGCGCCCAGGTATGGCAGCGTGGCTCTTCCGCGAGATGGACGAGCCATCGCCCCTGGTCATCACGCTGGTAGACGGCCGTAACGGTTACCATCGCGCTCACCTCCGTAGCCAATCGCTGCCCAGGCAGTGGCGAAGCTGCTCTTCGATCTTGTTAAGCGTGCCGTTCGGGATATTGCCAGGGTGCCATGAGACGGTTGTCGAGCAATGGCCGTCGACCAGGTAGCGCCGGTGTGAGCCTTTGCTGAGGCGCTCGTCCACGTCAAGCCGCCGGATATGGGCCGCCTTGCGGATTCGCTTCACCACCTCTCGCGCGTTCACGAGGTTACCGTATACCGACTAGACATCAAACGTGCAGCGGGTGAACAGTCAGATGAAGCACGCGTGCACCCGGGGTCAGCGGCGGATCCGGCCGCCGGACTTGAACACCGGCAGCCAGGTGGCCGCCGCGAGCAGCACGAACTACACTGGCGTGGCAGCGAGTTCGGCAGCTTGCGCGGTGGGTGCTGGCCAGCTTCCCGCTGGACACTCTGGCGCGCCCCGACTGCGGGTGGCTCGATGGGCGGTAGGACGTGATCAGAGTGCTCCTCGCAGACGGCCAAGCCTAGGTCCGTGCAGGATTCTGCGCTCTGCTCGACGCTGAGCCAGACATCGAGGCCATAGCCCGAGCCAGATGACGGCGCCTCCGCAGTCCGGCTGGCCATCGAGCAGCGCCCCGACATGGTGCTGATGGACATCCAGATGCCAGGCACCGACGGGCACGCGGCGACCAAGCAGATCACCGCCGATCCGCGGCTGGCTGGCCTGATCGACCGGAAGTCCTTCCCCGCCAGCGGCTTGTTTATCCAGATCAGAGCACGGCGATAGGCGAGGAAATATTCCCTCTCGCGGGTCAACCGGCGTTCTATCGTTTGACCTCGTTACGCAGGGCGTCGCACATCCAGTCCGACGAGCCGACGAACAGAACCGTGTAGTACTGACCGTCTGACCCTGTCGGCGTCGCTGCCCCAGCGCATACGGTCGGCTGCGGACCCTCGGGGGGGAGCAAGGAATCATTCCGTCGCATGCCTGGAACCGGCACGCCCACCAGGTAACACGACACCGCGTCAGCCACCGCGCTGAGGCGACCGCGGATCACCGCGACCGCACCCACCGACCAGTGGTAATTGGCGTGTTGGTAGATCCTGATCGCGAGGCGGTCGGCCTCGTAGGCGCATTTGACTGTGCCGCTCACGCTCGCGACGTTGCCGGCAAAGGTTCCGACCCGACTGAGGAACACCGGCGTCTCCGGAACCCGTTGCTCGCTAGGAATGACGTAGGAGACCGCGTCGACGAGCCCACTGAAAACAAGGCAGGGATTGAAAAGGACCGGCTTGATTTCGGTGCCGGGTTCGGAGCCGACGAACTGTGGCAGAAACGCAGTCACTTGCGGTCCCGGTTGAGAGCAGCCGCCCTTCCGTTCTCCATCGCCAGGCGGTGACTCGCTCCCCTCCGAGCCAGTCCGGTTAGTGGGGTTCTCGCACCCTGCGAGTAGAATTCCGAAAACGATTAGCAGTGTCGATATCCGGGCAACTCCAACCCTGGGTCGGCGGCCAGGAAGGAGTGGGTGTCGTACTCGGTCAACACCCCCTCAGGCTTTCGAGTATGCCGTTGTTCCGCTCCGCAGTCACAATTTCCCTTTCGTCAGACCTCTGCCCTCAGCGAGCCCGACCTTCCGGGCTACGAATTCCTTCATACAAGCAACGGTCGAGCTGGTCGCAAGCCCCGCGCGAAAGAGCCTGTTGATGATGCTAGATTTTCCGACGCCGGAAACGTCGATCGCTCCAACTGCTACGGGCTCTTCCTTTTCAGGACAGCCAGTACGACCTCTTTGACCTCCGGAGACAGGTCATCGTCATCTGTCACGAATGATTGCCGCACAACTCTCCCTCGTGATCGTCGTTGAATTCTGGGCCAACCGAGATGGTCTGTCAGATGAGTCGGCCGAATGTGCTATCCCGCCGCACATGACATCGCCCTGCGCTGTCAGCCGTGTTACCTGCGGATTGCAATTGAGTTGACCACTCACCGCCGAAAAGCGTTGATCGACGGCCAGGCTTGGTGCGGTCCAGGTGATCAGTGGCACGGTCGTCTCCAAGATCCAAAGCTGAGGAGGTACGGGGAGAGTTCATGCTGCAGCCCTCGGGTCAGGGACCTTGGGCCACGCGATAGTTGTCCGGCAACACCCCCGGACGCATGACCAGCACAACCAAGCCGGTCCGCCCTGAACTGGCGAACTTCGAGGTCTTCGTCGACACCTGCCTCCGGCTGGCGGCAAAGGACGGCAGGCAACTGCCACCGGAGCTTGCCGATCTCCGTCGGTGGGACAGGGCGTACCGCAACCTGGTGCTTTTGACAGCCGAGCACTCGAAGTGGCCGGGACCGGCCGACCGGGATCGGCGGCGATCAGGCGATCCCGGCACCCGCCGTTCGGCTGTCACGTGGCCGCTTCGGCTCGGATCGATCCCACCCCGCGCTGATGGGTTTCAGGACCGCACTGTCGCAGACGTCCTCGACTACAAAGCAAGACAGGGACAGGCCGTGGTCCTGACCCAAGTCGTCTCCGGCCTCGGCGGAGTGGGCAAGACACAGCTTGCTGCGGCATTCGCCAAGCGACTGTGGTCGACTGGCGAACTGGACTTGCTGGTGTGGATCTCTGCGGTGAGCCGCGACTCGGTGGTGACGGGCTACGCACAGGCCGCCGATTTGATTCTTGGGTCTCATGCCGATAACAAGGACCCTAATCTGGCCGCTACCCGGTTTCTAGCCTGGCTGGACATGACGGATAAGCGGTGGCTGGTCGTACTGGACGATCTGCGGGACGGCACCGTTGCCCAGGGCTTATGGCCCCCCGATCGGCCAGTCGGCCGGACGGTAATGACGACACGGCGTCGGGACGCCTCCTTGCTCACCGGCCGAAGCCTGATCGACGTAGGCGTCTTCACCAGCCAAGAAGCAACGGACTACATCGCCGGAAAACTGCCCATGCGGCTCGCCGACGACGTCGAAGGCGTCGCGGCAGACCTGGGATCCCTACCCTTGGCGCTGGGTCACGCCGCGGCGTACATGATCGACCAGGACATCAGCTGCCTTTCCTATCGGCAGCGGTTCGCCGACCAGCGGCGCCGCCTAGCCTCATTGTTCCCGGATGAGGGAGCGATTTTTCGAAGGGCCCGCAGCCACGGTGGCCACCACGTGGGCTCTGTCGATCGTGGCCGCCAACGGTTGCGAGCCGGTAGGTCTTGCTCAGCCGCTGATCGAGCTTGCTGCGGTACTCAACCCCAACGGCATTCCAGCGGAGTTGTTCACGTCGGATGCGCCGCATGCGCACATATCGGCTACGGCCAGACCAGCCGGTTGCCAGGATCCGGCACAGGTCAGCGCGACCGACATCCGAGACGGCCTGCGGTGCCTGCACCGCTTCAATTTGGTGACGCACGACGCGGAGCTGCTTCGAGTGCACGCACTGGTTCAGCGAGCGGTTCGTGACGACCTTTCGGAGCAACGGCTCCTAGCGATTGTGAGATCAGCGGCGGACGGACTCCTGCAGATCTGGCCGGATATCGATCGCAACGCCGAGCGTATCCGGCTGCTGCGCGCGAACGCTACCGCACTGCATACCGGACGACCCGAAGCGCTCTGGACACCGGGTGGCGCGCATCGCCTCCTGCTCCGCACGGCTCGCAGCCTCGGTGAGGGAGAGGCTCCCCTGCTCGCCGACGCCGTCCGCTTCACCCAGGAACTGCACGAGCAGGCCGTCCGATACCTCGGCGCCGAGCACTGCGATACCCTCGACATTAGAAATCAGCTTGCACATTGGCTAGGAGATTCCGGAAGCATTGCGGACGCGGCGTCCTCCCCGGAAGAGCTGGTAGCCGACACAGCTCAGTTGCTCGGGCCGGATCACCCCAGCACCCTGGATACACGCGGCAACCTTGGCTATGAGCGAGGCCAGGCCGGAGATCCGATCGGGGCTGTCGCCGAGCTGACTAGCGTGAGCGCAGATCTGCGGATACTCGGTCCTGATCACCCGGAAACTCTCGATGCACGAGGCAACCTGGCCTTCTGGCGGGGAGCCGCCGGAGACCCCGCTGGAGCCGCCGAGGAACTGGCGACGGTACTCAAAGATATGACGCGAATTCTCGGTCCCGACCATCGTGACGTGTCCGTCATTCAGCACAACCTTGCGCATTGGCGAGGGCAGGCAGGAGATACCGCCGGCGCCATTCAGGTTCTTACTGAGGCCTACCACTACCGGTTGCGGGTCTTCGGCCCAGACCACAGAGACACGCTGGTAACCCGGTTTGAGCTGGCCCGGCTCAGCGCCAAGCGCGGCGACCCGGCAGGTGCCGCAACGGAGCTGGAGAAGGTGCTCCTCGACCAACAGCGAGTATTCGGTGCTGATCACCCCATCACCATGAGCATCCGGCACGACCTCGGCTGTCTGCGGGGCGATTTAGGAAATCTGTCAGCTGCGATCACGGCATTGGAAAGTGTCCTAGCTGATCGACAACGAGTACTCGGGGCTGACCACCCCGAGACCATCAAAACCCTCGAAAAGCTTCACCACTGGCAAACTCCCCCGAATTCCGCGCCGCCAAGAAATAGTATCTTGTAATTGAAGTTCACTTCTCGATGAAAGCGATACTCTGCGTACTGGCTTCCTCGAAGAAGATCGCGTCTGCCAGCTTAGCTTGGTCCAAACAAACGGTGTGCAGCTTGTTGTAGTGTTTGATGAAGCTCGTGATGGTGGTGATGAGTTCTTGACCGAAGTGAAGCCGAAGGCTCGCCAGGTGCTGCGACACCTCGACGATCGTCAGCTGCTGGCGATCGCGCTGCTGACGTACTCGACCAGGCCGCGGGGCAGTGTGGTGCACACGCTGTCGCTGGCCGAGGCACTGGCAGACCTGGGCCAGCGGGTGACGGTCTGGACGTTGGATCGCGGCGGGGACGGCGCGTTCTTCCGGCCCGTCGACCCGCGGGTCACGGTGCGGATCGTGCCGTTTCCCGACGTCGCCGGGGAAGAGATCGGACCCCGGGTGCAGCGCAGCATCCACATGCTGGCCGACGCTTTCGACCCGACCGGCTGTGACGTGGTGCACGCGCAGGACTGCATCAGCGCCAACGCCGCCGGCCACTGCATCCGGACCGTGCACCACATCGACCACTTCAGCACCCCCGAGCTGGCCGCCTGCCACGAGCGGGCCATCACCGATCCCTACGCGCAGGTGTGTGTCTCGGCCGCGGTCGCCGCCGAGCTGCTCGACGGATGGGGGATCACGGCGACGGTCATCCCCAACGGCGTGGACGCTGCGCGGTTCAGCGACGCGGCCGGCCCAGCCGGCGCCGGCCCCCGGCAGGCGTGGCGGTCCCGCTTGGGCCGCTACGTGCTGGCCGTCGGCGGCATCGAGCCCCGCAAAGGATCGCTGGAGCTGCTCGACGCGTATGCCTTGGTGCATAAGCACATTCCCGACGTGCAGCTGGTGATCGCCGGTGGGGAAACCCTGTTCGACTACCGCGATTACCGGATCCGCTGGAACCAAAGGATTGCTGCGCTCGGCGTCGAGCCGGTGGTGCTCGGGCCGGTGGCGCATGATGACCTTCCCGCGCTCGTCGCTGCGGCGGGGGTCTTCGCCTTCCCGTCCGTCAAGGAGGGGTTCGGGTTGGCCGCCATGGAAGCGCTGGCCGCGGGAGTGCCGCTGGTCGTGTCGGACCTGCCGGTGCTGCGCGAGATCTTCTCCGGCGCCGCCCGGTTTGCCGCCGACCCAGTAGAACTGGCGACGCACCTGATGGCCGCTCTCACTGAGCACGACCCGGTTACCCGTAAGATCGGCCAAGAGCTGGCCGACCGTTACACCTGGTCAGCCGCCGCACAACGACACCTCAAGCTCTACCAGCGCCTGGTTACTCAACCCGGCCCAAAGACAGGGACGGCTTACCGGACGCCACCTGCCTCGGGCGCTCACCAGCAGCTCCCTCTTGCAGATGAATCGCAGTAAGCTCAGCGAGGACCAGACGTCCCCGACGGCGCCGCAAGGAGGGCTGGCGTGCTCTTTCACCCAAATCCCCAACAAAGAGCGCGAAGTTCTGCTGCAGGTAGTCGGCCATGACCGCCGAAACCGGGCATGACGGCGGCTCATGCCGAGATCAACAATGATGACCACCATCACCGGCTAGCAGCGCACCAGCAGGGCGCCCCGGTCGATGCGGATCCGCAACACCCGCGCTTTTCCCACCGGGTCGCCGTCGAGTTGGGCCTGTTGTGCAGGCTCCGCAATGACGATGACGGTGCGGCCTTGCCAATGCTGCACTATCCGGTGGCCACGGCGGCGGCGCGTCAGCACCCGGGCGGCCACCGCCAGCCATCCGATGATCCTTCTCGGCCCGATGGTCACGACGTCCAGCAGCCCGTCGTCCACCTTGGCCGCGGGCAGCAACACCAGCCCGCCGCGCAGCCTGCCGCAGTTGCCGACCACCACGGTACGGACTCGACGGCACAACTCGGGCGGGCCGTCCACGGCGAGGGTGATCTGAACCCGCGGCCCCTTCAACGCGCGCGCTCCGGAGACGAAGTACGCCAGCGACCCCAGCCGGGCCTTCAACCGGGGGGGCGCGCCAGCCATGATCGCTGCGTCGAAGCCCATCCCGGCCATCACCAGGAACACCTGCTCCGCGGTGCGCTCGTCGATGACGACCCGGCCGACGTCCACCGCGCGGGTGTCTCCGGACAACGCAGTCCGGGTGGCCTCAGCCGGACTGTCCGGCGCGATGGCAAGGTTGCGAGCCAGCAGGTTGCCGGTGCCGAGAGGCAGCAGACCCAGCGCGGTGCCCGATCCGGCGAGGACTTGCGCCACGTGACGGGTGGTGCCATCCCCGCCGCAGACGAGCACGACATCGGCGCCGGCGGCCAACGCGGCTGCGGCCTGGCCTTCGCCCGGGTCCTCGACGGTGGTCTGAAACCACAGCGGTGACGCCCACCCCAACTCCGCGCACACCCGGGTGATCTGGGCGTGCAACCGCGCCTGGTCGTCGACGTGACTCGGGTTGACCACCACTGCCGGCAACGGACGGTCCGGCAGTAACCGATCACCCACCGGCACGTCGATCGAAGCCGACGCTCGCGTTCATTTTGATCACATTGGAAACCAGTTCTCGTGGCTCTTCGAAGTGATCCATCACGATAATTCCAACACGCCCTTGCGGGCACCCTGCAAGGTAGTCGTTGAGACGAGGGTTTATCATCTCCGCATAACCGCGCGCCGTCAGGTCGACAGCACTGGAAAAAGTGACGTACAGATCCTTGGGATCACCACGCATGGCTTCTTCTATATGAGCGACGACGAAGTCGAGCTTGTCATCCTCTCCGGGATTCTGATATCGATCCTCAATATTATAAAATGGCGGTGCCGCGCTCCTGAAGCGCTGGTTCTCCGGCCAGTAGGTAAGGTCGAGTCCCACGTCTTCGCCACTTTCGAACCTACGCAATAGAACAATTTTACCGCGAACCTCTCCCAGCTCCGTCCCAGCTGTGAACACCCCGGTATCACCACCGGAAGGAGCGGTCGCGAAATTGTAAAACAATGACACGTCCCCGACCTGCTCCCACGTTCTCGACCGGAACGTGTCCTCAAACGATCGGGTGTTCTCACCCCAGAACTCCGCGCTTCCGGTGGAGAGCTTTCCGAGAAGCTGAGAAGGGGCGAACCTGCCGAGCGCACCGTCGAATCGACTCTCCTCGTCCACCGACATCAATATTGTCTCGGAAGGGTACCGCCCGAGAAACTCGGAGCACACTGCCAAGACATCCGCGTAGCTCTTTCCCGTACACACGACATCATGGTGCGCGAAGAGGTCGTCGTGGTAGTGCGCGAGCCTGATATCAAGAAAACGAATCCCGGCATCGAGCTGGTCGGGCAGATCAAGGTCTTGGGCCTTGGCAAGCCCGAGCGGCCCGTCGATACAGCAAGAATTATGCGTCCCAGGAATGCTCAGCATCGTCACGGTCGCGCCATCGGGAATGTCGCGCATCCAAGAAGTATGCAGAATAAAATCACCCATCGCGCCCCCCTTCTGGTCCCCAGCGTCACTGACCGAGCACGACACATAGGATACCCGCCACTCCCCCGCTCTCAACCGCGACACGGATGCTTATCGCGACGCAGGACCTCGCCTGAACCGCGACATGGATGCTTATCGCGGTTCGAAGACGCCGGGGGCGAGGGTCAGCCGAACTGGCCGGCGCGGACGCCGGTGGTGAACGCGGCCCACCCGACCGCGGGGAATGTCAGGGCTGGGCCGGCGGGGTGCTTGCTGTCCCGCACGGCGTGGTAGCCGCCGTCCAGATCGGCGACCTCCACACAGGATCCGTTGTTGCCGCTGAAGCTACTGGTGCGCCACCGAGCGGCGGCGAGGTCTGGGGCGGCCACGGTATGCCTCCGACGTTCAGGATGTGATCATCGACTGGATCAGAGCAACGGACCGCTCGGGACCGAGGGCGACCCGTTGCAAGTTCTCCGCCACCATCCTATACGTCTGCACCTGGTCGGAATCCTGCAGATAGACCGAACCGTCGTGCAGCTCGACGTAGCCGATCGAGCGCACGTTCTCGAAGTCCAGCACGACGAATTGCCCGGTCAGCGCCGTGTGCGGGCCGTCTTCGGGGCGCACCACCTGGATGGTCACCGTGGGCAGCTCGGCCATCGCCACCAAGTGCCGGAGTTGCGCCCGCCACAGCTCCGGGTCGCCTACGGCCAGCCGCAGCGCTCCCTCGGTGAGGACGGCGTGCAGCCGCAGCGGACGCTCGGGGTCGGTGAGCCGCCGGGTGCGGGCCATCCGGAACCCGACGAACCGCTCGCTGTGGTCGGCGCGCACCCGGGGCGTGTTGGCGGTGACCGCGGCGGCGTACTCCTCGGTCTGCAGCAGGCCCGGGATGATGATCGGCTCGAACACGAACTCGCTCTCGGCCAGGCCCTCCAGGCCGACGAAGGTCTTGAACCAGTCCGGCACCACCTGTGCCCACGGCGCCCACCAGGTGGCCTCGTCGGCGCGGCCGGTCAGCGAGGTCAGCCGGTCGATATCCCGCTGCTCAGCACCGTAGGCGGCCAGCAGATCGGCGATGTCATCCGGAGCCTGCAACTGACGCCCGGTCTCCAGGTGACCCAGCTTGGCCTTGCTCATCCCCGTCCGCACGCTCGCCTGGGCCAGCGACAGGTCGGCCAGATTGCGGTACCGGGCCAGCTCCACGCCGATAAGCCACCGCAGCGGCGATGGATCTTTGCGCGGCGCCATACGCTCCCCCATTGCCTCATGAGACGTCTCATGGTATGTTTTATGCACTGGTGCAGGAACCACCGTACCGCGCCGCAGCAATGGACCAACCTGTGGGAGCGCAGCCGGCGCCGGCTCCACCATCGGACAGGAGACAGGAACAGCCGTGGTGAGCATCCCGCCCCAGAGGGCACCCTCCCCAGACTCCGGCCGGCCGCCGGCTGAGCCAACTCCCGGCGGCCGGCCGGACCCCACCTCAACCGGCGCCGGCCAGGACGGCCGTGCACCGCGCCTGTCCAGCCAGACCCTGAACTGGCTGGCCCACCACCCCCGCGACCGCGAACTGGTCCGCTCCGTGTGGGACACACTCACCGAGCTGGAGCGAGCCGGCCAACAACCCGGGCCCATCGCCGCGCTGCGCAGCGTGCTCACCCACCATCAACCCACCCCAGCAGGCCGATGCCGCACCTGCAGCCGGGCCTGGCGCCGCCGCCCCTTCCCCTGCACCGTCTGGCACCAGATTCGCGGCGAACTGCTCGGCCTGTTCGCCGGCAGCCACCACCGCGAGCCAGCCGGACCGGGCAACAACCCGCGAACGTAGCGCCGCCACGCCACCCACCGCACAGCGAGATGTGCCAGCGGATCCGGGTGCCGCCTTGGGCCGGTTCGAGATCGACGTCTCCACGGTAATCCCGCACCGGCAGGCCCGACAGGCTGGCCACCGGCGACCGCGCGGGTGTCGACCACGCCATGGCCCACTTTCTGGCGATCCACCAGGCAGCCGCGCCGCGGACCACCAATCCCGGGCCGAGCTGACGGGGCGTTGTGCGGCGCATGGGCGTCACACCGTCATGGTTCCTGGTGAAGTACTCGTAGTTCGTCCAGCGCTCGCCGCGCGCCTTCCGCGTCGCCGACACGCCCGGCGACCGTTGCCTCAGCGAGAGCGGGAGGCAGCGCTGCTGAGAACTTCAAGCCCACCACTGCACGGCTGTCGACGGCCGGTGCGACACGGCCATGAGATCGGAGAAGTGCCGGCGGCCGAACCGGCGCTGCGCCTCGGGACCGATGAAGGCGAGGTCGCCATCGGTCTCAAGGTATCCCTCGGCGATGAGGTACCGCAGCACCTCAGCACCGTCAGCACTCATCGGCGCGAGGCCGTGCCACCACTGCGACCAGGTCTTGCGTCCGAGGGTGTTCTCCTGCAGCGCCAACGCGAGCAGTTGCTGGGCGACGATGTGGCGGGGTGACGGCGGCGTCACGGGCTCCACCCAGCCCTGCGACCAGCGCAGCAGCAGATCCGCGGCATGCAGTACCTGGTCGAGATCGAGCGCGAGGAAAAGGCAGTTCCGCACGTTCCCCGGTCGCCGGCCGGTCCGTCCGAGCCGTTGCAGGAACGAGGCGACGGTTCGCGGTGCACCGACCTGGATCACCCGGTCCAGGTCGCCGACGTCGATCCCGAGTTCCAATGTGGACGTTGCGACGATCACGCAGTCGCGCGCCTCCGCAAACGCCTCCTCGGCAGAGCCCCTTGGCGTGCGCGCTGATCGCCGCGAGCCCGGCGTCGAGCGGCACGAACGCGTTGGCTGCGCCGGCTACCGAGTCGACATAGCTCGGCAGGAATACGGGAACGACGTCGCTGATCAGCCGCTGGGCGAGCGCCGAGTCGGGCGATGCGGCGAACGCGGCGTCGATCTCCGGCACGGTCCACGGCGCGTTGACGTCGACCCAGCCCTCGTCTGCACGTGCCGGCCTCATCGAGCAGGTAGAGACCGGAGCCGGTGAACCGGCCCTGGATCGCCTGAAGGTAGGACTCGCCATGGCTGACTTCCCACGATGGTTGCTCACCGTATCCGCTGACTCCCATTTCGGTCATGTATGCCAGCATCCCGAAGGCGGTCTCGGCCCGGAGGAAGAAACCCTTGCCGCCACGGCCTGTGAAGCGACGGCCCGCCGCTGTCCTGGACAGGCGCAGCGCCGCGCCCAGTGGGCTCTTGTCCAGGTAGCTGCCGTATCGCCGACCACCGTGCCCGCCCCGCACGTCAATGCCGTATGCCTCCGCGATCGCCTCCAGCAGGGTGGACTTTCCGGAACCGTTGGCGCCGATGAACACCACGAGGTTGCTGGTCAACCTCAGTCCGCGCTCGGCGATATCCCGCACCGCCGGAACGGAGAACGGCCAAGCGGAGGTGTCGTCAGGCGACACCACGTCGAGCCGGTCGATCAGCACGAATGGAGCCTAACAACGCACAGCTACCCTGGCCCGGGATCACGGCACGGTGCCGGCGGCCCCGGGGGTGAGGGTGACTATCAAGCCTAACGCCGAGCGCCGCGCCTGGCTGGGTGTGCAGCTGGAGCACGCGGCGGCTGCGCTCGGCGTCATCGCTACGTCGGTGCCCGTGTTCGGCTGGCACGATCGCACCATCGGCACCCAGGTGAGCGCGGCCGATGGTGACCGCTGGCTGCGGGTCACGGCCGAAATGTCTCACTGGGCTGGCGGAGCGTTCTGGACCGGAAATCTCGACGCGCGCGCGATCAGTGGCGTCCCCAAACCCCGAGTTCTCACTGAACTTGACTGGTCCGATGGTGACTGCCTGCTGCGGGCGGAACTCATGACCGTTGCGCCGAGCCCGGTGATCGCCAACGACATGGTGCTAAGTTTCACCCCTGACCTGGCCCCGACCTGGTGGTCCGAGCTGCGGCGAGCCTTGGACACCCTTGTTCGGCACTCCACCGAGCGGGTCTGCGTCGCTGGTGGTGCCCTGCGGCTACGGCTGCTCGCCGTCTTCGGCGTCGACATTGATCCCGGGGAAGTGGAGTGGAGCTGTGCCCACGGAGACCTGCACTGGGCCAACCTCACCTCACCTCACCTCTGCCTCCTGGATTGGGAGGCCTGGGGTATGGCACCGGCTGGCTACGATGCCGCCGTGCTGTACTGCGCCAGCATCCTTCAGCCAGCGGTCACCGACGACGTACGAGGGACCTTCGCCGACCTCCTTGACAGCCCGAGCGGCCGGGTAGCCCAGCTCACCGCGATCCTGAAACTGCTCTGTCTCGTAGAGGACGGCGAGCATCTTGACATCGCCGCGCCACTACATCGACACGCCCGCACCCTCATCGCCCGGTTATGAAGTCGACCGACGGCCCAGCGCAGGTTCCGCAGCGACCACTGTGGATTCTCGCCCAGCAAAGCTTGCCGGTCGTGAAACAACCGACGCCCGGATTGCGAAAATCGCAACAACCAGGCATTCTGAGCTGATGACCAGGGAAGATGACCTGTGGGCCCGAGTGCGGCAGGTCATCGACGGGTCGGGGCGTAGTCAGTCCGCGTTCGCGCAGGCGATTGGGCTGGAGCCCACGAAACTGTCGAAGGCCCTCGCCGGTACGCGGCGCTTCACGCCGCTCGAACTCGCGCTGATCGCCGAGGAGGGCGGAACGTCGACCGACTGGCTGCTCGGCGGGGAGCCGGAGCGGCCGACGCTCGCGGCGCGGGTTGCGCAGGCGAGCACGTCCGACGTGATAGCTCACGCCGAGGAGTTCGATGAGGTCTACGAGACGTTGCTGGCCGGTCCCGGCGCACGCCGCCCCAGATGACGCCCGCAGGGGCTGGGGGCTAATGATCGACCAAGGCGCTAACCTTGCCGAGCAGGCTTTGCAGGCTGTGGCGAATGCCAGGGAATCGGATCGCCACGCCACCGCACTACCGCTAGTGATCGAGCAGGTCTTTGGCGTCGATGTCGCAATGGAGGGTTTTCCTGGGGGTCTCGACGGCTTGGCCTGGTGCCGAGACGGCTTTCGCTTGATCCTGGTGAGCAATACGGTGTCCTGGACGCGGCAGCGGTTCACCCTCGCCCACGAGCTTGGTCACGCTGGCCGGCGATGCGCAGGATCTCCGGGTCGATCTCGACGTGATGGCTGCCTCCACGCGTCGGGACCACACCGAGATGCGGGCGAACGCGTTCGCCTCGGCGTTCCTGATGCCCGCCCGGACGATCACGGAGCGCTGGCATGAGGCCGGCCAGGGCACCTTCGCGCGACTGGTCGGCGAGCTTCGGGTCTCTCCGTCGGCGCTGTCCTGGCGCCTGCGCAATCTGGGACTCGTGGATGAAGTGCAGCGGCGCCAGCTCTGCAGCTTGACCCTGCGGGAGTGCGCCGAACGCGGAGGGTGGGCCGAGGAACACCTGACAGTGACCCGCTCCCAGTCGCACGTTCGCCGTCCTGGCCTGCTCAGCCGGGAGGTACTCGACGCGTTCGCGCACGGCGAGGTCAGCGCGCGGGTCGCCGCTCGGGTACTGGGAATACCATCGGAGACCCTGCTGCCTGCCCCGCCACCGACACTGTCGGGCAACGAGGAGGAGCACTGCGCCGACGAGGACGGCGTTGTCTTTGTCCCCTGACGCCATGTCGAGGACGTTCCTCGTCGACACCTGCACAATCATCAACTTCGCAGCCGCCGCACGGCTCGATCTGCTTGAAGCCGTTTTGGAAGGGCGTGGCCGCTGGACGGAATCGGCAGCCGACGAGATCAACCGGTCTGCCGACCGTTGGCCGGCGCTGTGGGGCGTCCCGGTCGCGGGCTGGCTCGGCGAACCGATCGCACCCGATCGGGAGGGCGACACGGATGCTGTGTTCCGGCTCCAGCGTCAGCTCGGCGGCACCAGGCGCGAGCCCCGCAAGCACCTCGCCAAGGCTGAAGCCATCTACCTGGTCCCCCGCTATCTGGAGTTCAGCGGCGCGATCTTTCTCACCCCGACGACCGTTCGGCCGCCGACCTCGCAGACAAGCGTGGTGTCAAGATCTGGACAAGCGCTGATGTCCTGTCGGTCGCCTATCGTGACGGCCGCATCGGGTGTCCGGCGGCCTATGAGGTTCTGCTGGACATGGAGCAGGCAGGCCGGGGTGTGCACGTGCCGGTCGATCACGAGCTCGTCTGCCCGTGACGGATAAGGATTCCACGCCCAGCCTCACTCCATATCGATTGCCGTTCAGATCAGGGAAGCGGGACGTAGCGCATCCCGCGGCGCTGCCCGGTCGTGACGAGCCGGCCCTGGGCGACCAGGTGCTGCGCGAGAGCCCGTGCCCCGGCGGCGTCGAGGCCGGTGAGTTTCCGGATCTGCTCGTTCGACAGCGGGCCGCTTGCGGCAGCGGTCAGCACGGCGTCGAGCTGGTCAGGGTCCGGGGCTGACGTCGTCCGACGTTCGCGGCCCGGCTTCGCCCCGATACCACTCCTGGCCGCCGGTCGTGGGAGTGGGGCGACGTCCACCCGGCCGCTCGGGAGCCAGCCGCTCAGCTGGTCCGCGGTGAGGTTCAGCTCGCCGCGCTGGGCGTCGAGGAAGCCCAGGTGTGCTCCCACTCCGCGCGCTTGGCCAGCCCCGCCGGCTTATAACGGTAGGTGGCGAGGAATGGCACGTGCTCGCTGTCCACCAGCGCGCCGACGACCTCGGCGAGATCCACGTCGGGACGCGCCAGCGCGTCGCCCGCCCACAGCGCGGCGACGTTCGTGAAGTCCTCATCGCCGCGTACCCGGTCTGCAAGGGTGCGCACGGTGCGGGACAGGCTGGTCGTCGCCATTGTCGTCCACAGCGAACCAGAGGTCACGGGCTTCGAGCCGGTCGAGCAACCAGTTCCACAGGGCCCGCTCCTGCTGCTTCTCCCAAGGCTCAGTCGCCCAGCGTCGCTTGCACTCCGGGCGCTCGATGAGCGCGAGGTCGCGGCGCTTATCGATCAGCGCAATCCTGGCCTCGACGGTTCTGCGGTATGGCTCGGGCCAGTGCGCGGGCAGCGCTGTGATCGGGGCGGAACCGTGCCGGACGAACCATTGGGTCTCGGCCAGCCCTGCGGCGACTTGGCGCGCGAGGACGATCTCGAAGGCCCGCTCACCGAGGTTCAGCGGTTCCGCGGAACCGTCGCTCAAGACTTCCGCGGCCTCAGCCTCGGAGAGCAGGCCGTAGCGGCGGTAGACGTCCCAGTCGAGCTCCTCCTGCTCGGAGATCATCCGGGCGCGGAGACGTCGCCAGTCGGCGTGAGCGGTGGCGAGGCGGTCGCGGGTCGGAATGGCAGTGGTGGCGATCGCGTCAGGGGTGGTGGCTGACAGCTGTTGAGCGAGGTTATCGAGGGAGCGGTCGCCGTTGAGAGGCAGATCAGCCGGCAGCGGGAACTGCTCCAGCTTGGTCCCGGTGAACTCGTATCGAGGTTCCCAGTCCTCGTCGCCGATGCCGCCACCCACCCCGCCGTTGCCCTTGTTCTGACTCACCTGCTTCAGCCAGAAACACGCCGTCGACGAGTTCAACACCCCGAGCAACGCCAAGTGGTCGTCCTCGCTCGCTCCCTCACGAAGTTGAATGACGGGTGCGTGCCTATTCATAACACGAAGATCTCGATCCACAACAAAGTGGTTATGAGTCGCAACGAATGCGAACGTCAAATAAAAATGGCCACCGTCGAACCGAGTTGGATAGTACTCCCGCAGCTCATGCCATGAGACACCACCGAGCTCACGGATTGGAGTTCCGAAACGCCGGCGCTCCTGAAGCAGTGAACTCCTTTGGCGCCGCCGCCGGAGAGCGACCATGGGTGGGCCGCCAGGCTCGAGTGGGGTAGGTCGATCACGCTCACCCACTCCGACTCGCTGCCGGGGTGCTCGACCTGCTCAGTGATGGCTGTCCAGACCAGGCCCTTCTCCGGGTCGTCGGGCTGGGCGGGCTCGCCGCGCACCCCGAGCACCGCCCGGACCGCGTCTCGGCTGGGTGCCGTGCGGCGACCAATGAGGATCACCGTCGGCGTGCCGTGGCCCGGAATGTAGGCGCCGGATGTGTCGACCACGTAGTTCAGCTCAACCGTGGGAAAGAAGTCCTCGATGAGCTTCGTGCCGAACTCCTGCTTCATGAATGCGTTGGAGGTGATCTGGCCGGTGTATCCGGCGCCGAGACCGTCATCGGCCGGTCGTCGGGCCAGGTCGAAGATCCGTTGCGCGAACGGGACCGTGAGCTGGAACTGCCGGTGGCACGCCGACCAACGCTTTCGGTAGTACTCGTTCTGCTCGGGGTCCTTCCCGGTGATATAGGGCGGATTCCCGACCACGACGTGGTACGAGCCCGAGGCGAGCAGCCGCTCGGGCGCGAAGCCGTCGATGTCCTCCCACGGAGCCCGATAGTCGATCGCCTTGTCAACGACCGCGATCGACTGCTGCCGCTCCGGTGTCCGCAGGGAGTCCGTGCATCCGATGATCGGCCGCCACCGCTGGCCAGCGGTCTCCGCCAGAGTTGTCACGCCGGCTGTCTTCAAGGCCGCCACTAGCAGCCGGAACCGCGCGATCGCAACGGCGAACGGGTTGGTGTCCACGCCGTGCACGGAGTCCAGCGCGCGGCAGGCGACCTCGTAGCCGTCCAACGTCGGTGCCTTCTGCTGTCACCCTTCGACCAGCCGGTGGAACGCGCCGAGCAGGAAGTGCCCGCTGCCGCACGCCGGGTCGATCAGCCGCAGACCGTCGAGCCCGAACTCCTCGATCGCCGGGGTCAGCGTGCGGTCGAGGATGAAGCTCTCCACGAACCGTGGTGTCTGCAGCAGGGCATAGCGCTTCTTCGCCTTCTCCGACAGGTCCTGGTAGAGATCACCGAGGAAGCGGGTATCCCAGTCAGGGTCGGTGAAATCGTGGCGCAGCGACCCGTCGGGGCGCCGCTCCCGCCAAAACCCAACCAGCACCTTCGCCGCGTCGTGCGAGATCGGCATCCTGTACATCGCGTTGTGCTCACCGTCGAACAGCAGCCGGCCCGCGTCGGTTGCGCTCAGCACGTCGAACTGCTCGGCGAGCCAGTCACCGTCGTTGTGCTCCGGATGCCGGCGGTAATGCTCCATCTGCAGCTCTTCGGCCGTGGCCAGCCGGTCCCCTGGCCCGGACAGCACCTGCTCGATGAGCCCGTTGTCCTCGGTCCAGCGCAGGAAGACCGTGCCGAGCACCCACGCGACCGCGATCTGGGTGAGCTGCGCAGACCGCCACTCCGGCCACTCGGCCGCGGTGCGTCGGGCCTTGTGCTCCTCGTCGTACTCGTTGCGGAGCACATCGACCGGCTCAGGTACCGCATCGAGCTGCTCAGCCAGATCGGCCTCCAGCAACCGAACCTGTCGTTGCAAGTCCGCCAGCAGCGCCTTCGAGTCGATCACGTGGCGTTCTCCTCCGTTCCGTCCCCACCGCAGCCGGTCCGGCTACGGCTGGGAGCCGGCACATCTGCGTGGAGCGGAAGCATGACCTACGCGGCGGCGCCAGTATCAGGCGGCGCCCGAACCCGCAAGCGACCACGCCGGCGGCGTCAAGAACAATTCCTCAGCGCTTGTCATGGCGATCGCGTGCGACCCATCCACGGTGTCTGGTGGTGGACGCGTGGGCCGATCGACCGCGACGCGACGCGGTGGTCGATCTTGCCCGGCGGAGGCCACGGGCGCGGCGCTAGCCTTGAACCACTCCTCACCGAGGTTTCCCGACCCGGGCGACGGCCGCTTCATCGACTTATCCCGGGCAGCCACCCAGCGGGGACACGACTACGCCGAACTTCCCGGGGGTCCTGGTATGCTCAGCTTCACCCGCTGGTATCTGGCGCTGGGACTGATGCGGCTCGCAGCCCGCAACCGAGCAGCAGCCGTGTTGAGTCAGGCGATCGACGACTTCGCACCGAGTATTCAACTCACCGCATCCGACACCACCGTGGCGCAGATGGTGGGATTGATGCACCTGACTTCGGCGCAGACCGCCGCGCGCTCAGGATCATCGGGCGACGCCCACAGTCATCTCGATGAGGCGGACCGGATCGCTCGACGGGTGGGGGAGCGCAACGCCCTGCGCCGGCATTTCGGGCCAACGAACATCGCCGCTTGGCGCCTGGCGGTGGGCATCGGGCTGAGTGAGGGCGCTCGGGCCTACGCAGACACCACTAGCCTCCCGATCGATGTGCAGGCGTTGGGCAGCAGCGAGCGGACAGCCGTGCTACACCTTGACGGTCGCTGGCACAGGAGAACGGCCAGCGTGACGGGACTGCGATCCGGCACCTCGACGCCGCCGACCGGATCGCACCGCAGCTGATCCGGCCAGACCCGATCGCACTGACTGGGGACTGACACAACACACGCACCACGACGTCGAGGACGAGACCGGCGAGGTGCCGCACTGCCTTCACCTGGCGGTTGTCAATTCCGGGGTGATCGTGATCTGGTCGGCATCGGGTTGCATGGTTCGCGTCTGGTGACTTGGTATCTGCGGTCGCTACAGGATGGGGATACCCACTGCGGTGAGCTCCAGCCTGACGGCATCGTCGAGGCGCAATGCGGGTTGCTCTTTGTACTGCCGAAGCATAACTACCCGGGGCTGCCGGGCGAGCCGCCCTACGCCGAGCAGGTCTGCCGGAAGTGCAAGCCGCCCGAGGTCGCGCAGTGAGCCGTTGCGATTCATGCCGATCGGTTCGACAAACCGGGAGCTTGACTGACCTACTCAGTAACTTTCGGATGGGCGGTCCCGGCTGCGACAACCCACGTGATCCGCCTGTCAGGATCAGGGCAGTACCAAATCCGGCCGCCGGACGTAACCTCGTACTGCCATTGCTCTAGCGTCCGACCGAACACACTGCGGCTGCCAAGCTGTCCACGAAGCTTCTGCTGGCGGGACGGATTCTCCGGTGTAGTCGGGCGTTCGGTGAGCACCACCCACGCCTCCCAGGTATTCGACCGCGCGATCCGGCAGAGTTCTTCCCAGCCCTTAGCAGCTTCAGACGTCGCGAAGCGTGCCTCCCAGCCGCCGGGACGACCAGGTGGGGCCACCCGGTCGTTGCGTTTCGGCGCCATGATCAGTCTTCGGTCGGGTTGGGTACCGCGCCGAAGTCATCGTTCAAAGGGCTGGAGAGCTGCTCGGCCAGCTCAGGATCCGCATGGACGGCGGCAGTGGCCTTCCACTCTCGAACCGCTTGCGCCAGCAATGTCCACTGCCCCATTTCCGCCGAAGCCTGGAAGGCGCGGACGAAGTCCGTGACAAACTGAACTCGATCTTGCTCGGATAGCACGTCAGCCCAGGGAAACTCCTCGATGAGCGCTGCGGACGCCGTCTGCGGTTCCATGTGCGCGAGCAGGTTGCGCAGCGCGCGCGCGGCCGTCACCGCGCCTTCCGCGGTCGAGCTGGCACGATCTTCGCGCGTCAGCAGCAGTGCAGCACCATCACGTCGCCGCACACGCACATCCCCGCGGTCGGCCAAGGCCGCCACACCCTTTGGGTCGCGCTGGAGCTCGCTCCACTGCACCTCAACTGTCACGCCCTCATTCTGAACTTTTTCAGGATTCGGCGCAAGTCGACCCAGATGGCGCTGAGGGCGGTGCGCGGGCCGCCGTCACGCACCACCGGGCGACGAGCTATCAGGCGGCGCCCGAACCCGCCGACGACCAGGCCGACGGAGCTACGATCCATTCCTCGGCGCTCGTCATGCCGATCGCGTGCGACCCGATCCGCGGTGGTTGGCGGGAGTCCTCGGCGGGGCACAGCAGAACGACCGTCCGAGAGCCGCCGTCCCGTCCCGCGACGCGTGCCCCGGCCAGCATGCGGTTGAGCAGGCCGGCTCCGCCGTCGTAGCGGCCCAGCGGCGTGAGCCCGTCGAGCACCAGAACCTGTTGTCCCGACCATTGCTGCTCCAGCAGCTCCCATGCGGCGTCCACCACCCGCTGCAGGTTCGTTCGCGACCGCGCGTCCGCGTCCGGGGCGTCGGCCCGCAGCACGACCCCGAAGTCGGTGATCCGCCGCTGTGCGGCGACCTCGCGCAGCGCCGTCACGAACACTGCTGAGACGTCGACCGGCTCGACCCCGGTCACCTCCGCCACCCGCCGGCGGCACGCCACCCAGCGGGACAGCCGGCAGGTCACCATCCGTACCCCGCCGTGTTCGAGCACGTGGGCTAGTCGGGCCTCCGGCCCACCACCGGCCTGAGCGACCGCCGGCGTGATGGGGCTCAGTGAGGTCGATTCCGACCGCTGCGCGCTGCTGGAACCGGCCGCGGTCGGCGGGACGAGGCGCTCGCCGTCCCAGCGGAGGTCCGAACCCGCCTCGCGCAGCAGCCGGGACAGCTCCAACCCGTCGGGCAACGGGGCGAGGCCGGGAAACCGGGCGGACACCCGGGCTGCGAGCACCGCCGGGCTCATCCCGTCCTTGGGCACACCGGCGCCGGCCTGGGACAGCCGCAGGGCGCGGACCGCGTCGAGGTCGCGCGGGTAAAGCTCCAACCGGGCGTTGGCGAACACCGTCCCCGACGCGGCGGCGGCCAGCTGCACCAACCGCTGCTCGGCCGGTAGCAGGTCGAACCGTTGTGCGACGGCTGCCAGCGCGCGGACAACCGTGATCGGGGTCGGCAGCGGGTCACGCCCGGCCAGCGTCACCGCCTCGTCGGCCACGCCCGCAGCCATGTCCAGCAGCGCGGCGTCGCTCGGAGTGTCCAGCGGCTCGTCGTCGGCCACCTGCACCGCCACGACCAGGCGCCCAGCATGCCGGCGCGTCGCGAACAGCGGCGCCTCGGCGATCCCGTCCGCCTCGACGGCGGCGCGCAGCACCGCGTAGCCGTAGGCGCGGCGCCGCTCGGGAACCTCCTCCCGGACGCACCCGCGCGATGCCAGGAGCTGCTCCACGAGCTCCGACGCCACTGCCACCCGACCCAACCCGCGCAGGATCCCGTCCAACTCCTCCCGGACCGCCGCGAGGGACTCCTCGGCGAGCCATTCCCGGCGCCGCGCACCCATGATCTGCGCGACCCGGCCTCCGGTCAGCCCGAACCGCTGCGCAATCTCGGCCAGCGTTGGCCAGCGGACGGCCGGTAGCTCGCCCCCGTCGCCGGGCAACCCGAGCAACCAGCGGGTCAGCTCTGCCTGGTCGACGCCGCGCTTGCGCACTGACGGGATCAGCCGCGCGGCAATCCGGTCGAGGCTGAGCGGCGCTACGGGGCCGCCGTCCGGGCCGCAGGTCCGACGGGCGTCCGGCACCGGCGAGGCCAGCGAGCGGCGCCACTGGCTGCCCCGGTTGACCAGCTCGATCCGGGTGAGCTTGGACAGACCTCGGGCCCGCCATAGCTCCCGGGTCGGCACGTCCAGCAGCTGCCCGACGGTGCTGGCGCCGAGCCGCTGGGCGACCGCGACGGCGCGCAGCGACAGACCCGCCGCGTCCAGCGCCGTGTCCAGGGTCGCCACGCCGGCCGCCTCGTCGCGCTGCTCCTGCGGGTCCTCGGTCTGCCCGTACGACGTCGTCGCCGGGCGCTGCGCATCCACAGCGGTGAAGATGCGCTGCCACGCCTGGCGCATCGCCCCCGACGTCGGGTAGCGCTGGTCGGCGTCGCGGTGCAACGCTTTACGGAAGAACGCCGTCAACGGGTCGCGCACGGCGGCGTCGAACAGCTCAGCGGACAGCGTCACCTCGTCGACGAAGCGGGGATCAGTGCCGTCCTCACCCCAGACCGGAATCTCCAGGCTGGCCATCTCGTGCAGGGTGACCGCCGCGGCGTACAGCTCGGCCGCGGCGTCGTAGGTGGGCCGGCGGTCGGTGCCCAGGAACGGGTCGCGGTAACCACGCGTCCCGGCCTGCACGTCGGTGGCCGGCGCGCCGGCGAGGGAGAAGTCGAACAGCACGACCGACGAGCCGCGCTTCGGATGCCGCCGCACACCCAGGTTGTCGGGCTTGACATCGCGGTGGAAGGTTTTGTGGCGGGCGAGGTAGCCGAGCACGTCGAGCAACTGGTCGCCGAAGCGCTGCAACTGGTCGGGCACGAGCGCACCGCCGGTGCGCAGCAGCTGCGCCAGGGTCTCCTCGCCCGCGTAGTCGATCTCGATCGCGTGCCGGCTGCCGAGGGCGAAGACCCCGCGCTTCAGCACGACCAGGTGGTCGTGGCGCAGCCCTTCCAACACCAGGGCCTCGTCCCCGAGGCGCTCCTCGGACTGCGCCGACCGGCCGACCTTGAGCACCGACTCGAGGCCGTCGCGCTGCACGAGGAAGGCCCGCGCCGTGGCCCCGGTGCCGAGCACGCGGATGACGGTCGAGCCGTCACGCAACTCGGTGCCTGCGTGTGCCTCCCACGGGTCGACCTGCTCGTCCTCGACTGGACGGGCCGGGCAGAGGATCTTGTCCAGCTCGGCGATGAACTCTTCGACGTCGCCGAAGCGCTCGCTCACCCGAGGCGCGGTCGCAAGCTCGATGAGCGTGTCCACCTCGGGTGGGATCTCGTCGGACACCGCGGACGGGTGCAGCCCGTTCTCAGCAGCCAACCGCTCCATGAGCTCGGGTCGCCCCGCCGCGGGCGGGCGGCCGGTGAGCACCAGGTACGCCGTCGCACCGAGCCCGAACACGTCGATCCCCACGGTGCCGTCGGCGTCCGCGGGGAACTCCGGAGCGAGGTAGGGCGCGGCGGCGGCCTCGACATGCTGGTACGCGTGGGTGGTCGGGGCGACGCGATGGGCCGTCCGGACCGCGGACAGGCCCCGGGCCGCCGCCTGCCACTCCCCGATCCGCAGGCGGGGCTGCGACCAGCCGGCCTCCCCGGGCTCCACGACGATGGCCCGCGGGGACAGCGCGCGGTGGACCAGCCGCCGGTCGTGCGCGTAGCGGACCGCGTCGACGAGCTGGCGCACCATGGCGAGCCGAGCCGGGAGATCGAGCCTGCTGCCGTGCTCGACGAGGTAGTGGTCCAGCCGCAGCGCGTCGGCCCGCTGGTCGATCACCAGCGCCGGACCCAGGTCGTGGTCGAGCAGCTCCCGGGGCACCAACAGGCCCGGGTGGTCGATGCCCTGGCCCGCGAGGAACTCCCGCTGGGCGGCGTGGCGCACCGACTCCCGCGTCTCGGGGTCGGCCTGGCGTTCGTAAAGGTAGATGCGGATGCGCCGGTGTGCGCTGGGCAGGTCCTCGCGGGTTGCGCGATGGTCCTGCCACGTTGGCCCGGACTCGTAGGGCCGGGGGTCGATCTCCCACGGCCCCACGACGACACTGCGGCGGGTCCGGTGGATCCCCACCTTCTGCAGCAGCCTGGGCAGGCACCGCAGGAACTCCGGTTGCGGCGGTGTGTGGGTGACCGGCCCGAGCAGCAGATCCTCACCGATGCGCTTGAGGACACTTGCGGAGCGTGCCTGATCGGGGACGTAGAGATGGTGCCGCTGCTCGGGGTCCAGCTCGCAGATCATCCCTGGCTCGGCGAGGAACACCAGCCCGCGCAGGAACGGCACCCGCAGACCGCGGTCCTTCGATGCGGCGTGCCCAAGCAGGCCTTTGAGCTCCTTGGCCTTCTGGTCCGCCAACGGCAGCGGGTTGTCGAAGGTCCGGCGACCCTCGCCCCTGAGTGTCCATGCGGAGCCGTTGTTGGTCAGCCGACCCCGATAGTTCTTGATCTCGATGAGGTACCAGCCGCTCGGGGTGGCGACGAGCAGGTCGACCTCGCGGATGTGGCCCTGGTCGGAAACGAACGTGAAGTTGGACCAGGCCTGGAACGGGTAGCGGTCGGGCAGCAGATTACGGACGTACTCGAGCGCCGAGCGCTCGTGGGCAAAGGATGACGGGGTCACCTCGTGCCAGCGATCCGAGTTCGCCTCCATAGCCCTTCGCCCCTCCTGGACCGTCGCCGCCAGGTCTGGACGTTAGCGTGCCCCGCGGCCCCGGTAAGCGCTTGTCGCCGCACCGGCACGATCGTCCCGGAGAGATCGGTGCCGCGGGGGTGCCTCCGGGCTTGAACACCGCTAGCCAGGTGGCCATCGGCGAGCAGCGCCAACTGTGCTCAGCCCCGATGGGATCGCCTGGCGGCCCCAGCCATCAGCACATCTCGCAGCGCTTGCGCGGTTGCGCGCCGCGAATGATTTTCCAAGCACTGGGGAAGTGCGAACCGCCAGCCGGGTCTGACCAGCTCACCGCTGTCGAGGTGTTCGCCGGATACCTGGTCCTGGACGCATGGGTCGCCGACCAGGACCGGCACGACCAGAACTGGGCGGTCCTTCGCCAGGCCGCCGCTCCGGGCGAACTCCGGCTCGCCAGCTCCTATGACCATGCCAGCAGCCTCGGCTTCAATCTGCTCGACACACGGCGGGAGAAGCTGCTGGCTTCTGAGGCAGTGGCGACCGGGGCAGCAAGGGGCACCGCGCACCGCTTCGAGCACGACCCCGACGCCCATGACGCGGGGCGACCGCGGAGGTGGCGTCACCGGAACCAGAGAGATCGATCTGGTTGATGGTGTGAACCATCTCAATGAGCGAACGGTCGTCGTCAGACGTCTGCGTGACTGTCCGGAACAGCGAAACACGAGGCACATGAGGGTTTGCGGGCAACTCGGCTCGGACAAGCAGCCCATGCACGACATCCCCGGAGGACTCACGTAGCAACCACTGCCACAGCTCTGGCTCTCGGACCCTCAGGTAGAGCAGCCCCAGCACAAGCTCAGCGTAGGAACCCACGTCGTAGCTGCCACGTATCCGATCGAGTGCCGACCACAACTGCTGGCCCAACTCGCTCACCGGTCGGAGTTTCCCTCTCTCACCCGGTCGAGCACCTCCAACTCCTTGACCATCCTGGGCGAGATGTACCCGAGCAGACGGTAGATCTTCGCATGGTCGGCGCGCAGGTCACGGTGATGAACAGGCTCGTGGTGCATGATCCGGTTCCGAAACAGCACCATGGCCAGCAGGTTGTCGTGCAGCGGTTGACGCTTGCCCTGATAGAACGGGAACGCCCGATGCAGCGCTGGAACCCACAGCGTCCGGTCGTAGGCGGCGCCGCGACTGACCAATGACACCCAGAAGCCAAAGGAACAGCTCCGCCACGATGTCGTCAGCCGTATGCCGCCAGCTGCGGCGCCCAACCACCTTCTGCACGGCAGCGGACATGGTGCGAGTGCCGCTGTCGCTCAGCGGTGCGACAGTCCACCAGTCGACACGATCGAACCGTGTGCAGAGCCGCTCGTGCATAGCATTGCGCAGCCCCAACTCAAGGCAGTGTAACGGGTTGTAGAAGGCAGCCGAGATCTCAACTTTCCACCAGTACAATCGAATTGCCGCCTCGGTATCACTATTGGTCTTCGCCAGGTACGGTGCGAACCGCGGGATCGACAGCACTTCGCGGATCCATTCGGGCGGCCCAGCGGCCATCGTGTGCTCCCTGGCGACGAAAGTCATGGCAGCACGGGGTTGTGCTACAGTGCACGTGTAAGCCCCGGGTTCGCCTCTGCTTCGGCATGCCACCCGGGGCACGGCTTTTTCGCCACAGCCACGCCTTGCGTCATCAAGAAGAGTCGCGCGTTCCCTGCCGTCTCTTTGAGGGGCTATCGCACGACGATCTCCCAGCCAAGTACTGCAGTACTCAGATTTTGTGGAGCGGGCCACGCTGGCAGATGTACTGATGACCTACCTGACCTGATAGGTATCAGGCGGCGCCCGGACCCGCTGATGACCAGGCCGACGGCGCCATGATCCATTCCTCGGCGTTGGTCATGCCGATCGCGTGTGACCCGATTCGCGGTGGCTGGCGGGCGTCCTCGGTGGGGCACAGCACAACGACCGTCCGCGAAGCTGAGGAACGGCCAGCCGGAATGCCTCCCACAGCTGGTGCACCGCACCGTCAGAGCCGTCTACAGCACATCTATCGGTACGTTCGGATCGATGCGCCGGAGGCGTCCGGGGTCCGCTGAGACGGCGGGCCATCCTCGCTGCCGGCAGGCGTGCACGACCCAGCTGGCGAGGGGATCGAAAGCACCGCCTCGCTCCGGGCGAACGCGGGCAGGTAGAAGCTGAGTTGCAGCTCCCAGGCGATACCGAACCAGGTCTGCATCCCGACATGGCCGTAGGCCCAAGCGGCGATTGCACTGGCATCAAGGACCTTGCCGGCGGCGGACGCGGCGAAGGACTCGTCCACGATATTGCTCAGGAGGCGTCCGCGACTGGATGGTTGCGCCGGATGTAGTCGTCTCCTGGCCACGGTGTGCCGCTGCTGTCGTAGGCGCGGCGGTAGTCGGCCAAGGTAGGTGCGCCGAAGCGGTCGGCCATCATCTGGCTGATCTGGATGTGTCGCGGGTCCCGCAGCGCGCGGGTGGACCGCGCTGTCGCGGGAACGATGTCGGCGACGGCGCGGCCATCGCGGACAAGGTGCACCACCGCGCCTTCAGCGGCGCGGGCGATGGCCTTGGCGACTTCCTGTGGATCATCAGGGGAGACGTCGAACGCCGGGTTCACGCGGTCATCGTAGCCACCAGCAGGCGATCGCAGCCATCCACGACCACGTCCATCCGTACTGGACAGGCCAGCACAAGCCCTACCGGCCTCGCCAGATCGGATCCCGCCGCTCCAACGCCGCGGCCCGGCCCTCGGCGGCGTCCTGGGTCGCGCCGACCACCCGGCGCATGGTCTCGCCGAACCGGATGGCGTCGGTCATTGGCAGGTCGGCGGTGCGCACCGCTACCTCCTTGATCGCCCGCGCGGCCAGTGGGGCGCCCCGCACCAGCCGGTCGGCCAACGATCGCGCGGCGTCCATCAGGTCCTCATGCGATACCACCCAGCCGGCCAGACCGATCTCGTGGGCGCGCACGGCGTCGATCCGCTCCCCGGTGAGCAGCAGCTCCATCGCGTACTGCCAGTTGATCTTCCGGGGTAGCCGGATCGCTCCGACGATCGTCGGCACCCCGATCCGGACCTCGGGGAAGCCGAACTCCGCCCGCTCGCTGGCGATCACGAAGTCACACCAGGTGACCAGGGTCAATCCGTACCCGAGGCAGTACCCGTTGACCGCCGCGATGACCGGCTTGAAGATCTCCCAGCCGCTCTCGAACGAGTTCACCGTCGGGCGCTCCCAGAACGTGCCGCGGAACTCGCCGGTCGGATCGCCCTCGCCGCGCAGGTCCGCACCGGTGCAAAAGGCCCGGCCGGCGCCGGTGACGATGGCCACCCAGGCGTCCTCGTCATCGCGGAACCGGCTGAACGCCTCGTTGAGCCCGCGCCGCATCGCACCGTCGATCGCATTGAGCCGCTCCGGCCGGTGATAGGTGATCGTCGCAACATGACCGTCGAGCCGATACCGCACAGCGTCATCCACCAACGCAGGCTACGACCCAGCCAGCAGCAGCCCTGACTGCAGTCTGGACGCAGACCGCGGTAATTCGGGGCCCGATGAGCACAGTCTGCATCCAGACTGCGGCTCCAGTGCGAGGTCACGGCGTAGCGGCACGCCGTACTCATCACCCCGTCGATTCCCGCTTCGCCACGCGTGACGGGAACGTAAACGATCTCCCGATCCTCCGAGGTCCCGGCCGCTATCGCGCCAGCCGCGCCGCACTCGAGATCGTCCGGATGAGCCGCAATCGCCAGCCCGCGTTGCCAGTAGGGGGCATCGAACGCAACGAGGTGTCCGGCATGGGCACCACCCTCCCGCGCGGAGGGAACCGATCCGTCGAGCCCGCTTCCGGTTACGACCGTTTAGTCATCACCTGTAACGTTTGTTGTAATCTTCCAGTCAACCATGAGACATCTTCTGTTCACCTTCGGGACGCAGCGTTCTCCCGTGAAATCCTCAAATGCGGGAGTTTTATACGTGAAGATCCTTATATACGATGTCTTATCGGCGTTCTCGCCGGGCCATGCACTCGCTCGGCCAGCGAGGACGACATCGGCGTGGCGAGAGGTAACACCACTCGAACCGGCCGCCGGCCCAGGGGGCACCGCGCTGGTCGGCGGCCGAGCATGGGCACACCGAACACGGTGACCCGCACAGTGGCCTTCCGCGGCACCTCAGGTCTCCCGCAATAACGCCGTTTCCCTTATCGAGAGAGAAGGACCCACCGTGAAACGTTTACGCCTCCTGCCGTTGCTTGCTTTGGTCGTTGTACTTGTTGTCACCGCGTTCACCGGCGCCAGCGCCGCCGCTAGCACCTCGACGGTCGGCCAGCAGTCCTTCACCGGCCTGCCGACGGGCAGATTCCTGTTGATCGGCGCCATCGCGCGACCCCAGATCCTTTCCGTGAGCGATCTCGAGACGATGCCCGCCGACGTCGACGAGGCCACAGCCCGACGTCGCGCGGCGAACCTCCGCGGCGCCCGGCGCCGTCCGGCTGACCGGGTACGGGGCAATCGTCGTCGTCACTCAGGCCTCGCTCAGCCGGCCGGAGCGGGTCCGCGCGATGATCGCCGCCGCACCGAAGTTGACCACCAGCGTCAGGGCGAACAGCGTCAGCCCGGCGGCGAACAAGGCCGAGAGCTGGAACGGGCCGGCCGCTGAGTACCGGTTCGCGAGCAGCGCCACCGAGTTCGTGCCGCTGCGCAGGATCTCCGGCTGCAACGCGAACACCTGCGTGATGACCACAACCCGAACACCACGCCCGGCACCGCGGCCATCAGGTCCACCAGATTGATCAGCCCCCGGCGCAGCCTGCGGGGCGCGTACTCGGAGATGTACAGCGCCACCCCGGTGGCCAGCGGCACAGCGAGGATGACCGCTACCGCGGCGATGAGCACCGTGAGCGGGAGCAACGCCGCGATCCCGAAGTTGTGCGCCGCGGGCTCCCATTGCTGCGTGGTCAGGAAGCCCAGGCCGGCGTCGGCGAGCGCATCCGAGCCCCGGTAGAGGAGGAACAACCCGGTGCCACCCATGATCGCCAGTACCGCCAGGCCGGCGCTGAGCAACGCGAGCCCGAAGACCCGGTCCGCCCCACCGGAGCCGGACTTCACCGGCCGCGCTGACTCCGGCGTCGGCGCGATTATCACGCCTCCCGCACCTCATCGGGCCGGCACCGGCGACCAGAAGCCTCGTAGTGCATCGCGACACCGCCTTGTGTGCTGTCGACCCCCCGGGTTGGTGACTGCTTGCATCCGCCAGCGCGGAGAAGTCATCCCGAAAGATACACTTTATGGGGTTAATCTCCAGTTTAACTCCGCAAAGGCGGCATCGCGCGTGACCCACGTGAGCCGGACGGTGCATCCGCCGGAACGGGGGCCGTACAGCAACGCCGAGGTCGAGCGTGCCCTCGCGCAGCACCAAGGCGGGCCGCGGATCAGCGCGAATTACCTGTACCAGCTCCGCAGCGGCCTCAAGGACAACCCCACCAAGCGAAACCGGGAAGCACTGGTGCGCTTCTTCGGCGTCGACCCGGCGTACTTCTTCGACGACGGCAGCGGGCGGGCCACCTTCGCCGACCTCGAGCTGCTGGCGGCGCTGCGCAACAGCATAGAAGTACGGCAGCTCGCGCTGTGCGCGTTGGAGCTGGACCCAGCGATGCGCCGCTGGCTCGCCCAAGCCATCCAGGAGATGCCGTCGGGCCGGTCACGCCGGCGCGGCCCCGGCGGGCGTCACCGGTAGATCACCGGCACCGGGACCGAGGGCGGCATCTCGGCGACCAGCTCCAAGAACGAGTCGCACCTCAGCCGGGCCCGTACCTGGCGCTGGTAGGAGCGAGTCGTGGTCGCCACGACCTCGCCGGCCACCCGGGCCTGCCACACCCACTGCCCGTTGCCGTTCCGGGCCGTCTCTCCCACCGCCCGCGGCGCAGCGTGCCGCAGGATGCGGATCGCGGCCAGGCAGGACTCCACGTCGGGATAGGCCTGCGCCGATTTGGCCAGAGTGCGGTTGTTGGCGGACATGAAACGCCAGATGAATCCGGGTGGCCGGGGCGGTGCAAGATCAGCGCTCGGGCTTGGCACGGACAGCTCACGCGCAGCCACCCACCGTGACTGCACCACCTGGAACCGAGCCACAGTCATGCCGCCTCCCGCGCTGGCCGTCGGCGGTCGAGAGCTCCGTAGTACATAGCGACACCGTTCTGTGCGTTGCCGGCCCCGCCCGGTGACTACATGTATCCGCTGGCGCGGAAATTTGATCCGAAGATACGCTCTATGGGGTGAATATCCAATTTTTTTAGCCACCCAAGCGAGTTGGCAGGCACGCTGGGTTTCAACCGGGAGCCACGCCGGCTGGCCCGCCGGGACGTCACCTGAACCTCGTAGGCTCAGGCACCGTGAGCGCACCCCAGATCACCCTGACCGCGCGGCTGTCCACCTCGGCGCTGGACGCGCGGCGCGGGGTGGTCCGGCTGCACCCGGAGGTGCTCGACGCGTTGGGGCTGCGGCCGTGGGACGCCGTTGCGCTCACCGGAGCGCGGGTCAGCGCCGCGCTGGCGGCAGCTGGGCAGACCGCCCCCGGCACGGCGCTGCTGGACGACCTCACCCTGTCCAACCTGGGGCTGACCGAGGGCTGCGAGGTGGTGCTCACCCCGGTGCAGGTGCCCGCGGCCCGCTCGATCACCGTCAGCGGCTCGGCGCTGGTCAGCCACTCGATCAACCCCGAGACGCTGCGCCAGGCGCTGGCCGGCAAGGTGCTCACCACCGGAGACGCGGTGTCGCTGCTGCCGCAGGACGTGGCACCCGGGTCCGACACCGGGCAGGTACGCAGCCGGCTGGCCGCGGCGATCGGGCTGACCTGGACCAACGAGCTGCTCACCGTGACGGCCACCGATCCCGCCGGACCGGTGGCCCCGCACCCGTCCACTGTGGTCGGCTGGCGGGACGGCTCCCGCACCGGGGATGCCCCCGCACCGGTGCCATCGCGAGACCCCACGCCGGCGGCTACCAGGGGCCCCGCGCTGGTGGCCACCGCCGACCTGGTGGGTGCCCAGGACCCCGTCCGGCGGTTGGCCGAATGGCTCGAGCTCGTCTTCCGCCGGCCCGAGCTGCTGCGCCGCCTCGGCGCCAGCACCCGCCTGGGCGTCGCTATACACGGCCCCGAGGGTGTCGGCAAGACCACCTTGGTGCACGCGGTGGCCCGCGATGCCGGCGCCGGCGTCGTCGAGCTGGCCGGGCCGAGTGTGGCGGCGCTGGAGCCCGGTGCGGCCGCCCAGCGGGTGCACGACGCGGTGGCGGCGGCCCGCCGGCACCAGCCCAGCGTGCTGCTGATCACCGACGTCGAGGCACTGCTACCGGCCACCGACCCGCCACCGCTGGCCACCGTCGTGCTCGACGCCCTAGCGGTGGACACCGTCGTGCTGGTGGTCACCACCGCGCACCCCGAGTCGGTGGATCCGCGGCTGCGCGCGCGAGACCTGGTTGATCGTGAGCTGACCCTTGCGCTGCCCGATGCCCGGGGCCGCACCGAGCTGCTCCGGGTACTGCTCCGCGAGGTGCCGCTGGCGGTGGGCGTCGATCTGGCAGCCGTGGGTGAGCGCACCCCGGGCTTCGTCGCCGCTGATCTCGTCGCGCTGCGCCGCGAGGCCGCGGTGCGCGCCGCGCTGCGCCACTCGCCTTCCGGGCACTCCGAGCTGGCGATCACCCAGCAGGATCTGATCGGCGCGCTGGACACCGTCCGGCCGATCTCGATGTCCACCTCGGACACCATCACTGCTGGTGGGCTGACCCTGGACGAGGTCGGCGACATGGTCGAGACCAAGCAGGCGCTCACCGAGGCGGTGCTGTGGCCGCTGCGCTACCCGGACTCGTTCACCCGGCTCGGCGTCGACCCGCCGCGGGGAGTGCTGCTCTACGGCCCACCCGGCTGCGGCAAGACCTTCCTGGTCCGGGCCCTGGCCGGGTCCGGTGCGCTCAACGTGTTCTCGGTCAAGGGCGCCGAGCTGCTGGACAAGTGGGTCGGTGAGTCGGAACGGGCCGTGCGTGAGCTGTTTCGCCGCGCTGCCGACGCCGCCCCCGCCCTGATCTTCCTCGACGAGGTCGACGCGCTGGCTCCGCGGCGCGGTGGGTCCGCCAACGCCGGCGTCACCGACCGGGTGGTGGCCGCGCTGCTCACCGAGCTGGACGGGGTGCAGCCGCTGCGCGACGTGGCGGTGCTCGGCGCCACCAACCGCCCCGAGCTGATCGACCCGGCGCTGCTGCGACCCGGCCGGCTGGAACGGCTGGTCTACGTGCCACCACCGGATGCGGTCGCCCGCGGGGCCATCCTGCGCGCCGTGGCGCGCAACACCCCGCTGGCGGCCGGCGTGGACCTCGACGCACTGGCCGGCGAGCTGGAGGGTTACTCCGCAGCGGACTGCGCGGCCCTGATCCGGGAGGCCGCGCTCACCGCCATGCGGGAGTCCCTGGACGCCACCGAGGTCACCGCGACCCAGCTGGCCACGGCGCGCAAAGCCGTCCGCCCCTCCCTGGACCCGGCACAACTCGCCGCGCTGGCCACCTACGCATCCAGGCGTAGCTGACCGGCGCAGCACCCTCTCGCGGGCCAAGACCCCACATCAGCCCCTATCGGGTGGCCGTCACAGTCACGCGGCTTCAGGTGTCCAGTCGACGTACGTCGGCAACCCACTCCAGTGCTCCCCACTCGCCCCGGACACCGACGACCAGGTAAGGCGTCTCGACCGTCCTCGGCATCCCCGCGCTGGCACAATCCCCATGATCACTGTTTGGGTGCCGAAAACGACAAATTTTGTCG
>JBOHGE010000013.1:95883-103759 GCA_050700055.1 Pseudonocardiaceae bacterium
ATTTTGTCGTTTTCGGCACCCAAACAGTGATCACCACCCCGAGGACCACCACCCACCAAGATCACCTTGCCGTAGATCAGCTCAGTGGTCGTCATGCCTGCCCCGGTAGGTCCAAGAAAACGGCTGTCCCTGCTGGTTCGTGCCGTGCACGGTCAAGGTGTATCCACTGGGAAGATACCGTTCCAGTACCGATGGCAACCGATCGTTTGCCGGGGGTAACGGTCGCGTTGATGTCCATGAACTCTGTGAGTGTCGACAAGCTCGGCGCGCTCGGCGAGCCGAAGTCCCTGACCTGGCTGCGCAAGCGGGTCGAGAAGATGCTCCCGAAGATCGACCTGCCGGACCTGCTGTTCGAGGTGAACGCCTGGACCGGCTTCCTCGACGCCTTCGTGCACCTCGGCGACGGCACCACCCGGATGAAGGACCTGCCCACCTCGGTGGTCGCGCTGCTCGTCTCGGAGGCGTGCAACATCGGCCTGGCCCCGGTGGTGAACCCTGGCTACGAGGCCCTGACACGGGCCCGGCTCGTCCACGTCGACCAGTACTACCTGCGTGCCGACACGATCGCCGCGGCGAACGCCGCGTTGATCGCCGCCCAGGCCGAGGTGCCCATCGTGCAGTTCTGGGGCGAGGGGCTGCTCGCCTTGGTCGACGGGCTGCGGTTCGTCGTCCCCGTGCGGACCGTGAGCGCGGCGCCGTCGCCGAAGTACTTCGGGTTCAAGCGGGGTATCACCTGGCTCAACGCGGTCAACGACCAGGTCGCGGGCATCGGGCAGATGGTCGTGCCCGGCACCCCGCGCGACTCCCTGCACATCCTGGACGCGCTGCTGAACCTGGACGGCGGCGTGAAGCCGGAGATGGTGGCGACCGACAACGCCTCGTATGTAGTTACCTGGACACCTTGCCCGCCGTTGAAGATCAGGAGCGGCCGTCCCGGTCGCCGGCATGGGCTGATCCGGGGGATGCGTGCAGGTCCGCCAGCGGCGTCGGGATGAGGGCTCTGTCATGGTTGAGCTGCTCGGCGACGACGGTGAGCCGGTCGAGATCGTCGCCGGCTTCCTGCGGTCCCTTGGGGCCCGGGACTACTCGCCCAACACCCTCCTCTCCTACGCCTATGACCTTCGGCATCTGTGGTGTTTCTTCGTTCGTGAGGGCCTGAGCTGGGAGGAGTTCGCACCGCCGCACGCGCTGGCGCTGTTGGAGTATCTGCGGTTGGTCCCCTCGCGTAAGCCCCGGCAGCGGATGACGCTGACCGTGGCCATGGTCGACGCGGATGGTCCGGGCACGAGGCTTGCGGCGACCACCGTGAACCGTGTTCTGGCGGCGGTCTCCTCGTTCTACGAGTACGTCATCATGGCCGGTCAATACGACCGGTCGAACCCGATCGAGAAGCGGCCCGACCCGGCATTGCAGCGCGTGTCCGAACGGCATCGCCCGTTCATGGGCAGGGCCAGCCGGCAGAAGCCGATCCGGCGCAGTGTCCGCGTGAAGACCGTCCAGCGAGTGCCGCGTCCGCTGGATGAGACGCAGGTTCAGGCTCTGCTGGCGCAGCTGCAGCGGCTGCGTGACCGCGCGATCGTGTTGCTGATGCTCCAGGGCGGCCTGCGCCCCGGAGAGGTCCTCAGTCTGCATCTGGAGGACATCGCTTACGGACGGCGGCGGGTGGTCGTACGCCACCGCGACAATCACCCGAAGGGCGCGCGTTCGAAGTCCCGGTTCGAGCGTGTGGTGGATCTGCATGAGCCCGAGGCGCTGGCCGTGCTCAGCGCCTATGTGATGGACGAGCGTCCCGTCGACGCCGACAGCGAGTGGGTGTTCCTGATCGGTGGCCACGGTTCCCGGCGGCTGGAGGCGCTCAGCTATGACGGGCTGGTCAGGATGTTCGCCAGGGCTGCCGCCAAGGCCGGGATTCGGGAGCCGTGGGTGACCCCGCACGCCTGCCGTCATACCCATGCCACACGGATGTGGGAGGGCGGTATGCGGGAGCTGACTCTGCAGAAACGCCTCGGCCATGCCTCGCCGGAGTCCCTGCGGATCTACACGCGCGTCTCTGATCCCGAGGTGGTCGCCGATTACAACCGGGCACTGGGTGGCCAGTTCGGGGACGGAAACCGGTGAGCGCTGGTCACGTGTCGGCCGCCGCTCTCACCGCGACTGCCCGGCCGGTCGAACGTCCCCGTCCGAGGCATTGCCCGGTGGCGCAGTACGTCGAGCATGTTCACGATCAGGATCTCCATCCCCAGTATCTGAAGGCCCGGTTGCGCTACTACCGCGCTTTTAAGGATCGGTGGCCATCGCTGGTCGACTGGTTTACCGAGCCGCTGGCCGAGCGGGTCGGCCGTCTCCCCGGCGAGTCACACAATGCCGCGTCCTACCCGCTGTCCTTCCGCGCCCGTCCCTACTTGTTGTTCCTTGCCTTGCATGGCTACACCACGCTCGACTATCCGTTCACCCTCGCCGCCGGCCAGCTCCGGGTCGTCGATCCTGCTGCGGCGATGGGTATCGACATGGGCGTTACCACCCTCGTCGAGGAAGCAGTGGCGCTGGGCTTCAACCGCGGATCCGCTCGCCAGGCGATGACCTGGACAGTCAGCCGCATCGCGTTGCGCACCGGTGTACTGCATGTCGACAACATCACCGAAGAGCACATCAACAAGGCACTGCAGGCGGTCCGTCTGTTTAGCGAACGCGATGATCTGTGCTTGTTCTATCCCTCGGCGCAGAACTACCGCGACAACGCCTCCAAGATGTGGGTCACTCAGCTTCACCAGCTCCACGTGGTGCTTTTCCACCGCGGCCAGGTCCCCACCCAGCCCCGCAAGCGGATGCCGACCCAGCGCCCCCAACTGGTCCTGCCGCCACGGATGCAGGCGGTAGCCCAAAAGTGGCTGGCAGCCCGCAGATTGACCGACGCGCCGTCGACGACCGACCAGCTGGAGCTGGCGGTACGCAACTTCGGTGACTGGCTCGCCGAGCACCGGCCCGGGATCCTTTCCTGGGCCGAGGTGACTCGGGACCACTGCCTGGACTGGATCCACTACCTCGCCGAGACTTCGTCGCAGGTGACCGGCAAACCGCTGGGGGTGATCTCTCGCAAGCAGCGGATCTCCGGGCTGTCGCAGCTGTTCCGGGAGACCGCGGCCTGGCAGTACAACGACGTACCCGGCTATGCCCTCATCAGTGTGGGTGACGCTCCGAAGGCACCGCAACGGGTGCCACGCTTCATTCCCGACCATGAGCTCGACCAGCTGATGCCCATCATTGACGAGCTCACCTGCCCGTTCCAGCGGGCCGCGCTCCTGACGGCTCGCTGGTCCGGGGCTCGCCGCGACGAGATCCGTCGGCTCCCCATGGACTGCCTCGACCGATACCCCGACGGCACACCCCGGCTGCGTCTGCCCGCCCGCAAGACCTACAAGGAGCGGACCGTTCCCCTCCACCAAGACGCAGCCAGCGCGCTACAGAAGGTCATCGACCTGCGCAGAGCCGGAAGCGACCGCGCGTTCACCGACGAACGAACCGGCGAGCTGATCCGCTACCTCTTCGTAAAACACGGCAAGCTGCCGTCCAGTTACTACCTGTTCGAGACGCCGCTTCAGAAGACAAGCAAGGCTGCCGGGCTCATCGGCCCGATCGGCTACGGCGGCAAAGACCGCGGCACCGTCTCAGCGCACAGATTCCGGCACACCGTCGGAACCCAGCTGGCTGAACGGGGCGCGAAGCTCCACACCATCATGAAGGTCCTCGGACACTCCTCAGTCTCCATGGCGCTCGTCTATGCCCAGGTCAGCGATCGTGAGGTCCTCCGCGACTACAAATCCGTGCTCGGGCCGGACGCCGTGATCGCTGGTCCTGCCGCCGAGGAGCTGAAGAGCGGGACGCTTCCCACCGAAGCCGTCGACTGGCTAAAGAGCAACTTCCTCAAGACCGAACTCGAGCTCGGCCACTGCCTGCGCCTGCCGGCCGAAGGCCCCTGCGAATGCGACCTCTACCTCAGCTGCGCCAAGTTCGTCACCACCCCGGCCTACGCCCCCCGGCTTCGGGCCCGCCGCACCGTCGAGCAGGCTTTGGCCACCGACGCCGCTGACCGGGGTTGGGACCGCGAAGTCGAACGCCACCACCGCACCAGCGAACGCATCAAGAAACTCCTCACCGACCTCCACCAACCCCTCGCCGATCCCGGCGACTCACTCACGGAGGAGCCTTGACCTGGACACCCGAGGAGTCTCGGTGACCTCTGCAAGTTCTTCCTATGACGCCACACTCGCCGAACTAGCAACACGATTGCCACACCTCGCCGCAGCGCTTCGACGAGCCGAACAGCAACGAGCGAGGTGCACGACCTCGCTGATGGGCGGCGCACGATTCAAGGGCCTTGACCAGCTACTACATCACCTTGACGAACTCCTCCACGCATTCACCGCCGACCCGACGCTTTGCCGGATCGCCTTCTTGATCCACCGCAGTCGAGCCGATCTGGAAACGGCAACCGAAGCAACCCTCTCCGGCTACGTCGCCGTCGCTGCCGACGCAATGCGGGACATCATGGAGATCGAAAACCTGCTGCTGGACTTCGCGGTCAACCCCGCCCACATCGACGAGTGGTTGACCGCGGATCGGAAGACGCTACTGGGCAAGTTCGGTCCCGCCAGGGTCCGCGACCGCCTTCACACCGCCGGCGAGGGCCGCTACTCGACGACGGCCGAGTCGCTCGACTATCGCGCCCACAGCGCCGCACTGCACGTTGGTCCTCATCGCCATCCCATCCTTGCCCGGGGGTTCGCCACCGACGATGGATGGGGCAACGATGCCGGGTTCTGGGAAATCTTCCAGCACACCCGGCGCCTGCACCGTGCGATCCAACGCTTGACCGGTGCCCTGACGCCAGGCTCTGCGGTCGACGAGATCGCCCTTCAAGAACTCACGGACGTCCAAGATGCGTGGCGACGCACCCAGGAGATGCAGGGGATCTACGTCGCGCTGCTCAAGGCGACCGCCAAGACCCAGACCGAGGAAGGTGATCAACTTGATTTGTCCACATAAACTCCGACATGGTGTTTGGCCTGTTCAAGATCCTCGGCTACAACTTCAGCCCCCGGTTCCGTGACCTGGATGACCAGCGGTTCTGGCGGGCCACCCTGCCCGGCGTCGAGACGGGCACCTACGGCGTGGTGGAGGACCTGGCGCGCAACCGCGGCAACCTGAACAAGGTGATCACGCACTGGCCAGACATGCTGAAGGTCGCCGGTTTTCTGGTCACCAACCAGGTCCGCGCCTACGACCTGCTGCGCAGGTTCGGCCGCGAGGGGCGCCCGACGCCGCTGGGTGCGGCGTTCGCGGAGTACGGGCGGATCGCGAAGACCGAGCACCTGCTGCGGGTGGTTGACCCGGTGGACGACACCTACCGGCGGCAGATGAACCGGCAGCTCACCGTGCAGGAGTCCCGCCACAAGCTGGCCCGCGACGTGTGCCACGGCAAGCGCGGCACCATCCACCAGGCGTATCGCGACGGCATGGAGGACCAGCTCGGCGCGCTCGGCCTGGTCCTCAACGCCATCGTGCTCTGGACGACGAAGTACATCGACGCCGCCGCCGCCCAGCTCCAGGCTGAGAACCACGAGATCCACGGTGAAGACATCGCCCGGCTCTCCCCGCTCAAGCACCGTAACCTCAACCTGCTCGGCCGCTACAGCTTCACCGCCCAGGTCCCGGCCGCCGGCGCCCTACGTCCGCTGCGCGACCCGGGCGCGCCGGAGCTGGACGAGGACGGCGGGCATGAGTGAGCGTCAGTGGCCGACCACATCACTGCGTTACGGGTAGGCACTCGGCGAGCAGGTCGACGATGTCGCGCCAAGCTCGCTGTGCGTGCCGCGGATGGTAGCCGACACCGGGGGGCGCGGCGTGGTCGACCGGTGGATGGTGGAAGGCGTGCAAGGCTCCGCCGTAGACCGTGAGGCGCCAGTCGACGCCTGCGGCCTGCATCTCGGCGGTGAACGCCTCCCGTTGCGCGGGCGGCATGATCGGGTCTTCCGACCCGACTCCGGCCCACACCGGGCAGCGAATGCGTGCCGCCTCGTCCGGTCGGCCCGTGGTCAGTGCATTGACTGTCCCGATCGCGCGCAGGTTGACGCCGTCGCGCCCGAGTTCCAACGCAATGGCGCCCCCAGTGCCGTAACCGATAGCCGCAATGCGGTCGAGGTCGGCCCGCGATTCGGCGCGCAACACGTCAAGCGCCCCGTGGCCGATGCACCGCATCCGGACGGCATCGGCGAGCAGCGGCATGCAACGGGCCAGCATCTCCTCGGGATCGCTCAAATAGCGCCCACCATGTAGGTCAAAGGCCAGAGCCACGTACCCCAGCTCCGCCAGGGCCTCGGCCCGGCGGCGCTCGACGTGGCTGAGTCCCATCCCCTCGGGTCCGATCAGGACTGCGGGCCGGCGATCGGCACCGGCCGGGAACGCGAGGTACCCGATCATCGTCAGGTGGTCGGCTGGATACTCCACTGCACGCGTTGTGACCGTCGTCATGCGACTGGACTGTAGTGACCGTCAAGTTCACTCGGACGGGTGTTCACCGCTGGCGGACAGTGGTACGTCTCGGCTGCGTCTCCGGGGCGTGTCCGCCTGTCGTCAAACGATCGTTTGACGACAGGGCGGCGGCGCGTCCGACGAACCCGTGCAATCCGGGGGTTCGCGGCGGCCCGAATCCAATCAGATCCGATGCTGATTACTGACAGGGTTTGACGACAGATAGGGTCCGATCCTCCGCACGGAAGGGGCCCCTCGGTGGCGAACCTGGTCTACAAGCGGGTCTCGACCGACCAGCAGTCCACCGCCCGACAGAACCTCGTCCTGGCCGAGACCGGGATCGAGGACCCGATCGTCTTCGAGGAGGAACCGGGCACCTCCAGCCGTCTCCACCCCCTCCAGCACCCGAAGTTCCGTGAACCGCTCACCTACGCGCGGCCGGGCGACACCGTGCACATCTCCGAGATGTTCCGCCTCGTTCGCGGCAACCAGCACATCCTCGACGTGCTCGACGTCCTCCACCGCGACCAAGTAGCGCTGCGCATCCACGACGGCGCGTTCTCCGCGATGGACCTCACCGCCCGCCACCCGCGCACCGGCGAGCTGCTGTCCACCGTGAAGTTCACGGTGCAGACCCTCGCCGCCGCCGGCGAACTCCAACGCGACCTCCAGCGAGAGCTGACCTACGACGGACTGCGCGCCGCCGAGGCCAAGGGCAGCAAAGGCGGACGCCGCCCCGCAATCCCGGCCGACAAGACCGCCGACGTGCGCACCGAGTACCTGGAGAACCGCTCGATCGCCGCGCTCGCCCGCGACTACGGCGTCAGCCGCGGCGCGATCCGCACGGCCGTCGCTGACCTCCTGCCCAACCACACTGCCGCCACCGAGGAGGACACCCCCGCCCCGGAGCTACCGGTCACCCTCGACATGCCGGGCAAGGTCGCCGACTTCCTCCGCACCGCCGACCTCGAGCCCGCCGCGCTCGACCAGGAGGTGGTCGTGCGGCGCGGCCAGGGCTACACCCTGCGTGTCAGCGCCGTCCCCGCCGTGCACCGCCAGCTCCTCGCCCGCTGCCAGCCGCTCGACGGCACCCAGGGCCTCCCCGCGGTCCCGGCCCAGCGCAAGGCCCGCCGGGAATACGAGAACCGGGTCAGCACACTCAACCCCTGACCATGATCAATCTCAGCGCCAACCGCTGTACCGATGTTCCCCGAGGCCGTACTAGGTGGCTGGTGTCTTTTGCGTGTCGGTGACCTGGGCGGTCCGCTGACCAGGGGATGATGATCTCGTGACGTTGGGGCGGGTTGATCATCAGGGTGACTTGTTTGACGATGTGGTCCGGTTCTGC
>JBOHGE010000014.1:0-39982 GCA_050700055.1 Pseudonocardiaceae bacterium
AGCAGATCGATGACCACCAGCAGGAATTGGCCACCGAGCTGGCCCGGCGGGGACTGAGCCTGCACCGTGACGCCGACTCGATCACCGTCGAGGACATGCTGACCACCCTGCGCACCGCCATCCGGCGCACCAGCACGCCACCCCCCTACCTGCTCCGCGGGTGAGCGCGAATCGGTACCGTCCCCCCGTGAACTCCGAGGTTGTGCTCGCCGACCCACGCTGCGATCCCCGCTGGCGCCGGCTCGCGCTGGGCCCGCACGGCAGCGTGTTCACGTCGCCACCGTGGATCGACGCGGTCTGCGCCAGCTACGGTTTCACCCCGGCAGCCGGCATCCTCCTCGGCGCCGACGGTGCGCCACGCGCCGGACTGGCCTGGGTGCCGATCAGCGACCTGCGCGGTGACCGGCTGTCCAGCCTGCCGTTCTCCGACCGCGCCGACCCGCCGATCGACGACCAGGTCGACTGGAAAGCCCTGGTCGACGAGGTCATCACCGCCACGGCCCCCTTGACGCTGCGCTGCTTCGACACCGCGGTAGCCGTCGACGACCCCCGCTTCGAGCAGATTGCCACGGCAGCGTGGCACGGCACGCCGTTGCACGGCAACATCGAGGAGATCCGGCAGCGGCTGTCCCAGCACGCTCGCCGCAACATCGCGATCTCCGAACGCGCCGGTGTCCGGATCGAGGCCCACCCCGATCTGGACGCCGTACGCCGCTTTCACGGGCTGCATGTCGGGCTGCGCAAACGCAAGTACCGGCTGCTGGCCCCGCCCGGCGAGCTGTTCGAGCGCATCTGGCAAGCCTTCTGCCCCGATGACGCGATCGTGACCATGCTCGCGCACGCCGGCGACGAGTTGATCGCCGGCGCGGTTTTCCTCAGCTGGGGCGATGTGCTGTATTACAAGTTCGGTGCGTCGCGCCACGAGCACTTGGCCCTGCGCCCCAACGACGCGATCTTCTGGGCCGGGATCCGTTGGGGAGTCGAGCGGGGTGCCCGGCTCCTCGACTGGGGGCTCAGCGATCTCGACCAGCCGGGACTGATCGCCTACAAGCGCAAGTGGGCTACCGAGCAACGCACCATCGTCACCCTGCGCGCCGGCGGTGAGCAGGCCCGCAGCAGCTCTGCGGCCGGCCCGCTGCTCGGCGAGCTGACCCGGCTGCTCACCGACGATGCCGTGCCGGACGAGGTGACCAGGCAGGCCGGTGAGCTGCTGTACCGCTACTTCTGCTGAACCCGCTTACCGGCCGCCTGCTTCTGACCCCGTGTCGTCTGACCCCGTGTCGTCTGACCCCATGGTGTTTTACCCCATGGTGTTTTACCCCATGGCTTGACCACCGACAGCCCCGTCGCCGCGAGCAACAGCACCAGCGCAAGCGACCGCGCAAGCAGCGACTGCAGCTGGACCGGCTCACCGTCACCGGCGGCGATCTGGCCAAGCCGAGGCAGCATCAGCAGCAACCCGGTTGCGGTCAACACCATGGTAATGGCGCACTTGGCGAGCACCCACCAGTGCCGCACCAGCCCCCATGGGGTGGACAGCGCCAGCACCAGCCCACTGACCAGCGAGACGAACACGACCGGGATCAGCACCCACGCCGCGAGCGCACCCATCGCGGTGGCGATGCCCCCCTGCACCACCGGATCACCGGCGGACAAGCCGGTCACCTCCAGCGCCACCAGAGCACCGTCGAGCCCCAGCCACCCGACTGAGACCGCGACGTGGACAGTGAGCAGGGCCACCCGGGCCCGGCGCGATAGCCGCGGAATCGCGAAAATCGGCGTAGCGACGGCTGTCAAGGCTTCCCCCCGGTTGCCAGCAGACGATCCCTGATCAGCGTGCGCCGTGTCCTCGCAGCAGCGTCGGAACAGTTCGCGCCAGAATCGTGAGATCAGTCCAGAAACTCCAGCTACGCACATAGGTCAGATCAAGTTCCAACATCTCCAGCGTGCCCATCGTGCTGCGCCCGCTGACCTGCCAGAGCCCAGTCAGGCCGGGCGGTACGTCGAAGCGTCCGGCGTACTTGGGCGGGAACATCTCGGCTTCCCACTCCAGGCACGGGCGGGGACCGACCAGCGCCATCTGGCCCCGCAGGACGTTGAACAACTGGGGAAGCTCATCAGCGCTGGTGCGCCGCAGGAGGGCGCCGAGCCGGGTCACCCGCGGGTCACCGTCGATTTTCCAGCTGCCGCCGATCGAGGTGTCCTCACCCCGCAGTTCGCGACTGATGAGTTCCCGGTGCTGCGCGTCTGAGCCACCCACCCGCATGGTGCGAAACTTGTACATCGTGAAGGATCGGTTTCCCCGCCCTACCCGCTGCTGGCGGTACAACGCCGGACCTGGCGTGCCCACCCTGATCGCCAGGGCGACCAGCAACATCGGGATCACCAGCACCAGCAGCGCGATCACCACCACCACGAGATCGACCACGCGGCGGGCAGCCGGTTCCCAACGAGCAGGTAAGCGCACTTGTTCAAGACCGCTGGACACTGAGCCTCCCCGTGGTGACTGCCATCAGCATGAAAAGCACATCCCCGGTGCCTCGGAGGGTCAGGTGTGGATCGATGACGGTGAGAATGAGCACGAACCACCAACAGACCCACAACGCTGAGGCCGCCGCGCCGATCGCGCCCGGACGCTGCATGAGCTCCCCGGTCCTGCGCAGCACCGCCACCGCCAGCCAGATGAACGCGATCAGCAGCGGGATGCCACCGATCCAGAGCAACTGCAGGTAGCCGCCCTCCAGGTAGATGACGTCGCGCCACCTCTCGGGTGCCGGCAGCACCGAGTTGGGCGATACCCCGATGAGGACGTTGATGAAGTCGAATCGCGGCAGGTAGAAGTTGGACAGGTTATTCCAGCGACCGATCCAGCTGCGTGGCACTCCGTAATCGCCGAACCCCTCCAACCGGCCGAGCAAGGCCGGCGCGCCGAACGCGAACGCGAGCGGGACGAGCCACAGGAACCGCAGTGAGCTGCGCCGCACCGTGCTGAAGCGCCACACGATGAGCCCGGCCACCACGACCGCGGAGATCCAGGTGGAGAACTGACCGGCGGCCAGCACACCCGCACCGAGTACGGCGCCCACCGCAAGCCGCTCCCGGTAATCCAGCAGCCCCCGGGCCGCGCAACAGATCACCAGGGTCAGGCAGATGATGATGTAGTCGCCAGTGGCCAGTGGCGAGCCGAGAGTCGTGGTGCCCCGCTCGGCGAGCGCCGCCACATTGGTGTCCGGCGTCCAGACAGCCTGCAGCATCGCCACGACCGGGCCGACATTCAAGGTCTGCAGGATCGCGATCACCGCGACCACCGCCCCCGGCCAGATGATCATCCGGAAGCACCGCACCAGCTGGGCCTCAGTGCTGACGCTGAAGCGCACCAGCAGGTAGATGGCGACGAGTTTGCAGACCGGCAGCACCGCGACCAGGTCAGCGGTCACCGGAGTCTGACCACGCACCATCATGGACAGCAACGGCCACGCCGTCGACATCAACAAGAAGACACCGATCGGGATGTCGAGTTGATTGAGCCGTATCGGCACCCGGTCACCCCGGCACCATCGGAGATAACCGCCGACCAACGCTCCGGCGAGCAACACCACCAGCAGCGCCTCGTTGGGACGCATCAGCGGGATGAGGTTGCCGCGGTCGATGCCCGCGATGATGGGCAAAGTACCCAGGTAGGCATACGTTGCGAAGATCGGGCGGTACGCCGCCGCGGCGAACAGGCCAACCAGGACCAGCGCCCCGATGACGCTCAGAACGATCAACGGCCCAGCTACCACCGCGAGGACCCCACCGACCAGGGCACAGCCGGCGGCTCCCAAGCCGAGCCGACCGCTGATCACCGGAGCTCGCCGGATGTCCCCAGCGGTGAAGCCGGGCGGAAGAGTTCGGGTCATGACCCACCACCGATCCTTCGCGACACCGCGACACGGAGTATCAGGACATAGACCCCGAGCGACAGGACTGCCCCCAGGGTGAGAAGTCCGAGCTGACCGACCCGGCCGATGCTCGCGACGTGCTGCAGCCACCACGCGGTGGCGGCCACCGGCATCATCGCGAGTGTGGCCATCAAGGCGCCGATCAAGGACCGGTTGTCGATGAACCGCTCGGGCCACATCGCCCGGCGTAGCGCAGCGAGCACCATGGCCGCCGCCGCGAGCTCACCGGCCAAAATGGCCCCGACCAGCCAGGTGAGGCGCGATCCAGCAGCGGGCATCAGCAGGGTCGCGGCGGCGACCACCACTATCACGCCGAAAGCCACCTCACTGGCCCGCCGGGGAACTCGGTCGTCGAGGCGCGCGAACAGCGCTTGGCGCCCAATGTCGTGCACCCCGCCAACCAACTGGGCCACCGCCACCACCCCCAGGCAGGTGGCGAGCACCCCGATCAAAGCCGCATCTCGCAACTCTCCGTTGGCGAGAAGGTTCGCGGTGGGTTCGGACAGCACCGCGAGCAACACCAGCAGCGGCAAGCTGGCGATGACAGCGTAGGAAAGGCCTTGGCGCCAGGCCGAGCCGAAGGTGACCCCGTCGGCGTGCTGGGCGGCCTGAGCCAGCCCGGGCAGTGCGGCCATCGACACCGCCCGGGCGCTGACGTAGGACAGCGCGTAGAAGACCGAGTAGGACAGCTGTACGACGAAGACCCCGCCCGGCACGGTGCCGGCCAGCACGAACAGCACATACATCGCTGCGGCCGGCCATGCCGCCACGCCGACGGAGCGCATCAGCCTGCTGATGACCGCACAGGACTCGGGGTCATCCCGCCAACCCATGGAGGGGCGGGTCAGCAAGCCGACCCGCGCGGTGCCGGACAGCTGCAACGCCGCGTGCACCGCGACGGCCGCAGTGCTGCCGACTCCCAGCACGATCACCAGCTCGACCGGCACGTCGTCAACGTCGAGGCCCGTCCCGTAGTACCAACCGGCCGCCAGCACCGTCAGGATCAGGATGACATTCTCCGCGGCCGGTGCTGCCGCTGCGAGCGCAAAGCGTCCACGAGACTGCTGAGCGGCCATCCCCAGGTGCAACAGCACATAGAGCAGGACCTGCGGGGCGACCAGTAGGACCAGCAACGTGGCGAGCCACAGGGCCCGAGCGCGTTGCGCCGGATCCGGGATCCCGAAGGTCAGCGTCCAAGCCACCGCGGGGGCAAGAACCATCAGCAGCGCAACGACCCCGCTCGAGACGGCGAGCAGCCACCCGGTGACCCGACCGAACACCTCCCGGGCCCGCGGCAGCCCCCCGGTGCCCATGGCCCGGACCACCCCGGGGACCAACACCATCGCGAGCACCGGGCCGGCGATCAACGTGAACACCAGATTCGGAACGACGTACCCGGCCTGGAAGGAGTTGGCGAAATAAGTGGGGCCCAGGACCGCGCCGATCACCACCACGCGGAGCAACCCGGTGGCCCGGCTGACCAGCGTCCAACCGGCAACGGTCGCCGAGTTGCGCGCTGTAGTGGTGTGAGCTTCGTCTGCGAGTGCTGTCACCGGCAGGGCCACAGCCCGGCCCTCACGGCCTAGTCCGGCGCCGGGCACCCACCGCCACGACCCCACCGGCTACCAGCAGCCCCACCAGCGCCCCACTGCCGGCCGCGATCAGCGGCTGTGGGCTCACCGGGTCAGGCAGCACGTAAGGGGATGTCAGCAACTGGGCATTCGGTCCCGACCTGCCGGTGAGGTTGATCTCATCTACCCTGGCCTGGATCGCCTTTTCCCGACCCACCGAAGCGGTGAGCTGTGCCCGGACATCGTCGAGGGATGCCTGGGTGGCGGTCCCGGCCGTCACTGCCGGTTTGAGCTGGTCTGCCTGGGCTTGGAGACGTGCCGTGTTTGCCCGGGTATCAGCGAGCTGCGTGTCGAGATTGCGGGTCACCCCACTGGGCTGGCCGGCGAGCGCCAGGTAACCATCCATGACGGCCTGCAACGTCAGCCGCGCGGCCTCCTTGGTGCGCCCGCGGGCCTCGACCTGGATGACTTCACTGGTCTGCAGGATCTTCACGCTCAGATCCTGGTCCAGGTCCTTGAATGGCACACCCTGCTTCTGCGCGATCGGTCCGAGCACGGCCCGGCTCTTGAGATACACCAGTTGGGTGCTGAGATGACGGTCTTGCCGCAGCGGGTCACCGCCCTGCTGGTCCTGACCGATGGGATAGAGGATCTCCGCGCGCGCTCCGTAGGTTTTCGGCATCACCAGCGCGCCGATCAGGCCGGCTGCGGTACCGACCAGGATGAGGATCAGCGCCACCAATACCAGACGCACCGTCACCCCACCGCCGGGAAGACCCGAAGCCAGCTCGATCGGGTTCGCCGAACGCGGCGCCACCACATCGCCGGCCGCCGCAGCCCGCTGCGGCTGGTCGAGGGAGGCGGCCGAATGTCCGTTGGACTCACCGGCCCCGTAGCGGAAGACGTTCTCTATGTTCGTCACTGCACACCTCCGAGCACATCACAGACCCGGGCAACCTGCTCGGCAGTCAGGGTGGGGGACATCGGGATGGAGAGAATCCGGCCGGCCGCGGCATCTGTCACCGCTAGCTTCTCGGTATCGTGGAAGGCAGCCATAGCTGGTTGCCGGTGGCAGGGCACCGGATAGTGCACACCCCATCCGACGCCGGCCCTGGTGAGCGCTTCGCAGACTCGGCGCCGGTCATCGACCTGGATGACCGCCAGGTGGTACACGGGTTCGGCACCCGGCTGCACCATCACCGTCGTGCAGTGCGGCGGCAGCAGTTGCCGGTACATCGCCATGGCCGCCGCGCGCCGGGCATTGTCAGCGTTCAGCCGGGCCAGCTTGGCCGACAACAACGCCGCCTGCAAGGTGTCGAGCCTGCTGTTGCGTCCGGCGAGATCATGTAGATGGCGATCGGCTGCCGACCGACCATGGTTGGCGATACTGCGGATCCTCTCGGCCAATGCGTGATCGCTGGTGACCACCGCGCCACCGTCACCCAGGGCACCGAGGTTCTTGCCTGGGTAGAAACTGAACCCAGCGGCGACGCCCACGCTGCCGGCAATGACCCCGCCGTGGCGGGCGCCGTGTGCTTGGGCAGCATCCTCGATGAGCACCAGCCCGTGCGCGGCGGCGATTGCCGAGATCGGCTCGGGATCGACCATCTGACCGTACAGATGCACGGCAATGATCGCCGCCGTGGCAGAGTTGATCGCCGCCTGCACCGCGGCCGGGTCGACGAGCAGGGTGTCGGCGCACACGTCCACGAACCGGGGCCGGGCACCGGTGGCACAGACCGCCTCGGCCGTGGCGATGAACGTGTTCGCCGGAAGAATGACTTCGTCGCCTCGGCCGATGCCGAGACCAGCCAGGATGAGTTCCAGTGCGTCGGTGCCGTTGGCTACCCCGACACAGGCTCGCGCCCCGCAGTAGGTTGCGAACTCGCGCTCGAAACGCTCAACCTCGGGTCCGCCGATGTAGCCGCTGTGGCCCAGCACGCTCTTCCACGCGAGCTCGAGCTCCTCGCGCAGCTCGTTGTGGACACCCTGCAGATCGAGAAAGGGAACCTTCCTGGGAACCCGGGAACAGATTTCGATACCACCGGTCATGAAGCCACCCCCCGCGTGAACTCCGACCCAGCCGGGTCGGCACTGCCAGCGATGAATGCTGGGCGTCCGCTGGCCTCGGCGACGTCAGCAGCGGCCAGAACCCGCACGATGTCCAACCCGCGCTCACCGGGTGTGTTGGGCTTGGACCCGCTACGGATGCACTCGATGAAATGGCTGTCCTGGACCAGGAGCGGCTCATTGAACTGCACGTATGGTGAGACGATGTCTCCGGTACGATAGGAGACGGGCATCGCATGCGACTCACCGTGGTCGTCTGGGTCTCCGGGGTCGACACCGATGTCATAGACCCGGATTCGCTCGTTGTCCGACATGTCGTCGTAGACGGCCATCTTTCGCTCGCCGACCACGGTGACCCGCCGGACCTTGCACGGATCCAACCAGCTGACGTGCACGAATGCGTGAGTGGCCGCCTGCTGGAAGTCCAGGCGCAGGTATGCCACGTCGGCATGCCGATGTCCGACGTGGCGTTTGGCCCACACCCAAGCGGTCCGGGGAAGCTCGTCGAGCAAATACGACGCGATCGAGATGTCGTGCGGAGCAAGGTCCCAGATGACGTTACAGTCACGCTGGTACTTACCCAGAGAAAGCCTGGCGGCATCGATATAGAGTATCCTGCCGAGTTCTCCGGAGTCGATGATTTGCTTCAGTTTCCAGACAGCCGCGTTGTACTCGAAGGTGTGGCCGACCATCAAGTGCGCACCAGTGCGCGCTGCCGTGTCGACCATCTCCTGCGCGTCGCCGACCGTGGTGGCCAGCGGTTTCTCCACCAAGGTGTGCCGCCCGTGGCGCAACGCCTGCATGGCGACCTCGGCATGCGTGGAGGGCGGGGTCGCTACGACTACCGCGTCCACCTGGTGCACCGCGTCATCGAGGCGGGGTGCCGACGCGGCCGCCGGGTAACTCCGTCTCGCCTCCGCGATCCGCTCCGGATCCTGCTCGACGATGGTCACCTGGACGCCGGGCATGCTACTGAGTACCCGCATGTGTTTGGAGCCCCAGTAGCCGTATCCCACCACCGCCACCCGGACGTCGGGATCGAACGGGACACTCCCTGTTCCCGAACGGATTGCTGCCGGTTGGGTGTTACCTGCAACGAACTGCATCGAGACGGGCCCCCTGCCGTGACTCAACGGAATGTTCCGGTAACGCGCACGGCAAGCATGCTCGGCTAGCTAGACACCGAGCGTTCCCCCGCGAGCGCAAGTCTCCCCGTACGTGGGATGCCCCGTCCCACACCGCGTATATCTACCACGCACCGCCACACGTTACCTGCTCTATGTAACTCTTTAGGGCGATACTCTTACGGGGTAACACACTTGCAAGTGTGAAGCGACTACGAATAGTCATCGAGCGATCACAGACGGTCACCGTCAGCAGCCTGGAGCCGCGGACCCGGCACACGCCACCCGGCAGGTTTGCATCGAGCATTGCCACCACCGCGATCACTACCCCGAGGACCACCATCCACCAAGATCATCTTGTCGTGCCACGGCCGCCCTGCAGGCCCACCCGGTCACCACGACATCCCCGCCGTCGCCTAACCGAGTGGCATTGCACCCTCACGTGCCCCCGTGACACGAGCAGCGCGCCACTCGCTGCGGAACCGCCGGACTGGCCGGATCGGGCGGAGACGACCGCAGAGGGCGGACGGGCGCTACGAGCCTTGGGAGCCACCTTGGGATGATCTGTCTATGACTACCTCTCTGCCAACTCCTGGACCGAGCTTGTTGCAGCCGACCTTGGATCCCGTGGATCCGTTGATGAGGTTGAAAGCTTTCTGCACCCTGCCCTGGATCTCATTATTGATCATCGTTACATTCTGAACGTCGTCGATATGCACCGCCTGGGAGGCATGCGCGTCACAGAAGTTGTTGGTGAAGACGAGACGCGATGATTCGCCTCGGCCGCTCCCGTCGCCCGCCCTGCTGTGCGGCCCCTGCGCGATCAAGCATTGATTGTCGATCTTATCGCAGCGATTTCCACTGATCAGAACGTCGTGGCTGGTGGGCGTAGTAGTGGCAAAGGTCTGCATGCAGTCGGCGTGCGCTCCGCCCGTGTTGGTGATGTTGCTGATCTGGTTGTGCAGGATCTTGATCCGGTCGCCGAAGTAGCGTATGCCGTCATGGTCACCACCAGTGGGATGATCTATCCTGGTGTTCTGCAGAGTGAGATTGTCACCTTTGAGCTGGACACCGGGAGCAGCCGCGCCGATGACGTTGAACCCTTGGACGACAACGTTGCGGGCGTTGACGGTGATCCCCTTCACCGTGGTGGCACCGTCACCGGTGACGATGATGGGAGCCTCTCCGGTTCCCGATGTGGTGATTCGCAAACGGCTTCCAGCCAGGCCGCTGCCGCTGAAGCAAACCGTGTCCCCGGGCTTTGCCGAGTTCACCTGAGAAGCTCTTGTGGCGTTGATCGTGCACGTCGAGATTGCGACCGGAAGAACACCTGCCGTTCCGTCGGGACCACAGAGCTGGCTGTTGAGCACCGCCGGTGCGGACTGAGCCGGGGCTGTCTGAGCAGGCACCGGCTCGTCTGGCGCCAGCTTCGTCGACGGCTGGGCGGACGGGGTGACCGCTTGCCCATCAGGGTGACATCGACTCTGGTCGGCCGCGGGATCGTCGTCATCGAGCGCCGGATCCGGTAGATGACCGGACCCGGCGTTGCGCGCCGTCAGATCGGTTTGGGACACAGACGCGGTAGCGATGGGGCCGGTGACCGCAGTGGTCAACCCCACCGTAAACGCAGTCGCGGCCAGCAGCGCGACCGCAGCGTGAGCAGCTTTCATAAAGAACCTTCCTTCACCACATCGGCGCGCGCGCCGGTCAGGACATCGACGAGTAAGGAGCCGTCCACGCTGAGTTTTCGTGGGGCCGCCTAGTGACACAGCCGCTCTTGAGGCGGCCACCCAGTCAGCAGCACACCCAAGAGGATTAATTCATCGGGGTCAGCTTAGCTACCCCACGTCAGAACAGATCTGTCTTTTAGGTGACGAATCGCTGAACCAGATCGCCCCGATGGGTGAGCGAACACGAATGGCACCCCCAAGCGCCACGGGGAGTGAGATCGCTCCGCACACACTCGAATGCAGCAGTGTTGAAGCCAATTGCGCAGACGAGAACAGATCGTGTTCAGCCAGGCATGCTGGGGCAAGGGAGTCGTCTCGTCGTCCTCTCAGTAATCGGGGAACGGGACCACAAAGCTTGCTCAGGTTCTTGAGGCGAGCTTGGCCAGCCGCTGCGGAGTGGGCCAGCGCACGTTCCAGGCCCAGCCGAGCTTCTCAAACAACCAGATCACCCGGGCCGATATGTCGATCTGCCCACGGAGTACGCCGTGGCGGGCCGACGTCGGATCAGCATGGTGCAGGTTATGCCAAGACTCGCCGGCAGACAACAGGGCCATCGGCCAGAAGTTCGTGGCCTTGTCACGCGAGGCGAACGGTCGGTTACCGATCATGTGGCACACCGAGTTGACCGCCCAGGTGACGTGGTGCAGAAACGAGACGCGCACCAGCCCAGCCCAGAACAGCCCGGTCACCGCCCCCCACCAGGACCAGGTGATCAGCCCACCGAGAATCCCAGGCAGTACCAGGAAGATCCCGGTCCACAGCCAGAACAGTTTGCTGACCCGCACCATCGTCGGGTCGGCCAGCAGGTCCGGGACGAACCGGCGCGGGTTGGACAGGTCCCGATTGAACAGCCAACCCATGTGCGCGTACCAGAAGCCCCTGGCCACCGCAATCGGAGAGGTGCCGAACAGCCAGGGCGAGTGCGGGTCACCCTCCCGATCGGAGTACGCATGGTGGCGGCGGTGGTCAGCCACCCAGTGCAGCAGCGGCCCCTGCATGGCCGTGCTGCCCAACACCGCCAGAGCTACCCGCAACCATCGCTTGGCCTTGAACGCGCCGTGGGTGAAGTGGCGGTGGTACCCGACCGTCACCCCGAGGCAGCTGATGTAGTACGTGGCCACGAACAGCACGACGTCGACCCAGCCCAGCAGCCCCCACCCCCAGGCGGCCGGCACCGCTGCCATCAAGGCCAGCAACGGGGCGAGCACGAACACGTAGACGAGGATCTGCGGACCCAGGGTCCGCCGGCCGGAGAGGATGGGCTCAGCGCCCGCTTGCTGGTGGCTGTCTCCGGCGGTCAGCGTCATCGCTGGTACTCCTCGTGCGTCAGTGCCGCGGCGATCACCGCGACAACGCGGGGTGCCAGATTATCCGCACGGCTCAACGCGGCGATAGCCGCGTTGAGGATGCCGCTGTACGGGCCTGGTAGACAAACGCTCGGCAGGGCGCGCTGACCGGGGGCGGACGCGGCGTGTCACTATGTGTACGCGCGGGTTTGAACCCGCTCGTCCGCCGTAGTGTAAAGGCAGCACCTCGGATTTTGGTTCCGATGGTCCAGGTTCGAATCCTGGCGGCGGAGCGCTGCTCAGCGCGAGCGCAGGTGTCCGGCGGGTAGCCAGGCGAATATCGGCCGCTGTGGCGACAGATTGCCCGTAAGATCCGCGCTACTGGAGGTTGACAACCCTAGATCGAGGAAGGGGCAGGCCGATGCTCCCAGGCGGGAGCCTCACGACGGCGATCGTGCTGGCTGCCGGCGAGGGCACCAGAATGCACTCGGCGATCCCGAAGGTGCTGCACCCGCTGGCCGGTCGCCCCCTGGTGGAGCATGCGGTGCGGGCCGCGGCTGGATTGATTCCCGAGCACCTGGTGGTGGTCGTCGGCCACGGCCGCGATGCCGTGGACGCCCACCTGCGCACGGTCGAGGCCGCACTGGGTCGCGAGGTACGCGCCGCGGTGCAGGCCCAGCAGCACGGCACCGGGCACGCGGTCTGCGCCGCCTTGGCCGTGCTGCCGGTCGAGCTGTCCGGGACGGTTCTGGTCAGCTACGGCGACGTGCCGCTGCTGGACACCGCCACGCTGTCCGGACTCATCGCCGAGCACCATCGCAGTGGACACGCCGCGACCGTGCTGTCCGCGGTAGTCACCGACCCCACCGGTTACGGGCGGGTGCTACGCGATCCGTCGGGAGCGGTCACCGGCATCGTCGAGCATCGTGACGCCACCCCCGCGCAGCGAGCCATCACCGAGATCAACTCCGGGGTGTACGCCTTCGACGCCGTGGTGCTGCGCGATGCGCTGAGCAAGCTGGGCACCGCCAACAATCAGGGCGAGCTGTACCTGACCGACGTACTGGGTCTGGTCCGGGCCGGTGGGCTGGCGGTCGGCGCGCACCCGTGCCCCGACCCGTGGCAGGTGGCCGGGGTGAACGATCGGGTACAGCTGGCCGCGGTGGGCGTCGAGCTGAACCGCCGGCTGCTGCAGCACTGGATGCACGCCGGAGCCACCGTCGTCGACCCGGCCTCGGTATGGCTGGACGCCGACGTGCGGCTCGCCGCGGACGTCGTGCTGCATCCGGGGGTGCAGCTGCACGCCGGCACCGTGGTCGGTCCGGGTGCCGAGATCGGTCCGGACTCGACGCTGTCCGGCTGCACCGTCGGCGCGAGGGCCACCGTGGTCCGCACCCACGCGGTCGGCGCGGTCATCGCCGACGGGGCACAGATCGGCCCGTTCGCCTACCTGCGGCCGGGTAGCCGGATCGGCGCAGCGGCCAAGGTCGGCACCTTCGTGGAGACCAAGAACGCGGAGCTGGGGCCTGGAGCGAAGGTGCCGCACCTGAGTTACGTCGGGGACGCGACGATCGGCGAGGGCACCAACGTCGGCGCAGCGACGGTGTTCGTCAACTACGATGGGGTGACCAAACACCGCACCACCGTGGGTGCGCACGCCCGGACCGGCGCCGACAACATGTTCGTCGCCCCGGTGACCGTCGGCGACGGCGCGTACACCGCGGCCGGCTCGGTGATCACCCACGATGTGCCGGCCGGGGCGCTGGCCGTGGCCCGCGGTCGCCAGCGCAACGTCGAGGGCTGGGTGAACCGGCGACGCCCGGGAACGCCGGCGGCCGAGGCGGCGAACCGGGTCACCGGACAACCCGGTGGCGATGGTGCCGCACCCGACTCGTGAGTGCGTAACAGTGTTCAAACACTGTTACGCACTCACGAGTCGGGCTCAGACCCAGCAGGAGCGAACATGAGCCTTTCCACGATGTCTGCCATCCCGAAGAAGAGTCTGATGCTCTTCTCCGGGCGCTACCACCCCGAGCTGGCCGAGGAGGTGGCCAAGCAGCTCGACATCACGATCACCCCGCAGTCGGCCTACGCCTTCGCCAACGGCGAGATCTTCGTCCGGTTCGAGGAGTCGGTCCGCGGTTGTGACGCCTTCGTCGTGCAGGCCCACGCTGCGCCGATCAACGATGCCATCATGGAGCAGCTGATCATGGTGGATGCGCTCAAGCGCGCATCGGCCAAGCGGATCACCGCCGTGCTGCCGTTCTGGGGATACAGCCGCCAGGACAAGAAACATCGCGGGCGCGAGCCCATCTCGGCCCGGCTCGTCGCGGACATGTTCAAGGTCGCGGGCGCGAACCGGATCATGACGGTGGACCTGCACACCGCGCAGATCCAGGGTTTCTTCGACGGCCCGGTGGACCACCTGTTCGCCTTGCCGGTGCTGGCGGATTACATCAAGAGCACCTACTCCGGCCGCAAGCTGGCGGTGGTGTCACCGGACTCCGGTCGGGTACGGCTGGCCGAGCGGTGGGCCGAGACCCTCGGCGGCACATCGCTGGCGTTCATCCACAAGACCCGTGATCCCCGCAAGCCGAACACCGCGGTCGCCAACCGGGTGGTCGGTGACATCGAGGGACGGCTCTGCGTGGTGATCGATGACATGATCGACACCGGTGGTACCGCAGCCGGCGCCGTGCGGGCGCTGCTCGCCGGCGGTGCCACCGACGTGATCGTCGCCGCGACCCACGGCGTGTTGTCGGATCCCGCGACCCAGCGGCTGGCCGGCTGCGGTGCCCGCGAGGTCATCTTCACCAACACCTTGCCGATCCCGGACGCCAAACGCTTCCCCCAGATGACGGTGCTGTCCATCGCCCCGCTGCTGGCCCGGGCGATCCATGAGGTCTTCGAGGACGGCTCGGTGACCAGCCTGTTCGACGGCAACGCCTGACCTGGCGCGAACCGGGTCGTCTATACTGCAGCGGATTGCCTCGGCGAGGGAGAGCTCGGCACTCTTCGTGATCGACGCGGCGGTGCCGCGCTTGCGGTGGGCAAGCTGGGCGCGCTCGCGGTCACGCAGGGTGCGCGCGCTGCCGTCGTCGCGAACCGCTGACCTCGATCCGGCGTCACGCCCCGCGGCGTCACGCCTTGAACCCATGAAGGAGTCCACCGTGTCCGAGGTCCGTCTCGCCGCCGAGCCGCGCACCGAGTTCGGCAAGGGCGCCGCCCGCCGCGCCCGCCGCGCCGGCAAGATCCCCGCCGTGCTCTACGGACACGGCAGTGACCCGCAGCACGTGGCACTGCCCGCCCTGGAGTTCGCCAGAGTGCTGCGTGAACAGGGCAGCAACGCTGTGCTGAGCCTCGATATGGACGGCCAACCACAGCTCGCGCTGACCAAGACCGTCACCGTGCATCCCCTGCGCCGCTACATCGAGCACGTCGACCTGCTGCTGGTCCGGCGCGGCGAGAAGGTCGTGGTAGATGTCAACATCATCATCACCGGCAATGCCGCACCGGAGACGCTGGTCACCCAGGAGGTGACCAGCCTGCAGATCGAGGCGAACGCACTGACGATCCCCGACGAGCTCGAGGTCGTGGTGGACGGCGCCACGGTCGGCACCCGGATACTGGCCGGCGATGTCGTGCTGCCCCCCGGCGTGGCGCTGCGGACTGACCCGGACCAGCTCGTGATCAACGTCGTCGGCGCACCGACCGCCGAGGATCTCGCCGCCGACGGTACCTCAACGGAGGCGACGACGGCTGGTTCCGATGACGAGCCGGCCTGACCAGGCCACCGATGACGCCGTGACCGTGGGCGTCAGCACCGACCGGATCGCCGGAGAAGTCGTTCTGGTGGTCGGCTTGGGCAACCCGGGACCCGGCTACGCCGGCCACCGGCACAACGTCGGGGGCATGGTGATCGACGAGCTGGCCCGCCGGGTGGGCGGGCGTTTGCGGTCACACAAGGCAGGGGCGGACGTTCTGGAGACCCGGCTGGCCGGGCGGCGTGCCGTTCTGGCCCGCCCGCGCTCCTTTATGAATGTCTCCGGGCCGGCAGTCGCGGCGACAGCTCGGTTCTTCACGATCGCGCCCACCGACATCGTGGTCATCCACGACGACCTGGATCTCGACCACGGTGTGCTCAAGCTCAAACGCGGCGGCGGCGAGGGCGGGCACAACGGGCTGCGCTCGATCACCGCATCCTTGGGTAACCGGGACTACCTGCGGGTACGTTTCGGAATCGGTCGCCCGCCGGGCCGGATGGATCCGGCTGACTTCGTGCTGCGCGACTTCTCCGTGGTGCAGCGCCGCGAGCTGGACCTGCTGGTGGACCGCTGCGCCGACGCCGTCGAGCAGCTACTCGCCCAGGGCTTGGCCGCCACCCAGAACCAGGTGCACGCCAGTGGCGGAGGCGGTGATGCGCGTGATGCGGCATCCTGAACATCATGCGCACCACAGGGTCTCCTGGTGTGGGCGTCGTTCCTGCGGCGACCAGCTCACGGCACCGGATTCCTACCCCGCACCAAGTCCTTGGGCACGTTCCAAGAACTCCTGAACCGACGGCAGCGCGGCGTGCGGCTCCATCAGCCGGCTGAGCTCACGGATACGGTCATCACTGCGGGCCGAGGACAGGTTCTCGGCCCGCAGGATGGCCTCGATTCCTTTGCCGGCAGCGGCATCTAAGTCACGCTGCTTACCGGGGCGCGCCAATGCCTCGACGAGGAGGGTCAGGTAGAGCTGCTGGTCGCGGTAGAAAGATGCGCCCAACATGGCAATGCCCTGATCTAGCATTGCCGCTGCCTGATCAGCCTGGCCCAGCTGCAGCAGGCAGTCACCAGCGCCGGCGATGATCTCGGCCGGTCTGACCCAGTACAAGTAGGGTGGGCCATCATCAGTTGCGCCCTGCTCGATGTGAGTGCGAGCCTGCGAGATCGCCGCAGCGCAGGCCGAGGCGTCGTGCAAAGTCGCGAACGCGTATGCCTTCCGGATGTCCAGTGCAGCGAGGAGTGTCGGTGTCTGTTGACCCCGGGTGCCTGCGACGGCGGTATCGATGAGGGTCACGGCCTCGGCAGGCCGTCCTTGGTGACCAGCTTGGTAGGCCATCGAGCCCAGGATATGCGCACCCAGTAGCCGGTCATCAGCAACATGCGCCGCACGCAGGGCCGTAATGTAGTAGCGCTGCGCGAGTCCGTGCTGACCCATGTCGTAGCAGGCCCAACCGATCAGCTGTCCGAACTCAGCGAGCGCACTATGAAGCTTGCGGCCGGTGAGGTCAGCATAGGAGGCTTGCTCGAGAAGGCTGGCCACCCAGCCGAAATGGTACTGAGCCAGCGCCAGCACATCGCCGCCACCAGCCACGTCGTCCATCGCCCTCAGCTCGGCGATCATGGCCGGGAGCCGACCGGCCAGCTCGCCGGACACCCGGCGCCCGGCCAATCCGGACACCAGCGGCTCCGGCTCGTGCACCAGCCACTGATGGGCCGGCGCGGTCAGGGCGGGGCCGGTCAGGGACAGGAACACTCGGCGCTTCACCCGACCACCACCGCTCAGCACGACGACTGCCTCGACGGTACCGCGGTGGTTCCAGGGGGCGACAAGCACTGGATCATGCTCAGGATCGTCGGTGCACTCACCGCTCGGGTCCGAGCCGGACACTGCGAGGTCGGTAGTCGCTGGTTGCGTGGCAGCTCGCTGACGTGTCTGCGCCGGCATGTCGAACCACAGCAGCTCAGCCGGTATGCGCAGTACCCGAGCCCACTGCACCACAGTATCGAGATGCTGGATCGGTGGCCCGGTCTCGAACCGGCTGACCTGAGGTTGTCGCAGACCCAGCCACTGACCGAGCAGGGTTTGGGAGATGCCGCTGGGGCCGTAGACGGCATGGTGGTACGGGTGCATGCGGTAGGCACGAGCCACCCGGCCCATGTGCCGCGCAGCGAACGCTTCCTGGAACTGCTCAGTCCACCAGAATTCGATCGGCACCTGCGGCGCAGTAATGAGCTTGTCCCGTGCGGCACGCTGGCAGCGAGCACACTGACGCTCGGTGTTGTCCTTAGCTAAGTGTGTGCCGCAACGGCAGTAATACTGCCGTGCCCGCCGCGATCCCATCGCGCGCCCTCCCCAGCTCTGACCGATTCTGAAGAAGTGTAACGGGCGTCTCATCACGCATGATCCGGACGTCCCCTGGAACGAGAACCGCCTCGCCTCGGACGGTAGATAACCCTATCCACCGGATGAATATGTCTATGCGCTGGCCGGCATGCGGGATAGCGATTATCCGATTTTTAGTGATTTTCTACAAGAGCTTGGAGCACTTCGCCAATGATCAAAGGTGAAACGACGCCTAAAGCAGCACCGGTCGGCTGGGTGTTCCTCGACCGCCGGCGTCACGATGGATTCACCATACGGTGGCGGCGTGGTGATGCAGTAGCTTATGTGCTGGGCGGCAAGAAGCTGGGCGATCACGGGATGATCGATGTCCTGGACACGATTCCGGTTACACCGGCCGGTTGGACCGACCTGGCCGAGGTACGGAAGCTAGGGCAACGGTGGATGCGGGAAGGTTCCCACACCAACTGACACTGCGCCTCCGACCGCCGAGACGTGGGTCACCTTGATCAGTAACGCGACGTGAACCGCGATTCGGCTCCGAATGGCGCTCGACAGCGACCGCAAGTCGCCATTCGGCTCCGAATAGCGGTTGGCGACGGCTATGAGTCGGCTCCGAATGGCGACTCACGGTCACGCTCAGCGTCGGGGAGGTGTGAGACGGGCGGTCATTGCGGGAGACGTCTACAAAACTCGGCTCAAGTGTCGAGATTCTAGCGTCCACGGGGCGCTGGCCGCCGTGCCGGCCCAACGCGGAGTCGAGGGTGTCGTGGCACGCACAGCGGAGACCACGTCCCGCTGGCGGCTGGCCGCCCGGCGACCCTTGCCATTGGTGCGGTTCAACACCATCTTTCCGAGCCACGCCTGGTTGGGATGGCGGATGTCAGTGGTCCAGGATGGGAGCTACGTTTGATCGGTCCGTGCGTTGGGTGAGATAGAACTCTGCCCATTGCTTGTCGATGCTCGTGGCCGGGTTTCCGTCACAGTAGGGCTTCTTGCCGTTGAGTGTGTAGTAGCGCAGTAAGCCGAATATCTCGGCAGTGTTGCGCAAGGCAGGTTCTGTGTATCGCAGTCCCGGCGATGACGGCTGATGCTTCATACAGGCGCGCTCAATGCCACCCTCGTTGTCGAACACCGGGCCGGGGTCAGGAGGTGATTGACCGCATCCGGCCAGTATGAGCAGCACAGCGGTGGTTACTACAGCACAGCGCAGCATGTCGACTCCGGTCATCCGAGCTCGGCCAGCGTCTGGCGCGCGCGAGGCGCGGCCAGCGGCGAGAAGTGCGGGTTGATCGCCAGTGCCAGCGAAAGCGCCGCGCGAGCATCGGCGGCTCGGCCCAGCGACGTCAGGATCATCCCCCGGTGATAGGCGAAGGTGGCATTGCGCCAGCCCAGCGCGGTGGCCTTATCCGCGTAGACCAATGCCTCGCCGTCTCGACCGTTGACGTGCAACGCCCAGGCAAGTGCGTCGGCGCTGAACACACTGGGATACCGAGTCCACTGCTGTTCCGCGCTGCGCACTGCTTGCGCGGGGTCGCCGTGGTCGGCAGCCGACTGTGCGGCGGCCAGGTCGTCCACCGAGCCCTGCGCGGCGTAGAGGTGTTGCTGAGTGGCGAGCAGGTCGTACTGCCCGCGGGCCTGCGACCCCCGTCCCACCGACTCCAGCAGCTCACCGTATTCCAGCAGATACTGCGGTAGCGGCATCCGGGAGGTGATCTGCGCATAACCGGCGAGCGCGTGCTCTGTCTCACCCGTGGCGGCGGCCACCTTCGCCTTGCCTTGCAGCAGGGGGATGTTGCCCGGCACCGCAAGCAGTCCTTGTTGGTACTGGCTGGACGCCTCGTCGAGCTGACCGGCGTTGAAGGCGAGCTCACCCAGGTAGTAATGACAGAAGGCGACGTCGTCAGGAGTGGCTGAGGCATCGAGTGCGCGCTCCAGGGCCGAGCGCGCCTCCTCGCCGCGTCCGTGCAGCTCGAGGTCGTAGGAGGCCCGGGTGAAGGCGGCGACCCCGGGGTGGACGTCGAGCATGGACTGGACCGCCGCCGTCGCACCGCTGGCGTCGCCGAGCTGGGTGAGCGCATCAGCGAGAACCCCATATGCCTCTGCGGTCAACGGTGCCAGTGCCCTGGCCTGCTCACCCCAGCGTTGAGCCGTCGCGAAATCGTGCCGGGCGTTGGCGAGCTGACCCATGCCGATCATGGCGGGGACGTTGTCGACAGGCACCAGCCGCAGGGACCTCTCCAACGCTGCCTGGGCCTTGGCGTAGAACGACGGATCCGCGGTGAGCCGGGCCTGCTCGACGTAGGCGGCCCCGAGTCGAGCCCAGCTCACTGAGTCGCCGGGCAGTCTGCGTAGCTTGTCCTGCGTGGCGTGGATGACCCCGTTCAGACCCGGCCTGCCGACCTGCGGGATCGCCGATACCGCGGCAGGTGCGGCAGCACCCCGGCCCGGGAGCACTCCACTGAGGGTGACCATCGCCAGCGCCGCCCCGGCCAGCAGCACAACAACCGGAACCAACCGACGCAACCGTCCGCAACGACCGGCCATCCAGCACTCCTCACGCTCACCAGTGGGGCACCGGGGCGCCACCATCACGTGGCGACGTCTCGGTGCCCCACCATGTCACCGGGCTATCAAACAGCGGCGGGAACCATCTTCACGCGACGGCGTGCGAGCAACACGAAGCCGGAGCCGAGCAGCACCAGCGCGGGCAGGCCGGTCATCAGGGCCATCGGCAGGGAGCCACTACCCCCACCCCAACCCCCACCGGCTAGCAGCGGAACAACACTACCCAGATTGGCCTGCTGCGGAATGGCGCCACCAGGAATTGCCAGTTTGGTGTTGAGGCCCTGGTGGTGCGGCAGCGCGACGTACGGGAACGTATTACCGAGAGGAACATCGTTGAACGGGACGAGGTCACCGACGATAAGGGGGTTGATCAGCCCGGTCTCGGCGGCACCCTCGAAATACAGAACCTCGATGTCGACGATATCGTCGGCCAGACGACGACCGTTCGGGAAACCCTGCCGGTCACCGGCGACGAAGCCGAGACGGTTCGGCAGCGTCGCCGGTGGAATAGAAGTGTTCAGCCGCAACTGGTCAGACGGCAAGAATCTCGCGGGGTCGGCATCGGCGTTGAGGAGCTGCGAGTTCAGATCGGTCGCAATCGGCGCGGCGCTGCGATCCGGCATCGGCGCATTCTTCGCGATCCCGGTGAGGAAGAGCTCAACGAGATCGTTGCGTGGAAGATCCGGCGCGCTGATGCCGTAGATTCTCTGGACGAGCCGCGGCACCTCGGGGTCGATCAACCGGTCGAGGAATCCGGGGATGGCGGGATCCATGTCAGGGCTGCTCGCGTTGAACCTGTCCTTGACCGCCACCGGGAGTATCACCTCGTTGGTCAGCGGCATGGCCAGGCGCGACACCTGGACGTAATCACCAGTCGGTGTGACCTCGCCCGGAGAGAGCTTCAGCGACCTGCGCGAGGTGGCGCTCCACGTGCCGATCACCGGGTTGCGATCGGGGTCGCCTTTCAGCACCAGATCGCTCACGGGCACCTGGAAGGCGATCGTGTTCACGTTGTACCCGGCCACGGTGTCCTGGCCGACCTCGGTCAGGTTGGCGCCGTAGAGCAGGTCGAAGACCCGCAGGTCCAGGAAGAACGCATCGTCGGCCTGGCCGACGAAAGACTTTCCGCGATCCCCGACCGGGATCGTCGCCTCTCGCCGCAGCTTGCCGTAGTCCGGAATCGACCCCGGACCGGTGTTCGACGGTGCCACCGGTGCATCCCGGAGCAGGACCCTGCTCTTCCCGTCCCTGATCTCGGTCAGGTTGTAGGTCTGCCGGAACAGCAGATCCTCATCATCCAGGCTGGTCACCGGCCCGATGTTGTACAGGAAAGTGTCGGCCTCGGCGGGGCGGTCCTTGGCGAAGCGACGGTCCTTGGTGAAGAAATCCCACCGATAGGTGACGTCGGGTCTGCCGTCACCATCGTTGTCGATGTTGATGTCATGGTGGGTGTTCGTGGCCCACGGGTAGAAGGTCGGACCGCCATTAGGCTCCTGCAGGGGAAGCCAGTTCGAGATGAACGTCACCGTGTCCGGTTTTTCAGGACTCACGAAGGCATAGAAGTCCGTGTTGTCCGCCTGCGGATCAGCCGCGATCAGCGGAGCTTCCCGGTGACTCGAAGCGCTGGCGGCGCCAGGGGTCATGGCGAGCGCGACCGGGAGCAATGCCGTTCCGGCGGCGATCATCGCCATCGGCACACGTCGCCTCCGAGATGATCTCGAAGGTACGAGCGGAAACTTGAACATCCGCCATCCTTTCACCGGTGCAGAACCGGAAAGCCCTGCCCGAGGGAGTCGCACCGGTTAAGGCGCACACTGACAATGGAGACCTCAGCGGCGTAACGAGCTTGTCGACATCCGCGATACGAGCTGTCCATCCCCCACACGGGGGAACCTGACCGATCTCATTTCAGCGGCTGGAACCGGCTTATCGAAGAGCCGGGAAAGAGATTCCCCTCGGGCCAGAACTGCCCTCATCAACCATTCGTACCACCGGGGCTTTAAAGTTCATCACCAGATCGGGTGACTCACTCAACGTGAGCGACACGCGCTCAGTAACCACCTTCGGGAATACCGCGATCAGGGCTTCAGGTAGCCCGCGAGCCGGTCCCGGACTGCGGCGCGGCGCAGTTTGCCCGATGGTGTCTTGGGCAAGGTGGCCGGCGGCAACACCACCACCGCACCGGGTCGCAGCCCGATCGCATCGAACACCCGGGAGGTGACCTCCTTGCGAAGCACGCGTTCGGCGTCGGCGTCGCCGACCCGGCTGGACTCGACAGCGACCACGAACGACTCCCGCCGCGCACCGGCGTCGGTGCGCACCGCCGCCACGTTGCCCGGACGGACCCCGTCGACCAGTCCCGCGGCCCGTTCGATGTCGGTGGGATAGATGTTGCGCCCACCCATGATGATGACGTCCTTGCGCCGCCCACAGATCACCACATCGCCGTCGGCGAGGTAACCCTCGTCTCCGGTGTCCAGCCACCCATCGGGATCCTGGGTGGGCTGTGCCCCGTCGACGGTCAGGTACTCCCGGGTCACCGACTCGCCGCGCAGCCGGATCCGGCCGACCTCCCGCTCCACCAAGGGGTGCCCGTCCTCGGCGACGACCTGCACCTGCAACCCGGGCAGCGGCGGCCCGAGCCGGGGGAAGGCCCGAACCTGCCGGTCGGACGGCTCGGCGGGGACGGCGACCCGGCGGGCCTCCAGCGCCTCGGCGTCCACCGTGTCCACCTGCATACCGATCCCGTGTGGCGCGAAGGAGACCCCGAGCACGGTCTCGGCCATCCCGTAGGCGCACACCGTGCTGTGCTCCGGTAGCCCGAACCGCGCTCCGGCGGCGGTGAACGCCCGCACCGCGGCCGGCTCGATGGGCTCGGCACCGTTGAGCGCGAAACGCAGGCTGGACAGGTCGAAGTGCTCGTCGGTGGTGGCCAGCCGCCGGGCCAGCAGGGCGTAGCCGAAATTCGGCGCTGCCGTGATCGTGCCCCGGTGCCGGCTGATCAGCTCGGCCCACAACAGCGGGCGGGACAGGAAATCCGCCGGGGTCACCTTCACCAGTTCCAGACCCAGCGCCATCGGCACGATGAGGAACCCGACCATCCCCATGTCGTGGAACAGCGGCAACCAGGACACCATGACGTCACTGTCCGGGTCGAGATCGGCGGCATGCGCCATCGCGGTCATGTTGGCGTAGAGATTGCCGTGGGTGATCCGGACCGCCTTGGGCTGCGCGCTGGACCCGGAGGTGAGCTGCAGCAGCGCGGTGCCGTCCTCGCCCACCGGCACCGGCGTGCGCAGCGGCTGGGCGGCCGGGTCATCGAGCTCGGCGAGCCGCAGATAGCCGATCTCGCGCTGGTCGAGTACCGGCGCAAGGCCGTCGAAGGGCGGCCCGAGCAGCACCAGCTTGGCACCGACCATGCCGAGCACCGCGACGGTGTCCGCGGCCCAGCAGGCGAGGTCGGCGCGGGGGGTCGGCTGATGCAGCATGGTCACGCTGCCACCGGCCAGCCACACCCCTTGCACCGCGGGAGCGATCAGGGCGGGGTCACCGGCCAGCACGGCGACCGCGTCTGCGGGACGGACACCGGGCGCGGCGGCCATCAGGGTCCCGGCGGCCCGCCGCGCCTTCTCGTGCACCTGCGTCCAGGTGAGGCGGCATGGTTGCGCCGGCTCACCGGTGGTGATACCGCGGTCGGATCGGGCCGGCGAGTCCGGCGCGCAGTGCGCCAGCAGCGTGTCGACGAACCTACTCACGTCAAGTCACCTTACGGGCTGTGGTACGTAACTGTGCAGAGGCGCGATCAGAGGTGCGGGATGACTGCACTAACCTCATGCGCGATGTCACCGTTGAACCGCAAGGCGGGTGCCCGGCGTCTGGTGGACATGAGCGCCGCCACCGATCCATCGGAGCAGCCGTGGGCTCCGGACCTACCACCGGAGGATGCGGTGGTGCAGACGTTCCCGATCAGCGAGGACGCTCGTTACATCCAGCGTCTCGGTTACGACGAGCGGGGGCGGTTAGCGGAATGGGCCGTGGTCCAGTCACGGCGCAGGAACGGCCGATGGCAACGGGTGGCGGTCTACGACATCTGCCACGGCAAGGGAGTGCATGTCCATCTATTCAACCAGCAGGAGATCGAGTTTACTGAGACACTTGTGAGGCAGGTTATGTCCTACAAGGATGTTGAAGACGGGCTGGACTACGTTCTTGACCGTCTGATCGAGAGCTGGTGGCAGGAGAACGAGCGGAGGTCGGATCGTGGCTACTAGAGAGCAACTACGGGCGCGGACTGTGCCGGCCATCGCCCGTCTGGCCCGCTCCCGTGACTTTCGGTCCACCTTCGCGGAGGAAGCCCAGGAACCACACGACCAGACGATCATCCCAGCACTAGCGGATGACACCGTCGGTTACGTGATCGATCGTCTTGAAGAAGCCGGCGGGACTGCCGTACTGGTTGTGCTGACCGGAGAAACGTTCCAGATTGCGACGCTACTCCCAGCGTCTGATGCTCGCATCGCTGTCGCGGTGGAGGACGACACCGTGCCACCCGTACATGAGAACTGCCAGGTCAGCATGCTTTTTGACTACCTGGAGCGGGTCGGCACGACGGTCATCAAACGGGTTGCCGCGAGGCTGGTCGACCAAGGCACGTTCCAGCTCATCTAGGACCGCCCTCGTTGTAGCGACGTCCGCGAGGTGTCAGCTGCCCTGTGAATGGGCTAGGGGACGTGTATCTGGGGCGCTGATCAGAGCCTCCTAGTGAGCACACCGGTCGGGCTGTGACCCGGGTGATCCCTTCTCCCGTGGGGGATCACCCGGGCGGACCGGCCAGCAGGTGGTTCGGGAGCGCTTCACGGACCAGCCGCCTCGGCGACCTGTAGCCAGCGGGTCTCCAGGTCGTCCTTCGCGGCGAGCACGACGCGCAGCTCACCGTCGAGCTCGCGGAACACGGCCGGATCCGCGGCCTGCTGGGCGATCCGGTGCTGCAGGTCGGCTTCCTGGCCGGCCAAGCGCTCCAGCTGCCGCTCCAGCCGGGCCAGCTCCTTGCGCGCGGCACGCGCCTGCGCAGCAGCCGTCGGAGGTCCGGTCACGGCCGGTGGGGCTGCCTCGGCCGCGCGGTCCCACCGTTGCAGGTACTCCTCGATACCGCCGGGCAACTGGGTGATCCGCCCGTCACCGAGCAGCCCCACCACGGTGTCACAGACCCGTTCGACCAGGTAGCGGTCGTGCGAGACCACCACCAGCGAGCCGGGCCAGCCGTCCAGCAGGTCCTCCAGCTGCTGCAAGGTGTCGATGTCCAGGTCGTTGGTGGGCTCGTCGAGCAGCAGCACGTTCGGCTCGGCCATCAGCAGCCGGGTCAGCTGCAGCCGGCGGCGTTCCCCGCCGGACAGGTCCGCCACCGGGGTCCACTGCCGCGACGCCGGAAAGCCCAACCGCTCGGCCAGTTGCGAGGCGGACAGCTCCTGGCGGCCCAGCGTGACCCGGTGCGCGACGTCCTGCACGGCCTCCAGCACCCGTAGCGAGCCGGGTAGATCTTCCAGTTCCTGGTGCAGATACGCGAGCCGGACAGTGGCTCCCTGCACGCGGCGGCCGGCATCGGGCTTTCGATCGCCGGCGAGCAGCCGCAACAGCGTGGTCTTGCCCGACCCGTTGACCCCGACCAGCCCGATGCGCTCGCCAGGCCCGAGCCGCCACGTCTGGGTGTCCAGCAATGGACGGCCGGCCATGGTCACCGTCACGTCCTCGAGCTCCAGCACGGTGCGCCCCAGCCTGCGCCGGGCGAAAGTGACCAGCTCGACGGTGTCGCGCGGGGCGGGCACGTCGGCGATCAGTGCCTCGGCGGCCTCGATCCGGTAGCGCGGCTTGGAGCTGCGCGCGGGTGGTCCACGGCGTAACCAGGCGAGCTCCTTGCGGGCCAGGTTGCGCCGCCGGTCCTCGGCCGTCGCGACCAGCCGGGCGCGCTGCGCCCGGGCGTAGATCCAATCCGCGTAACCCCCGTCGTAACCGTCCACCCGGCCGTCGGTGACCTCCCAGGTGCGGGTGGCCACGGTGTCCAGGAACCACCGGTCGTGAGTCACCACCACCACCGCGCAGCGCCGCACCTGTAGGTGCTCGGCGAGCCACCGCACACCCTGGACATCGAGGTGGTTGGTCGGCTCGTCGAGCATCAGCAGGTCCAGCTCGAGTATCAGCGCGGCGGCCAGCGCGACCCGGCGCCGCTCCCCGCCAGACAGCCCGGCCACCGGCCGGTCCAGCCCCAGCGACCGGATGCCCAACCCGTCGAGCAGCCCGCGCACCCGGGAGTCACCAGCCCACTCGTGCTCGGTGCTGACTCCCAGCGGGTCCAGCACCGCGTGGCGCACGGTGCCCCGCTCAGGCAGCTCGGTGCGCTGAGTGAGCACCGCGCTGCGCAGGTCCCTGGCCCGGCTCACTCGGCCCGCATCGGGGGCCTGGATTCCCGCGAGCACTTCCAGCAGGGTGGTTTTGCCGCCACCGTTGAGCCCGACGACGCCGATCCGGTCACCCTCGGCGACGCCGAGCGACACACCCGACAGCAGTGGGCGGATCCCGTAGGACGTCGAGACGTCCTCGAGGTTGACGAGGTTGGCCATCAGGCGTGGGTAAGGGGCTCGTGGGGGGGCATCGGGCGCGGCTGCTCCAGCACCCGGGCACCAGGCACCGGGCCGCTGGCCACCCGGACGGTGCGGCAGACACCGGCGCCGGCCAGCTCGGCGGCGACCCGGATCGCCCCGTCGGCGTCGACGCACAGAAACGCACACGTGGGCCCGGATCCGGACACCATCCCGGCCAGCGCCCCGGCCTCCACCCCAGCGCGCAGCGTGCGGCGCAGCGCCGGGCGCAGCGAGATCGCGGCAGCCTGCAGGTCGTTGCCGAGCAGCAGGGCGAGCCGTCGCGGATCCCCCGAGGCCAGCGCCTCCAACAGCGGCTGCACCCCACCGAGCCGCGGTAACGGGGAGCTGTGCGCCCGCAACCGGTCCAACTCCCGGTACACGTCTCCGGTGGACAGGCCGCGACGATCCAGCGCAATGACCCAGTGAAACGTGTGCCGGGACAGCACCGGCACCAGGGACGCCCCGCGCCCGGTGCCCAGTGCGGTGCCACCCTGCAACGCGAACGGTACGTCGCTGCCCAGCCCAGCGGCAAGCTCGGCAAGCTCCTCACGGCTGATATCCAGCCGCCACAGGCCGGCCAGCCCGACCAAGGCGCCTGCCGCGTCGGCGCTGCCACCGGCCATCCCACCGGCCACCGGGATGGTCTTATGCAGCACGACCTGCACGTCAGGCCGGCGTCGCGCATGCTCGGCCAGCGCAAGCACCGCGCGCCAGGCGAGGTTGCGGCGGTCGGTGGGCACCATCGCGGCGCCCTCGCCGTATACCTGTACACCGGGTGCATCGCTGACCGCGACAGTCACCTCATCGGTCACCGACAGCGCGTGGAACACGCTGACCAGCTCGTGATAGCCGTCCCAGCGCAGGTCCCCGACGGCCAAGTGCAGGTTGACCTTGGCCGGGACGCGCACCGTGACAGGCTGCGGCACAACGGCAAGCACGCCCCCAGGGTACGGCCACCCTGTGGACAACCCGTGAGTGGCGATGCGAGTCATGACTCGCATCGCCACTCACGGGCGATTAGCGCGAAGTCGGCGACGGTGAGCTGCTCACCACGGGTGGTCGGGTCCACCCCGGCGGCGCGCAGCACCCGCTCGGCATCCGCAGCCGAGCCGGCCCAGCCGGCCAGAGCGGCCCGCAACGTCTTGCGGCGCTGCGCGAACGCGGCGTCGATGAGGGCGAAGACGTCCGCTCTGGGCACTGGGGGCTTTTCAGGCACTGGGGGTTCTTCAGGCGATGGGGACGGCGCCGGGCGCCGGGTCAGGGCGACCAGACCGGAGTCCACATTGGGCACCGGCCAGAACACCCCGCGCGGCACCGGGCCGGCGCGGCGGACCTCGGCGAACCAGGCCGCCTTGACGCTGGGTGCGCCGTAGGTGCGGCTACCCGGCGACGCCGCCAGCCGGTCGGCCACCTCGGCCTGCACCATCACCAGCCCGCGGCGCAAGCTGGGCAGCTCGGCCAGCAGGTGCAGCAGCACGGGAACACCCACGTTGTAGGGCAGGTTGGCGACCAGCGCGGTGGGCTCCGCGCCACCGGCCGCATCGATGATCTCCGCGCGCCGCACCCGTAGCGCGTCGGCGTGGAGTACCGACAACGCACCGGCGTGATCCCCGGCACGGTCGGCGACTGTGGTGGGCAGTGCGGCGGCCAGTACCGGATCCACCTCCACGGCCAGCACCCGCTCGACCGTGCCGAGCAGGGCCAGGGTCAGCGAACCGAGCCCGGGCCCGACTTCGAGCACGACATCGTCAGCACTGAGGTCGGCCAGAGCCACGATCCGGCGCACCGTGTTGGCGTCGTGCACGAAGTTCTGCCCGAGCCGCTTGCTCGGGCGCAATCCGAGCCGATCAGCCAGCTCGCGCAGCTCAGCCGGGCCCAGCAAATCCGTCATGACCACATGGTGCAGCTGCGCGGCCAGATCAGGTCAAACCCAGTCGCGCCGAGCAGGCCGGCCAGGCACCGTAACCGCCGCGGGCGTTGCGGACCTTCTGGGCGACCGCGATCTGCTCCTCACGGCTGGCCTGGTGCGGGTACGGGGCATAGCGGTCACCGCCGTTGGCGCGCCACGTGCCGAGATCGAACTGCAGGCCGCCGTAGTAGCCGTTACCCGAGTCGATGGCCCAGTTGCCGCCGGACTCGCAGCGAGCGAGACGGTCCCAGACCGAGCCCTCGGCGGCGGCGGCGGACGACTCTTTCGTGCCGACCCGGGCCCGGCCCGGCCGCGCTGGAGTGACCTGCCGGCTCGCCACCTCCTCGCGGCCGATCTCCTGGCCGTTCTTCAGGGTGACCAGCAAGGTGATGATCTCCTCACCCAGCTCGCCGGGATCGTCGAGGACCACCTCACCGCTGGACATCCGGGAGTCCTTGACCTTCTTGACCGGGGGCGACACCTGCCGCCGCTCAGTGCGCTGCTCGGTGCGGATCCGGGTGACCTCCACGGTCATCCCGGGCAGCACGGGTGACGACGGCTGCGGCAGCACCGTGTCCCGCTCCCCCAACGGCACGCCCTGCAAAGTGAGCAGGTCCCCGACCGACAGCGCGGTGGAGTAGACCTCACGGGGCGGCAGGCCGCCGTCGAGCAGGGTGATCGGCCGGGAGACTCGCACCACCAGCGCCATGCCCTCCAGCGGGATGCGCCGGGACCGATCGGCCGACAGCTCCATGTCCTCCGAGCGCATCCCCACCTGCTGCAGCGCGTGGTCGATGGTGAGCGCGGTGGTCCAGATCTCGCGCTGGGTCCCGTCGACGGTCAAGGCGAGCGGTCGGCCGCGCTGCAGCACGATCCGGCCGCCGTCCTCGATCGGGCTGTGCACCGACGGGGCCAGGGTGTCTTTGCCCTCGACGCGCAGGCCCGCCGATTCCAGTGCCCCGGACACCGACGTGGCGAACGTGCGGATGGTGCGCTGCTCTCCATCGACCTCGACGGTGATGGTCTTGTTCATCGTGAGAGTGGCAGCAGTACCGACCGGCAGCGCCAGAACGAGACCTAGCAGGGCGCCTCGAACGAACGTACGAGTAGTCACCGATGTCCAGTCGTCGCAGTTCCGGGCAGGGGGAGCGCGGCAACGAGGCGAAACCGGCACACCATGGGGCGTGACACTCGTTGTCGGGCCCGAGACGACATCCCCATCCCGGCTGACAGTGACGGAACGGTAACGGTATGTAGCAGCGATGGCAAACACCTCGCGAGCGTGCGTCGCCGATCCGCCGATCAGGGTCGGTGAGTGGTATCGGTCGCACCCTGTGTCCGTGTCGCACCGAATCGGGCGGTTAGGCGCTTGAGCCCGAAGACCCGCTCGGCGGTCGCGGAGCTCGCCACGGCCAGCTCCGCCACGTCCTGCCCGCGCAGCGCGGCGAGGTCGGTGACCGTGTAGGGCAGATTGACCGGCTCGTTGGGCTTGCCGCGATGCGGGTGCGGGGTGAGGAACGGGGCATCGGTCTCCATCAGCAGCTGCCCGTCGGGGACCAGCACCGCCGCCGCCCGCAGGGCACGGGCATTGCGGAAGGTCACCGTGCCGGAGAACGACAGCAGGTAGCCGGCGTCGATGCAGGTCCGCGCCATCTCGGCGTCGCCGGAGAAGCAGTGGAAGATCACCGTCTCCGGCGGGCCTTCCTGCTCCAGCACCGCCAGCACGTCACGGTGGGCATCCCGGTCGTGGATCATCAGCGGCTTGCCGACCCGCTTGGCCAGGTCGATGTGCCAGCGGTACGCCTCGCGCTGCACCTCGGGAGCGGCGACCTGCGGGTCACGCTGCGGCCAGTAGTAGTCCAGGCCGGTCTCCCCCACCGCGACCACCCGCGGTTGGCGGGCGAGCTGCTCGAGCTCGGCGCGGTCGGCGTCGGTCATCGTCGCCGTGCGGGTGGGGTGCAGCGCGGTGGCGGCGAACACCCGGTGGTCCCACGTCGACGCCTGCACCACCCACCGGGCGGCGGCCATGTCGTCGGCCACGGTGACGACGGCGGACACCCCGACGGCTTGAGCCCGGTCCAGGGCCGCTCGAACCCCCACCGGATCAACAGCCCCACAAGCATCCAGATGCGTATGCGCGTCGATCACCGCCACCGGCAAAGCCGGCGGCGCCGGCGGCAGCTCACTCACGTCGACTCCTCTACCTGACCCGCATTCAGCGGGCTCAGCGGGGCTATCGGGTACCGAATTACCCCGCTGAGCCCGCTGAATGCGTGGGGATGTCCAGTTTGGGGAAGAGGGGGACGGGTTTGGTGAGGGGACGACCTGCCGGAAGGGGAACTCGGGTCCAGGTGGCTTGTTCGGTGGCGTAGTCACCGGTGAGTATCGGGTAGTCCGGGCCGCTGCCCGCGACGATCTCGGGGACCTCTTTGATGCCGGGCTGGGCGGACCACACGCCGGTGCCGCCGAGCTGCTCGTGCACCTGCTGGGCCGCGTGCGGCAGGAACGGGGTGAGCAGTGTGTTGGCGTCGGAGACGACCTGCAGCGCGGTGTGCAGGATGGTGTCCCGGCGCGCCGGGTCGTCGGCGCGTTTCCAGGGTTGCTGCTCGGACAGGTACTTGTTCGCCGCGCCCACCACCCGCATCGCCTCGCCGATCGCGGCCTTGACCCGGTTGCGCTCCAGCAGCCCCCCTACGACGTCGAAGGCCGCCCGCGAGGTCACCAGCAACTCCGAGTCGGCCGCCTCCAGGGTCGACGGTCGCGGCACCGCGCCAACGTTCTTATGTGCCATCGCGATCGAGCGGTTGACCAGGTTGCCCCACTCGTTGGCCAGCTCGAAGTTGATCCGGCGGACGAACTCGTCCCAGGTGAAGTCGGTGTCCTGGGTCTCGGGACCGGCCACCGAGATGAAGTAGCGCAGGGTGTCCGGGCCGAACTCGCGCAGGAAGTCCCCGACGTAGATCACCGTGCCGCGGGAGGTGGAGAACTTCGACCCGCTCATGGTGAGGAACTCGCTGGAGACGACCTCGGTGGGCAGGTTCAGCCTGCCGAACGGCCCGGTCTCGTCGCCCCCGTTGTGGCCGAGCAGCATGGCGGGCCAGATCTGTGAATGGAAGGTGATGTTGTCCTTGCCCATGAAGTAGTACGAGCGGGCCTGCGGGTCACACCACCACGCCTGCCAGGCGTCCGGATCGCCGGAGCGCAACGCCCACTCCACCGACGCCGACAGGTACCCGATCACCGCGTCGAACCAGACGTAGAAGCGCTTCATCGGGGCGTCGCGCCAGCCGTCCAGCGGCACCCGCACACCCCAGTCGAGATCACGGGTGATCGGACGGGGCCGCAGGTCGTCGAGCAGGTTCAGGGAGAACTTGAGCACGTTGGAGCGCCACTCGGTGCGGGTGGACAGCCAGGAGCCCAGCGCCTCGGTGAACGCCGGCAGGTCGAGGAACAGGTGCTCGGTCTCGACGAATTCCGGTTTCTCGCCGTTGATCCGGGACCGCGGGTTGATCAAGTCGGCCGGGTCGAGCTGGTTGCCGCAGGTGTCACACTGGTCACCGCGGGCGCCGTCGGCACCGCAGATCGGGCAGGTGCCCTCGATGTAGCGGTCGGGCAGGGTCCGCCCGGTGGACGGGCTGATCGCACCGAGCGCGCTGCGGGCGAGCACGTATCCGTTGCGGTGCAACGCGAGGAACAGCTCCTGCACCACTCGGTGGTGGTTGGCGGTGGTGGTGCGGGTGAACAGGTCGTAGGACAGGCCCAGGCCCTGCAGGTCAGCCACGATCATCCGGTTGTACTTGTCGGCCAGCTCGCGGGGGGTGACTCCCTCGGCGTCGGCCTGCACCTGGATCGGGGTGCCGTTCTCGTCGGTTCCCGAGATCATCAGCACCCGGTTGCCGGCCATCCGCTGGTAGCGGGAGAAGATGTCGGAGGGGACACCGAAGCCGGAGACGTGGCCGATATGCCGCGGCCCGTTGGCGTACGGCCAGGCCACGGCGGTCAGGACGGGTGCATTCATGACCTCCAGCCTATGGGCCGGCGGCTACGACCGGCCGGCCAGGGCCGTGGCGTTCAGGTCGCCTGACTACCGCGAAGGCGTGCGCGACATCGGGCCAGGACACGGCGGTCATCGCGCTGCTTCCTCGTCACGGCCATCAAGTGCCAGCCAGCAGCGTCCGGTGCGCATCGCCTCGGAAACCTCGCGCAGCACGGCCCTCATAATGTGCAGGTTACCAACGGTTTGTGCACACCAACGGGATACCAACAGATGCAGAAGTCGACAGCTAGCGTAGGACATCTGACCAGGAACTTCGAGCGGCACAGCCGGCGGACGTCGTGAGCAGCCCGCTCAGCGAGCGCGTCGATTCGCCGCGTCACGGCAGTGTTCGGGACTCTGGTGGCCAGACGATCTGCACTCCGTCACCGTACAGCTTGACCATCCAAGGGCCGGGCACCTCGGTGACGAGACGGCCTATTTCCGGCAGATACGCCAGAACCCTGTCAACCTGGGTTCGCCACCGTAGGTTGCCGTTGAGAAAACAGCACACCTGAAGCCCACTGTTGGTTAACGCCTGCTTGTTCAAGGGGGCGTAACGTAGATCATCATCGGCAGTAAGGCCCGTATAGCCTCGCTCAGCGGCGTGGCTGATCCACATCGGGTCGGGGATATTCTGTGCTTGTTGTTCCCCCCCACACGTCGGCCAAGGTCACGACCGACACGCCAGCATCCCGAAGTGCATCAACGAACCGGCGCCCATTGGTTCGATCGACCATGAACGTTGTCCGGCTGCATCCCGATAGCCACTGAGAACGCGGATCGCCGCCAGCACCTCGTCTTCGGTGAGATCATAATCGGACGCGATATCCTCAGGTTTCTCGCCGGCGAGAAATTGGCGCATGACATCTTTCGTGCGCACCTTCGTCCGCTCGAACACCGGCTTGCCGTAGCCGAATCCGGGGTCGAGGATGACATCTGCATTCGCTTGACGGTACGACCGCAGTCGTAACCGTACCGGAAACCCATCAGGCGCCCACTCCAGATAGGTCAGGTGGTCATCGACAATTCTGGGCAGGAGTAGTTGCCCATCCCGTACTCTGACCCACTGCGGAGCGTCGGTCCGGCGGGCTACATCACGGAAGATCGAGCGGCCGTCGTGGGCCAGTCGCTCCTTGATCAGCGCATACTCACCGAGTTCTTCCCGTAACGAACGAGTGACCCGGGCGATCTCCGTCGGCGGCAGACCGGACAACCGCAATCCACGCAGAACCTGGGCCTCAGCGACGCCTGCGAGCGGCACCGAGGGTGCTCCGCGACGAACCGGTGTCACGGCGTGGACCAGTTCACTGGTCTTCCAATCTTTGACGGTGGAGGACGAGATCAGCAAGTTCCGGCCCACCTCCGGCACCGTCAACAGCGGCGCCGAGAACCGAGCATCGTCCTCACCCAGAGCACCGGGTAACCCTCGTGGCAGCGAATCATACATCGGTGACGCCGTCTTCCCCACTGATCCGGAGCCGCCCTTCGACGGTGGTGAACTGCCCACCCGAGACCTCGGAACGCTCCCCACTCCCGAGCCTCTACCGCGGACCCCTGGGCGGCGGCACCACGTGCAGGACTCCACAACAGCGCTCGCCGAGCATCGCCTCGGGAACCTCGCGCAGCACGGCTCTCACACATGCAGCGTAACGGTTCTGCGTGAGTAACGTCACGTAACGGGGCACAGCCGTTACGGGGTACCTCACCAGCGATTTCAGGCCATGCGACCGCCTGCCGGCACGAATACGTAACGGGTGCCGGCGTGACACTCTGGGCAGCGTGTCCTCGACTCAGCTGCTGGTGCTCGGCGCGGTCCGAATAGATCTTGAAAGGGGCGAATGTGATCCAGGCCCGTGGGCTTGCGCGCAGCTTCCGCACCCGGCGCGGCACCGTCGAGGCCGTCCGCGGGGTGGACATCGACGTGGCGCACGGTGAGCTGGTCGGCTTCCTCGGCCCCAACGGCGCCGGCAAGACCACCACCCTGCGGATGCTCACCACTTTGCTCGCCCCCACCGCGGGCACCGCCACGGTGGCCGGCTGCGACCTGCTCACCGACCCGGTGGGGGTGCGCCGCAAGATCGGCTACGTCGGGCAGGCCGGCGGCGCCGGACCGGACTGCCCGGTGCTCGACGAGTTGGTGCTACAAGGCCGGTTGTACGGCTTGGCGCAGGAGCACGCCCGCAACCGCGGCCTCGAGCTGCTCGAGCAGCTCGACCTGGCCGGCACCGAGCGCCGGCCGGCCGGCACGCTGTCCGGTGGCCAGCGCCGCCGGTTGGATATCGCGATGGGCCTGATGCACGTGCCGGGGCTGCTGTTCATGGACGAGCCCACCACCGGCCTGGACCCGCAGAGCCGAGCCAACCTGTGGCAGCACATCCGCACGCTGCGCGCCGAGCACGGCATCACACTGTTCCTCACCACGCACTACCTCGACGAGGCCGATGCGCTGTGCGACCGGATCCTGGTGATCGACTGCGGGCGGATCGTCGCGCAGGGCAGCCCCGACCAGCTCAAGCGGACCGTCGCGGGCGACACCGTCACGCTGGGCACCGACGCACCGGCCCGCACCGCGCAGCTCGCCGAGGCCCTGCCCGGCGCCACGGGACTCACGGTCGACGGCACCATCGTGCGCTTCCGGGTGCCGCAGGGCAGCACGGCGCTGCCGGTACTGCTGCGTGAGCTGGACGCGGCCGGTATCGCGCTGGAGTCCGTCGAGGTGCACCGCCCGACGTTGGACGACGTGTTCCTCACCCTGACCGGTCGCAGCCTGCGCGACGCCGACGCCGGTGCACCCGACGTGACTCACGATTCCGAGCCGGCGACGATCTGAGCGGAGCGACCCGGTGCGCACCACGCACGAGACCTGGCTGATCTTCCGGCGGGCCATGCAACAGTCCCTGCGCAACCCGACGTGGGTGGCCATCAGCCTGGGCCAGCCGGTGCTCTACCTCGCTTTGTTCGTGCCGTTGCTGCGCACCCTGGTGGGCGCGCCCGGCTTCCCACCCGGCGACGAATGGCAGGTCATGGTGCCCGCGCTGCTGGTGCAGCTGGCGCTGTTCAGCACCGCCTTCGTCGGCTTCGGGCTCATCGCGGAGTACCGCAGCGGCGTGATCGAACGGATGCGGGTGACCCCGGTGAGCCGCACCGCGCTGCTGCTGGGGCGCTCGCTGCACGACGTGGTGGTGCTCACGGTGCAGGGCGCGCTGCTCATCGTGCTGGCGGTTCCGTTCGGGTTGCGGGTCCCCGTCGGGGGTGTGCTCCTGAGCTTGGCGTTGGTCGCGGCGCTCGGTGTGGCGGTGAGCGCGGCGTCCTACGGGATGGCGTTGAGACTCAAGAGCGAGGATACGTTCGCGTCGGTGCAGAACTCGGTCATCGTGCCGGTGCTGCTGCTGTCCGGCATCCTGCTGCCGATGTCGCTGGCCCCGGCCTGGCTGTTCGCCGTGTCACGGTTCAACCCGTTCGTCTACGTGGTGGACGCCACCCGCGCGGCGTTCGTGGGCGACCTCACCGGCGCCACCGTCGGGCTCGGGGTGCTGGCCGCGGTGGCCCTGTCGGTCGCCGCGATCACCTTCGGCGTGCGCACCTTCCACCGGGAGAACGCCTGACGATCCCGGGTGCCACCTCGCCGGCGGCTGACATCGGTAGGATCACCACGCTGCTCACGACGATTGCCGGGGCGGAGGGCGACAGCAGCTTAACGTCGCGCGAGACGTAACACGGCACACGGCAGCTGCCTCCGTACGCCCACCTATTGATAAAGCCAATGCGGCCCGAGCCCTGCGGGATCTCGAACCAGGACACTGTAGGGAACCGCGCCCGGCGGGGCGGGCGGCATTGTGGTCGAAGAAAGGTGTTGGGCGTTGGCCGCCGCGGGGTTCACGACGCCTCCAATGCCATTAACGACGAAACTAAGCGCCAGCGTGGAATGCTGCTGGTAACGGTAGAGGGCCGCCTCGTGCGGTCCGGTGAGCAGGATGCACTCCACGGGGCCGACCATAACGGTCCCAGGCCCGGCCGGGCCGGGCGGTAAAGGGGGCGCGCCTGCCGGAATCACTCCCGGCGCGGGGGCTGCATTGGTTGCGGCCGGACCCGTATACCAGAATGTGCCGGCCGCGAAGTCAGCGTCCACACTGAAACCGATTGATGCGTTCAGACCCGCGTCGCCTGGACGGAGGTTGTCCATGCTGCTGTTCAGACGACGCAGCAAGAGTCGGGCCTGCAACTGCAATGTTGCTCTGGTCATCGCATTAGGAGGCCATGCCGGTGCGGCAAGAAACGTGTTGATAAGGTTGGTCCTTGATACAGCCATCCCCGCATGAGCGGCGCTGGGGGGCACGAACAGGGCGTCACAGAGATTGATCAAATTCTGCTGGTGGCCTGCCCAGGCTGCAGTGCCATGCGTGGCGAGCATCGCATTGAGAATATTCGCTAGATCGTTTTGGATCACCTCGAACGCGATCAGGTGGGCTCGATCCTGCCCAGCCGGCAAGGGCATGGCGGCCGCCGCCGCCATCCAGGCCGGCCTGGCGTTGTCGATCTGGAACTGGCTTTGGCCTCCCAGAACCGGAACACAGGAGATCTGTCTCTGCACGTTCAGGAGAGCGGACAGCGCTCGATTTCCGACTGCTCGTTGAAGTGCGAGCAGTCCATCGGCAGATGACACGGTTCGGCGTGGGTGATGATGCGAATCACAAGGCCGTGCGGCTCGCGCAGATGGTCGGTACTGAGATGACTTCGCTGACTCCACCGGTCGCCTCCTTCGAGCTGTGGCCGTCCCCCCGCGCGGGCCCTGCTGGGCGGATGGATCTCCTGGTCCCGCCGCGTCTCACGATGCAGAGCCCTCAGATGTCCGCGACGCCGTCCCGCCAGGTGATCCGTAGTCGGCCTTCGACGGTGGCAAGCTGGGCGTCGAGGACGTCGGAACGCACCACGCCCGCGGCGTCGGCGCTGACCGGGAGCAGCCGGCCACCGACGGCGCGCAGCAGCTCGACCCAGCGACCTTCCGGGTGCACGATCAGCATCTCCCGCACCCCGAGCTCGGCATAGAAGCCGATCTTGTCGTAGGTCTCGTCACCCTTGGAGCGGATCTCGACGATCAGCTCCGCGCCCTCGGCGCCGCGATCGGACTGCTGCTCAGGACGGCAGTAGAGCTGATCGGGCACCCGGTAGTCGTCGTCAGCACGGAACAGACCCGTCTCGTAGGACGGCACCAGACCGTGACGCTGGGCCAGCGGTGCGAGTATCAGGAACAGCTCCGCGGCCACTTCTTGATGCGGACCTCCAGGCGGCGGCACCAGGTGCAGGACTCCGTTCCACACCTCGTCGCGCCCGTCGAGGCCCAGCCGGCGGCGCTCGTGGAGCATCGCGGCGGGAACCTCCAGCAACACGGCCCTCATGAGTGCAGGGTAAACGACGCGCGGTCAGGAGGCGACGGTGCTGAGGAAGGCGTGCCAGCCGGTGGTGGGGACGGTCAGGGCGGGGCCGTCGCGGTCCTTGGAGTCGCGCACCAGCACCCCTTGCGGCGCGGGCGCGACCTCCACGCACGCATCGCCGTTGGCGCTGTAGCTGCTGGTGCGCCAGCCGACCTCGACGCACGCACCACCGTTGGCACTGTAGCTGCTGGTGTGCCAGACGATGCCGTCCGGCTCAGGCACGGTCATCATGGCCCTCTCGATCCGGGTAGAGCTCGGTTGCCAGGGTGGCAATCATGTCCTTGGATTCTCCCTCGTTCAGGGCAGTCTCGGCCAGCGCTCCCAGGATGTACTGGTAGGCGGCGATCTCCTCGAGCCGCTCCAGGAACAGGGAGGAGGTCTGGCTGTCCAGGTAGGCCACCGGCTTGAACTCAGCGAACTCCATAAATTCAAACGAGCCGGCGGTCGCGGCGTGGCCACCGAGCACAGCAGGCACTACCCGCAAAGAAACATGGGGGCGCACCGACATCCGCAGCAGGTGGTGCAGCTGGTCGGACATCACCGCCGGCCCGCCGATCGGCAGCCGCAGCACGAACTCATGCAGGTAGAAGGTGAACCGTGCCGGGTCATTGCGGCTGAACAGGCTCTGGCGGGCCAGCCGGGCGACCACCCGACCCTCGATCTCGTCCGCCGGCACCGTGCGCGAGTCCTGGATCACCGCTCGGGCGTAGTCACCGGTCTGCAGCAGGCCAGGCACCAGCGTCGACTGGAACTCGCTGATCGCGACCGCCTTGTCCTCGTGGTCAATCAGGGTAACGACCTGCTGGGGCAGCCGGGAGCCGTGCTGCTGCAGCCAGCCGGGGGTGTGCTGGTCCTGGCACAGGCCGAGCAGCCGGTCGCGCTCAACGCCGGTGACCCGGCACATCGCCAAAAACGCCGCGACGTGCAACTGGCTGGCGTTACGCTTGCCGGACAGCAACCGCGACACCCAGCTCGGTGACCAGCCGAGCTGGTGTGCGGCCTGGCGGCCGTTGAGCCGGGCCCGGTACATCGCCTGCCGAAGCCCCTCGCCGAGTTCCCGGCTACGGACCGTAGGTTCGTGATCGCGCATGAATGACCTCCCGCGGCGACGATAAACCCACATGGCGCAGCGATCCAGCCAACTTTCGTCAAGACAACAATCTTGCGTGACCAGGGGTCAACGGTATTGTCCCGCGTGGTAGCGCCCTGTGCGGCGTGGACGGCCGGCGGGTACCGTGCAGGGGCGTTTTCCTAGCGCGTCGGCAGCGGATCGGCAGGGGTGAGGACGTCGCGGATGGACTACCCGCACGTCCAGGGTGGCGATCATCGGATCCGGGCTGGCCATGGCGATCCAGCCGCAGCGCCACGGCAACACCGATTCCGTGGTACTGGAACGGGCCGACGACGTCGGCGGGGCCTGGCGCAATGTCGCTAAGTCAGGTGTCTCCGACTAGCAGAGCTGTGCGAGCACAGCAGACAGCACAGCTCTGCCAGAGTGATCAATCCCCGGCGTTCCCGCTGCCACCACCCCCATGATCGCTGTTTGGGTGCCGAAAACGACAAAATTTGTCG
>JBOHGE010000014.1:39992-102181 GCA_050700055.1 Pseudonocardiaceae bacterium
TCTGTCGTTTTCGGCACCCAAACAGCGATCACCACCCCGAGGACCGCCACCCACCAAGATCACCTTGCCGTACCACGGCCGCCCTGCAGGCCATCCGGTCACCACGACATCCCCACCGTCGCTTAACTGAGGGGCATTGGGGCCTGGCGGGACAACACCTACCCGGGCTGCGCCTGCGACGTGCCGTTCACCCCTCTACTCCTTCTCCTTCGCCACCAACCCGGGCTGGACCGCCGGCTTCTCCCCGCAACACGAGATCCAGCACTACCTGCGGCCGGCTCACCGCGACCGTGCTGGTGTCGGCGACCGGGCAGCTCAGCAAGCCCGCATCTCTATACGGCGGTGGCGGAGTCGGCCCAGGATTCTCAGCCGGCTCCGACATCGATCACCGACACGATGTCGGAGCCGGAATTGGTGATGTAAACGTGACGTCCGTCCGGAGAGACTGCCACACCGTAAGGGGTGTCGCCGACGTTGATGGTGGCGGCGACCTTGTTGCTGCCGGTATCGATCACCGAAACGGTACCGGCATCGCGGTTGGTGACGTAGACACTGCGCCCATCCAGCGGCGAGACCACAGCACGCAGGGGAGTTTTGCCGACGGAGATAGAGGCGCCGACGGTGTTGTCACCGGTATCGATCACCGAAACGGTACCAGCCTTGCGATTGACGACGTAGGCACGGCGCCCGTCCGGGGTGACCGCTATCCCGAAGGGGAAGGCACCGACACGAATGGTGTCGACGACGATGTTGCCACCGATGTCGACCACCGACACGGTATTGGAATTCGAATTCGCAATATAGGCGCGGCGTCCGTCCGGAGTGAACGCCACATAATTGGGGTTGTCACCGACGGGGATGGGTGCGGCGGCGATGTTGGTTTCGGTGTCGATCACCGAAACGGTATCGTCTTCGGCGTTGACGACGTAAGCACGGCGTCCGTCCGGAGTGAACGCCACATCGAAAGGGGTGCGGCCTACGGGAATGGTGTAAGCGACGATGTTGCGGTCGGTGTCGATCACCGACACAGTGCCGGCGTGGGCGTTGGCGATGTAGACACGGCGCCCGTCGGGGGAGATTGCCACACCCACGGGGTAGTCGCCGACGGGGATGTCCTCGGTGCTGCGCATCTTGCTGCCGGTATCGATCACCGACACGGTATCGGCGTTGGTGTTGGTGATGTAGGCGCGGCGCCCGCCGGGGGAGATTGCCACACCCACGGGGTAGTCGCCGACATCGATGAGGGTGATCGCCGGCGAGGCGGGCACGGTCGGGGCCGTGGCGGTAAGCGGTGGGATATCCGACTTTCGAGGTGAGTCCGGCTCGAACCAGCTGACAGCTGCGGCCCCGACGACAGCGGCTATCACCGCGCCCACTAATCCAATAACCGCAGCCACGATGGTTTTATCACGTAACACGGCCGGCCCACCCGATCCGGGTATGCTCGCACAAGGAGACACGTGGCCTCGCTTGACAGCGGACCTCGCCCATGGCGCCGGAGCCGATCAGTGTCTCTAGCGATCCTTTGGTCGCTAGGCGGTAGGGGCCGAACTGCTCGGCAGTCATCCACGCCCTCCCCCTCGGTCACGACGTGAACGCCCCGATGAGCCGCCAGTCACTCAGACGAAGCGAATCGTAACGGCGCGGCACCTGGGCCGGAGAGGTCAGGGGTGAGGGTGCTGAGCAGGGCGCGCCAGGCGGGAGAGGGGACGGCCGGGGCGGAACCGAGACACCCAACTCGGTGACCAGCCGAGCCGGTGGGCGACCTGCTTCGCGATCACGCATGATGACCTTCTGTGGCAGATCATGAACTCACATGGCGTAGCATTCCAGCCGACTTCGGTCTGAATGAGATCCTTGCGTGACCAGAGGTCGACGGTATTGTCACCATGGCGGTAGTGCCCTGTGCGGCGCGGACGCCCGGCGGTTACCGTGAAGCAGACCGGTCAGCCGAGGTGAAGGACGTCGCGGATGGGTCACCCGCACGTCCAGGTGGTGATCATCGGCTCCGGATTCGCCGGATTGGCGATGGCGATCCAACTCAAGCGCTGCAGCACCGCTGACTTCGTGGTACTCGAGCGGGCCGACGACGTCGGCGGGGCCTGGCGGGACAACACCTACCCGGGCTGCGCCTGTGACGTGCCGTCCATCCTGTACTCCTTCTCCTTCGCCACCAACCCGGGCTGGACCGCCAGCTTCTCCCCGCAACGCGAGATCCAGCACTACCTGCGGGACTGCGTGCGTCGCTTCGACCTGCACAGCCGGCTACGGCTGGGCCACGAGGTACTCCGGGCCCGCTGGGACGACGACCACTGGTCGATCGAGACCACCCGCGGCCGGTTCACCGCGACCGTGCTGGTGTCGGCGACCGGGCAGCTCAGCGAGCCCGCGCTGCCCCGGCTAGCCGGTCTCGGTCGCTTCGCCGGGACTGCTGTGCACACCGCGCGCTGGGATCACGCACTGGACCTGACCGGGGCCAGGGTCGCGGTGATCGGCACCGGTGCCTCCGCAGTCCAGCTGATCCCCACGATCGCCGACCGGGTCGCGGCGTTGCACGTCTTCCAGCGCACCCCGGCCTGGGTGTTGCCGCAGCACAACCGGCTGCGCAGCGGCATCGAGCAGCGCGCCCTGCGGGCCTTCCCCGGGCTGCACCGTGCGGTGCGGGCCGCGCTGTACTGGGGCCGAGAGTGCGCGTTGATCGGCTTCACCCACCCCCGGATCATGCGAGCGGTGGGCTTGCTGGCGCTGCTGCACCTGCGCCGCCAAGTGCCCGAGACCGCCCTGCGGGCCGCGTTGACCCCGGCCTACGCGATGGGGTGCAAACGGGTGGTGCGCTCGAGCCTGTTCTATCCCACGCTGCGCCGCGAGCACGTCGAGCTGGTTCCCGAGCAGATCCGTGAGGTGCGGGAACGCTCGGTGATCACGACCGACGGCGCCGAGCGCCACGTCGACATCCTCGTGTTCGGCACCGGCTTCCGCGCCGCTGAGATGCCGATGGCGCGGCTGATCCGCGGCCGGGGCGGGCGGCTGCTCGCCGACGCCTGGCAGCACACCGGCGCCCAGGCGTACCTGGGTACCGCCGTGGCCGGGTTCCCCAACCTGTTCCTGCTCACCGGCCCGAACAGCGCGCTGGCGCACAATTCTGTGGTACTGGGGATCGAGGCCCAGGTCGGTTACGTGCTCGACGCGCTGCGGGTGATGCAGTCTCGCGACCTGGCTGCGGTGGAGGTGACGCCCCAGGCGCAGGATGCCTTCGTGCGCGACGTGCAGGCCCGGATGGCGACCACGGTGTGGATGACCGGCGGCTGCCGCAGCTGGTTTCTGGACTCGGCCGGCCGCAACACCACCGTCTGGCCTTGGCCGACCGCCCGCCTGCGCCACGCCACCCACCACTTCGACCCACACAACTACCACCACCAGCATCCGGATCGCGACATGGATGCTTGTCGTGGTCCACGGTGCCCTCCCGACAGCGATAAGCATCCATGTCGCGATCCGGGGTGAGGGTGCTGGGGTTGGCGGGTACGGGCGCGGCGTGGGATGTGCTGGTGGCGTTGGGGCGGCGAGCCCGACGGCGCGGGTTGCCACCGCCGGCTGCACTGATCGGTGACTGGTTCGGCAGCACCGCCGTGATCGCCCCTTCGGTGCGGGTCCGGGCGGTACCCGCTGATCGGGCCTTCCCGCAGGGCAGCGGGGGTGACCTCGGCGGGCCGGTCGGCGGCGGCTGGATCGGCTACCTCGGCTACGGGCTGGCCGACCCGCGACCCGCTGTGCGCCGGCTGCCCCTGGCGACGTGCGGCTGGGCGGATCACGTGCTGCGCCGCGACGACGTCGGGCGCTGGTGGTTCGAGGCGCTGAGTGAGCCCGATCCCGCGCTGGTCGCCGAGCTCGCCGGGATCGTGGCGCGCCCCGTCGCCCGTCCGGCGCCGCGACGGTGGCACTGCGGTGACCTCGACGCACCCGACCCCGAGGACTACCGCAAAGCCGTCCGGCTGGCCAAAGAGGAGATCGTGGCAGGCGAGATCTACCAGGTCAACGTGTGCACCAGGTTCGAGGCGCACTTCACCGGAGATCCGGTGACGGTCTTCGCCGCCGGCGTCGCCCGGCACCGCCCACGGCGGGCGGCGCTGGTGACCGGACCCTGGGGCGCCGTGGCGTCGCTGTCCCCCGAGCTGTTCCTGGCCCGCCATGGCAGATCAGTGCGCACCGCGCCGATCAAGGGCACGCTGCCCCGGCGCGGACCCGCGGACGCGGGCAACGCCGCGGCGCTGCGGGCGTCGGGCAAGGACGTCGCGGAGAACGTGATGATCGTCGACATGGCCCGCAACGACCTGGGCCGGGTGTGTGCCACCGGCAGCGTCACCGTGCCACAGCTGCTCGACGTCCAGCCACACCCCGGGGTGTGGCACCTGGTGTCCACCGTGACCGGGCAGCTCGCGGTGGACACCGACGATGCCGCCGTGCTGGCCGCGACCTTCCCGCCCGCCTCGGTCACCGGCGCACCCAAGCACCGGGCGCTGGAGGTGATCGCCGCGTTGGAACGGTGGCCGCGCGAGGTGTACTGCGGCGCGGTGGGGATGGCCTCGCCGGTGGCAGGCACCGAGCTCAACGTGGCCATCCGGACCCTGGAGTTCCACCGCGACCGGGTCTGGTTCGGAGTCGGCGGTGGCATCACCGCCGACTCCGACGCCGACGCCGAATGGGCGGAATGCCACACCAAAGCCGCCCCCCTGCTGGCACTGTTGCGGTCGTGAGTGGCAAACAGTGTTATAACACTGTTTGCCACTCACGAGTTGTCCACAAGGTGGTGCCAGAGGAACTCGTAGGCCAGGGCGGACATGAAGGCTGCCTGCTCGTTGTCCGCCGCGCCGCCGTGTCCGCCCTCGATGTTCTCGTAGTAGGTCACCGGCAGGCCGTACTCGCGCATCCGGGCCACCAGCTTGCGGGCGTGGCCGGGGTGCACCCGGTCGTCGCGGGTGGAGGTGGTGAGCAGGGTCGGCGGGTAGCTGCGGTCGGCGCGCAGCTGGTGGTACGGGGAGAAGCGCAGCAGGTACTCGCGGTCGGCCGGGTCGTCGGGGTCGCCGTACTCGGCCATCCAGGAGGCGCCGGCCAGCAGCAGGTGGTATCGCAGCATGTCCAGCAGCGGGACCGACGCGACGAGCGCGCCGAACAGCTCCGGGTAATAAGTGAGCATCACGCCGATGAGCAGCCCGCCGTTGCTGCCGCCCTGGGCACCCAGGCGGGGCGGCGTGGTGAGGCCGCGGGTGACCAGATCCCGGGCCACCGCAGCGAAGTCCTCGTAGACCAGGTGACGGCGGTGTTTGAGCGTGGCGGAATGCCAGCGCGGGCCGTACTCGCCGCCGCCGCGGATGTTGGCGACGACGTAGCAGCCGCCGCGGGCCAGCCAGACCCGGCCCCGGGCACCGCCGTAGCCGGGTTGCAGGGATATCTCGAAGCCGCCGTAGCCGTACAGCAGGGTGGGCCGGCCGCCGGGCGGCACGGCCGAGTCGGGCGCCACCACGAAGTACGGGATCCGGGTGCCGTCGTCAGAGACCGCGAAGTACTGATGCACGGCCAGACCGGTGCCGTCGAAGAACGACGGTGCCTGTTTGAGCACGACGGCCGGACCGGCGCCGATGGTCCCGATGGCCAGGGTGGACGGAGTCAGGAACCCGTCGACATCCAGGAGGTACTCGTCGTCGGTGTCCGAGTCGGTGCCCCACGCGCTCACGGTGCACAGCGGCGGGGTGCCGGTCAGCGGCGTGGCACGCCAGTCCTGGGCCGGGGTCAGCACCGAAAGGTGGCTGACCACGTCGCGCATCACGTCCAGGATCAGATGATGGCGGGTCCAGCTGTAGCCGGCCAGCGAGGTGCGCTCGTCGGGTTCGAACAGCACCCGCAGGCTTCGGCCGCCGGCCATGAACTCGTCGAAATCGGCGACCAGCAGGCAGCCCGCCGGGTACGTCTGGCCGATTGTCCACTCGCTGCGCAGCTCGATCAGCAGCCACTGCCGGTGAACGCCGGTGATCGCGTCGTCGGGTACCTCGATGCGGCGTAACCGGTCGCCACAACGCAGGTAGCGCTCAGAGCGGTAGAACTCCAGCCCCCGCCGCACGAAGTCACGCTCGAACCCCTCGGTGTCGTCGTGGTAGGCGGATACGCTGATGTCGTCGGGCTTGCCTTCGTACACCAGCTCGGCCTGAGCCAGCGGCGTGCCGCGCCGCCATTGCCGGACGGTGCGCGGATACCCGCTGGTGGTGAGCGTCCCCGGCCCGAAGTCGGTGCCGACGTAGACCTGGTCGGCATCGATCCAGCCCATGCTGGACTTCGCCTCGGGCAGTCCGAAGCCGTCGACGACGAACTCGCGGCGCTCGATGTCGAACTCCCGCACCACCACCGCGTCCGCACCACCCCGGGACAGCGAGACCAGCGCCCGCCGGTAGTCCGGCCGCAGGCACTGTGCGCCACCCCACACCCAGTTCTCGTCCTCGTCGCGAGCCAGCGCGTCCACATCGAGCAGGATCTCCCAGTCCGGCCGCTCTTTGCGGTACCCGGCGAGCGTGGTGCGCCGCCACAGGCCGCGCGGATGCTCGCCGTCGCGCCAGAAGTTGTACCGGTATCCACCGCGCCGGGTGATGTAGGGGATCCGGTCGGTGGAGTCGAGCACCTCGCGGATCTCCACCCGCAACGCGTCGAACCGGGACCCGCCGGTCAGCTCCGCGACGGCCTCGGCATTGCGCTCCCGCACCCACGCCAGCGCCCGCTCACCAGTCACGTCCTCCAGCCACTGGTACGGATCATCCAGGCGCTGCCGCGCCCGTGAGTGGCGATGCGAGTCATGACTCGCATCGCCACTCACGGGTTGTCCACAGCTGCTTGGTAGAGGTCGCGTTTGGCGACGCCGTGCGCGGTGGCCACGGCGGCGACGGCCTCTTTGAGCCGCTGGCCCGAGCCGACCCGTTCGGTCACCTCGCCGACGAGGTCAGCCACGTCGGGCGGGCCGGCGGGTGGCGCGCCCGACAGGACGACGGTGACCTCGCCGCGCACCCCGTCGGCAGCCCAGTGGGCCAGCTCACCCAGCCCACCACGGCGAACCTCCTCGTAGGGCTTGGTGAGCTCCCGGCACACCACCGCCGCCCGACCAGCACCGAGCACCTCAGCCGCCTCAGCCAGCGTCTCCGCCAGCCGGTGCGGGGACTCGAAGAACACGCAGGTGCGCGTCTCACCGGCCAGGCCGGCCAGCCACCGCCGGCGGGGACCGGACCGGCGCGGCGGGAACCCCTCGAAACAGAACCGTTCGCAGGGCAGCCCGGAGACGGCCAGCGCGGTGGTCACCGCTGAGGGGCCGGGCACGCAGGTCACCCGTAGACCCTCCTGCACGCAGGCCGCCACCAGCCGAAACCCGGGATCGGACACCAGCGGCATCCCGGCGTCGGTCACCACCAGCACCGTCGCCCCGTTGCGGATCGCCGCCAGCAGCGCGGGGATGCGGGCCGCCTCCACCGCGTCGTAGTGCGAGACGACCCGCCCGGTGACGGTCACGCCCAGCGCCGCGGCCAGCGCCCGCAACCGGCGGGTGTCCTCGGCGGCCACCACATCGGCGTGGCCCAGCGCCTCGATCAAGCGCACCGAGGCGTCCCGGGAGTCGCCGAGCGGGGTGGCCGCCAGCACGAGCGAGCCCGGAACACCTTGCACGCGGTCCAGCTTACGATCGGACCCGTGACAACGGTCCGGGAGGCGAGTTCCGGCACCCCGACAACGGTCCGGGAGGCAAGTTCCGGCACCCCGATAACGCCGCCGGAGCCGACCAGACCGGCCGGTCCCGTGCAGTGGCTGCTGCCGCGCCCGCTCACCGACCGGTGGCGCAGCTGGGTCGTGACGCTGGTCCTGGTCCTGATCGCCGGTCTGGTGCGGCTGTGGAACCTGGGCTTTCCTACCGATGGTGGCACCCCGGTGTTCGACGAGAAGCACTACGCGCCGCAGGCCTGGCAGATGCTGCGCAACGGCGGGGTGGAGGACAACCCGGGCTACGAGCTGGTCGTGCACCCACCGCTGGGCAAGCAGCTCATCGCGCTGGGTGAGGTGCTGATGGGTTACAACGGCTGGGGGTGGCGGCTGTCGGCGGCGCTGGCCGGCACGGTGTGCGTGCTGCTCATCGTGCGGATCGTGCGCCGGATGACCCGCTCGACGCTGCTGGGCGCCGTCGCCGGGGTGCTGCTGATCGCCGACGGGGTCAGCCACGTGCAGTCGCGCATCGGCATGCTCGACATCTTCCTCACGATGTTCGTCCTCGGGGCGTTCGGCTGCCTGGTCGTGGACCGGGAGCAGGTGCATGCCCGGCTGGCCACGGTGGTCCGGGAGGACCGCGTCACCGACTTGGGCCCCCGGCTGGGGGTGCGCTGGTGGCGCTTCGCCGCCGGTGTGCTGCTCGGGTTGGCCTGCGGCACGAAGTGGTCCGGGGTGTACTACCTGCTCGGGTTCGCGGCGATGAGCCTGCTGTGGGATGCCTGCGCCCGGCGCGCCTCGGGGGTGCGCCGGCCATGGGCCGGCACCGTCGCCCGGGACCTCGGGCCGGCGTCCTGGGCGCTGGCGCTGGTACCGGCCGGCAGCTATCTCGCGACGTGGTGGGCGTGGCTGGGCAGCGAAACCGGCACCGACCGGCACGTCGAGGGCGGCCTGCTCCCGGCGGCGCTGCGGGCGCTGTGGCATTACCACACCACGATGCTGAGCTTCCACGCAGCGCTGGTCACCCCGGCTCGCCCACATCCGTGGGAGTCCAAGCCGTGGAGCTGGCCGATGGGGCTGCGGCCGGTGCTCTATTACCACGATTCCGGTGCCGCCGGTTGCGGGCGCGAGGACTGCGTGGCCACGGTGCTGCTCGTCGGCACCCCGGCACTGTGGTGGGTCGCGCTGCCCGTGCTGGGCTGGGCGCTGTGGCGGGTGGCCAGCGGACCGGACTGGCGCTACGCGGCAGCGCTGACCGGCTACGCCGCCGGCTGGCTGCCCTGGTTGGCCACCATCGACCGCCAGATGTACTTCTTCTATCTGACTCCTGCGGTGCCGTTCCTGGTCATCGCGGTGACGCTGGTCCTGGGCGAGATACTCGGCCGGACGCAAGACGGTGCCGAGCGGCGGGGCACCGGGCTGCTGGTGGTCTCGCTGTATCTCGGTCTGGTGGTGGCGAACTTCATCTGGCTCTGGCCGATCCTCACCGGTGACTCGATCACCCCGGAGCACTGGAACGCCGAGCTGTGGCTGCCTTCCTGGCGCTGAGCCGGTCAGGACAGCTGGATCGCGTCACCCGAGATCGTGATCTCCCGTTCGGCGAGTGGCCGTGACGCGGGGCCGTTGACGACTGAGCCGTCGGCGATGGCGTACCTGCTTCCGTGGCAGGGACAGTTGATCGTCCCGGACACGACCTCTTTGACCGAGCAGCCGGCGTGCGTGCAGATCGCGGTGAACGCCTTGAACGTCCCCGGCGACGGCTGCGTCACCACAACCTCCGCACTGGTGAACACCATCCCACCACCCACCGGGATGTCCGCCGTGCTGGCCAGTGACCGGCCCACCGCGCCCGCCGGAGCACCGGGCGCTTGCGGTGGCGGCGTGGTCGAGCTCCGGTAGCTGCTGCAGGCAGCGATCGTGGCGGACGCAGCCAGGACCCCGGTCCCCGCCACGACAGCGCGCCGGGTCACCTCGGATCCTGGTGCGGTGTGGTGGGGCATCAATCACTCCTTGCGGGTTAACGGCCAGTAAACGGATGACATTGCAGAGAGTTAGAGCGTTACGCCGATGGTTGTAAAAAACCACAATGACGACGTCAACCAGAGGATGACGAACGCGGAGAATACCAGGCCCCCGATGAACGGGATCACCCAACCGGGCAAGCCGCGCCGGGTGAGGAGGAGCATTTTAGCGGTGAACGCTCCGAAGAAGAAGCAGCCGATCAACGAGTGGATCAGAACCCGCGGGGTGGCTGACTGAAAACCCAGCGCGTACAGGCAATGAACCAGCACCGGCACGGTGAGCAGTACCGCGAACCGGCCCGACCAGCGATGCAGGGCGGGCACCCAGGGCGGGCCCGGTATCTTGCCCCACATCGCCAGCGCGGAGACGAGTTGCACACCGGCGAGCAGGAACGCACCGGTGGCCAGCCAGCTCTTGGCCGCTCTCCCCTCGGAGAAGCCGGCGACGTTGATCGCGACCCCGGTCGGCTCGTGCAGCCGGCCGTACGTCCCCAGCGCGACGGCCACCGCAGCGCCCACGACGATCGACACCACGATCATCGTCGTGGCGGAGTCCGGCCGGCGGTGGGCCGCCACGCGGGGCTGGTCCGGCGAGAAGGCCATCGGTGCTGCTCCTGCTCAGGACGGTGGTCGGACTACCCGGGTGTCGCCCTCGACGCGTTGCGGGTCGATCTGGACGCCGTCGACGATCACGCCCCGCAGCGTCCGGGGGTCCAGCGGCGGGGCCGGCCCAACGAGGCCGTCCCGGCTCTTGCGGATGCCGGTCTGGCTACCGTCTGGCAGCACGATCCACCCGATCCGGTTGGGTACCCCGGCCACCGTCGCGCTGCCCTGGTAGAGACCCGCCGGCGGGCTGGCCAGCTGCGCCGAGTAGGGCCACTGGTTACCGTTGACCGACACCGTCCCGAATATCGCGTCACCCTCGACCGTGCCGGTCGCGCTGGCCTTGCGGGGATTCTGCACGGCCAAGCGGCCGCCTTCGAGCGTGCCCTGCAGCCATGCCTCGACGCGACGGCCGTCGCAGACGTAGGCGGCTGCCTGACCGTCGCGCACCGCAATGGCGATGGTGGCCTCATTGCCACTGGTGCGTCCGGCATAGGAGGCTTGCTGGACCACCGTCGGGGAGGGCACGCTGGTCGGCTCCTGGATGACCGTCGTGCCTGTCGCCGTCACGTTGAGCCCGACGAGCACGGCAGCCAAGGCGGCGACCGCAAGCAGCGTGATGATCGGACCGCGGTTGCTCATGTTCGCTCCTGGGCCGGACCCCGCAAACCCTTCCAACAACCCGATCAGATCTCAATCACCCAAGGTGATTACACCCTCGACGCCAGCCTGCCGCGCGGACAAAAGATCTATTCTCAGCGCCGGAGTCTCTCAGCGCCGGAGTCTCCCAGTGCCGGAGTCTCGAACCGCTTTCCGCCCTGAGACGAATGTCCTCGCATGACGAGGGATGCGATGGCCAACGGCGCCGGGCACGCCTCCGCCCCGGCCCCCGGAGTTCCGCGGCAACATCGAAACCGCGACCTCCGCACCGAAGAACTGAACTTGGCCGCCACCGCCCGCACCAAGCCGGTGCGACGCAGCGTGGACCTGTCCCCCGCCTACCACATCAGGCTCACCCAATGGTGCGTCGAGGCCGCGGACCTGATCGGCGCCCCCCGCGTCACCGGGCAGGACGTCATCCGCGCCCTGGTCGCACGGCTCCTGATGGACGAGTCGCTCGCTCGCCGGATCCGAGACGATCTCAGCATGGACTTGTGAGGCCCGGCTACGACAAGCGCCGCTGTAGGAAGCCCACCGTGGCATCCCAGGCTTGCGCAGCCGACTCCGGGTCGTAGGTACCGATCAGGTTCTCGTCGTTGAGGAAAGCGTGCCCGGCCGGGTAGAAGCGGAAGTCCGGCCGGTGGCCGGACTGCTGTTCGATGGCCACCGCGAGCTGGTGGACCTGGTCGGTGCTCTGGAAGTCGTCAAACCTGCCGAAGTGGCCCAGCAGTGGGGCGGAGAGGTTCGCAAAGCTCGGGTACTCCTCCCCCAGGACGGCGTAGAACGTCACCGCGGCGCCGATCCGGTCGCCCTGCTGCGCGGCGAGCACCAGCACGAAGCCGCCGCCCATGCAGAACCCGACCGCACCGATCGTGGAGCTGGTAACCGCGTCGTGCTCGAGCAGGTAATCCACCGCGCAGCCCAGGTCAGCGGCTGCCTGGTGCACGGGTAGCTGCTGCATGAGCCGGCTCGCCTCGTCGGGGTCGTGCGTGGTGGCGCCGCCGAAGAGGTCAGGTGCCAACGCGACGAAGCCGGCCGCGGCCAGCCGGTCCGTCACGTCAATGATGTGGCTGGTCAACCCCCACCATTCCTGGATCACCAGCACGCCCGGTCCGCTGCCACCGTCCGGCAACGCAAGATACCCATGCCCCCCAGCCCCCAGACTGACGTTCTGCACGTTCCCCATACCCCCAATGTTCTCGCTGTTCTGGGCAGACCGCGGTTATCCGACCACGAACTGGCGCAGTCTGCATCCAGAACGCGCCGACGTCAGTGCACTCGGCGGCCGGTCTCGGTGGTGGAGTAGCCGGGTAGGGCTGCTACCGAGGCCCGGAACCCGTCGTCGGCCAGTAGCGTCCACAACGGCGCCAGCGCGTCGGAGTCATAGGCATTCCGGGTGACGACCAGGTCGTAGGGCTCCTGCCCGACGGGCACGAAATCCAACCCGTACGGTCGGGCGGCAGCAGCGATGCCCAGCCCGGCGTCGGCTCGCCCGGCGGCCACCGCCGCCGCGACAGCGAGGTGGCTGTGGGCCTCACGCTGGTAGCCGGTGACATCGCCGGGTGCGATGCCGCAGCGTCGCAGCTCGTGGTCGAGCAGCATCCGGGTGCCGGCACCGCGCTGCCGGTTGACGTAGCGCAGTCCCGGACGGCGCAGGTCCTCGACGCCGGCCAGCCCGCACGGATTGCCGGCGGCGACGATCAGCCCCTGCTCGCGGTGCACCAGCCGGATCACGGCGACATCGGCGACGGCAAGGGCGTCGCCGAACACCCGCGGCAGGTAGGGCAGGGTGTACTCGCCGGTCTCCGGGTCGAGCAGGTGCGCGCCGGCGAGGTGGCACAGCCCGTCGCGCAACGCCACCAACCCGCCCAGCGAGCCGACATTGGACGTCGCCAGCGTCACTCCCGGGTCGGCGCCGCGGAGCGCCGCGGCAGCCAGGTCGAGCACCAGGTCGTGCGAGCCGATCGCCACGATGGTGCGGTCGATCTCCGCCATGCCGCGCAGTAGTTGTACCTCGACCTCCGCACCCGGGTGGTGGCCGTCGCGCCCGGCCGCAACGACCAGCAGCCCGTCGGCCCGCACCAGCGAGGTCAGCACCCCGGCGCCGCGGGACAGTGGGGTGGCCACGAGCCGCCCGCCGACCCGGCCCAGCCGTACCCGCACCCAGTCGTCCTTGCCCGGCGGGGAGACCAGCGGGGCGGCCAGCCGCGCCCGCGCGATCGGGCGATCGGGCGTTGTGGTGCCTTGAAGAGCAGCCAACAACGGTGCGGCGAAGATCTCGAAGGCCAGCGCCGCCGATACCGGGTAACCGGGCGCCCCGAGCACCGGGGTGGTGCCCGCGGTGCCGAGCACCACGGGGTGTCCCGGTCGTACCGCCACCCCATGCACCGCCAGCACCCCCACCTGGGACACCACCGAGGCGGTGTGGTCACCCCGGCCGGCACTCGCTCCGGCAATGATCACTACCAGGTCGGCGCGCTGGGCGGCGGCCCGCACCGCAGCGGCAATCCTTTCCGGATCGTCCGGCTCGATGGGTAGCGGCAGCACGTCACAGCCGTGTTCACCGGCCTGGCCGGCGAGCATCAGCGAGTTGGTGTCGGGGATCTCACCGAGACCGAGATCGGTGCCCAGCGGTCGGATCTCGTCGCCGGTGGGCAGCACCGCAACCACCGGACGGCGGTACACCGCGACCTCGGTGACACCGGCCGCAGCGGCGACCGCGACGTCGACCGCGCGCAACCGGTGGCCTTGCAGCAGCAACAACTCGCCGGCCGAGACGTCCTCGCCGATGCAGCGGATGTGCTGGTAGAGACGCACGGCAGCGGCCAGTTGGGCACCCTCGCCGGTGACCGAGACGTGCTCGCGCATCACCACCGCATCCCGACCCTCGGCCAGCGGGTCGCCGGTGTCGATGACATCGAAGTCGACCAGCGTGACCGGTGCCGTCTCGCTGACACCCACGGTGTCCGCGACCCGCACCGCAATGCCATCCATTGCGGCGGAGTCGAACGCCGGGGAACACCGCCGGGCCCATACCGGCTCGGCGGTGACCCGGCCCAGCGCCTCGGCCACGCCCAACCGCTCCGTCCCCACTCTGGACGGGCACCCGGCAGCCACGCAGGCTGCACGCCACACGTCTGACGCTTGGACGACCAGCACGTCGCGGACGAACGGACTGCTCGGCACAGATGGGACGCTACCTCGGCCCCCGGGTCAGGGTTGGGTCCCTGCACCGGTGAGGGTGGCCGGGTGGTGCAGATGGTAGAGGTGGGCGTAGTCGCTGTTGTTGGTGAGCAGCTGGTGGTGGGTACCGGTTTCGGTGATTCGCCCGTGGTCGAGGTAGAGAATCTGATCAGCGTCGGTGACGGTGAGCAGGTTGTGGGAGATGATGATGGTGGTCCGACCGGTCATCAGCCGACGCAGCGGGGCGAGGATGCGCTCGCCGGCTTCGGCGTCGAGGCTGGTGGTGGGCTCGTCGAGCAACAGGATAGGCGCATCGCGGATCATGGCACGGGCGATGGCGATGCGTTGCCGTTGCCCACCGGACAGTAGCCGGCCACGCTGGCCCACCCGGGTGTCGTAACCCTCGGGCAGTGCCCTGATGAAGTCGTGGGCGTCGGCAGCTTGAGCGGCGGCGACCAGCTGGTCGTAGGTGGCGTCCGAGCGGCCGGCGCGGATGTTGTCGGCGATGCTGCCGTCGAGCAGCAGGGTCTCTTGCAGCACGATGGCGATGTTGGCGCGTAGTTGTTCCGGGTCCAGCTCGCGCAGGTCGTGACCGTCCAGCGTGATCCGCCCGGCAGTGGGATCATAAAATCTCAGCAGAAGCTTCAGCAGAGTGGTCTTGCCGGCACCACTGGCACCGACGATGGCGGTGGTCTGCCCGGACAGTGCAGTGAAATCGACCTGTTTCAGGATGTCTGTCGCGGTGTCGGGGTAGGCGAAGCTGACCTGCTCAAGGCGCAGTTCACCGTGCGCCCGCTGCAGGGGGACCGGCCGCGCAGGGGCGGTCACGGTGGGTTTCTCGTCGAGCAGTTCAAGGATCCGCTCGGCGGCCGCGGCAGCCGCGAACAACGAGGTGGTCAGTGCCCCCAAGCCTTGGACCGGCTGGTAGAGCTGGGACAGGAACACCAGGAAGGCCAGCAACCCACCCAGGCTCAAGCGCCCGGCGGACAGTTCCCAGATTCCCACGCCCACGATGGTCAGCACGCCCAGGACTTGGACCAGGTCCACCAGCGGCGAGAACAACGCACCCAGCCGGGTAGCGGCCAACTCGGCGCGCACACTGCCCATGCTTTGCGCCGCAAACCGGTCGACCTCGGAACTCTCCCGGCCGTATGCCTGGATCAGGGTGGCGTTGCCCAGGCTCTCCTCGGCGACCACCGAGATCGATCCGTCCCGGGCCCGAACCTCCCGCGAGACGATCCTGATGCGACGCGCGAAAGCGCGGGCGGCCGTCCAGAACACCGGCACTGCCACCATCGAGGCCAACGCCAGGCGCCAGTCCAGGTAGAACAGCACTCCGGCGAAGACCACGATCTTCATCAAGTTCGCGATGATCCCGATGACTCCGGACAGCACCACGCTCTCGATCGCGGTCACATCGCTGGTCAACCGGCTCAGCAGGTCACCCAGACGGCGACGGTCGAAAAAGCTCACCGACAGGGTGTGCAGATGAGCGAAAACCCTGGTCCGCATCCGGTGCAGGAAATTCTCACCGATCCACGCACCCAGATATTGTCCGACGAAGCCGAGCACGCCCACCAGCAAGGTGATGCCCACAAACGCCGCAGCCACTTTCGGGAACGCCCCGAAATCCTGTGGGGTCAGCACATCATCGACGAGCACCTGGAACATCAAGATCGCGCCGGCGTCCGCGAACGGCCCGATGATGATCAGCACCAGGGACAGCCACAACCACCGCCAAAAAGGTCGGGCATCCGGCCAGAACCGCCGGAAGACCTCCCGCAGACTTGCTACCGGAGCAGACTCCACGAGACCCTCGACGTCAGCACCTGACGCCGGACTGAACAGTGACCTCACCACCTCCCGCACAGGCACTCCTATCCTTCTTCGATTCCAGGAATTTTTCCGAGGCTTCGGGATGGCGGATCTCCGCCCACGGCAAGGGCGGTGGCCCCACTCCCTGATGAGAGGGAGGCCACCGCCGATGACGGACGGACTACAGCAGACCGCTCAGCAGGCCACTGCGGCGGTAGTAGTAGTCCCGGTAGTAACCGTGGTAGTTGTAACCGTTGTAGTAGTGGTAGTCACGCCCGTAGTAGCCACCGTAGCGGTAGTGGTCCTTGTGGTGACCCTTGTGGTGGTGACGATCTTCGTGACAGTCGCCACCAAGTGCGAAGATTCCCGCGATGCTCATGCCACTCCTTATAGTCAGAAGGAGCAATGCAAGCCCCAAAAACCCGAATCAGCCTGGGAACCTGTACGACGCTACAGATCTGCTGCCATCAGACTTCTGATCTGGTCTCAAGTGCGTGCCGGAGAACGTCTTGCGACCAGGTGCCGCAATGATTGACGCTGGTTAGCGTCTTGCGAACTCTCCCCCGGTTGCCAGCACCGGCAGCTCGTCAATCCGTCGCACATTCAGCAGCCCCCAGATGGTTCGAGCTCGGCCCCCCTTACTCCCCGTGGTCAACGCACACTCGAAAGTAAGCCATCCGGCTGACGATTTCAACAGTAACTTTCCGTGCACGGGGGTGCACTCACGGTGAAAGGGGCGGACTGTCAACCTCAGCACCGGTAGGTGTATGGGACACTTCGCCCAGCATCAGGGCCGCTGGCTGGTCTCAACCCGGAAGGTGGCGCACGAAGCAGGTGACCGCAGCCGGCTCAGCAAGCGCGCAGCCAACTCGGGCGCACACGGTGGGTACAGCTCCGATGCCGGCCAACCCGATCCGGTCACCAGGCTCACCCGCCCACGTACGCGGGCCGGAAGGTGACGCCGTCCCCGCTGGCCAGCGGAACATCACCGGCGTGGCCGAGCTGATCGCCGTTGAGCGCGACGACGACGTGGCGGTCCAAGACGATGCCCACCGCAGCGGCCGCACCTGCCACGGTGGCGGCCCGCACCGTGCGCTCAGCGCAGTGGCCAGCGCCGGCCGGCACGCCGCAACAGTGCACCGTGACCTGCGGAGCAGGGCGGCGCCGGGCGGCGTGGTAGTCGTCCCGAGAGTTGACGTTGACCACCGAGTCCAGTGCTGGATCGGCAGCGGCCAGTACCGGGTCGGCCAGCAGGGCGGTGTCATCCAGGTACAGCGTGGCGCACCGCCGGAACAGAAACGCCGGCCGCAGGTCACCTTCGGCCACCAGCTCAGCGACCACCGGTGCGAGCGTGACCCGGTAGGCGGCGGCGAGCGGCTGCGGGAAACCACGAGCCACCGGGAGCACCACGTCGACGGTCGGCGTGTTGTCGATCAACACGCCCAGCACCCGGCGGATGAACACCGGATGCAGGAACGGCAGATCGGTGGAACACAGGAACGCGATCTGGGCTCGACCGGCCAACGCAGCCAGCCCCGCAGCAATTCCCTGCAGCGGCCCGAGCCCCTCCTCGGGGTCCTCCACCACGTCGATATGTGCGGGGATCTCAGGTAGTAGCTGATGAGGAGCACGGACCACCAGCAACGGCCCGTCGACCGCTCGGGCGAGCACGCCCACGGTGCGGCGCAGCAGGGTGCAGCCGTGCCACTCCAACGCGGCCTTCGGCGTGCCCATCCGCGATGAGCGCCCCCCCACCAGCACCACACCGGCCGCCACGCTCTGCGCCACGCGCCCGATGGTAACTCGCATTCCGGACCACGTTGCAGGATGCAGACTGCTGCGTACGGGCCTGATACACCGTGTTCCGGTCGCCTGGGGGTGGTCTTCCTGAGACTATGTGATCTCCGGCGAGCGGGCCGTGAATGGCCCGCGACGACCAGATCGTCGAAAACCTGCCGTAGCAGGGCTCGCGAGCGCGGAGGAACAACTGAACATGCTTGTCCCACCAGAGCTGCTCGCAGGCGGCGTAGCCGCCAGGAGTGGAGCTGAACGGCGGCCCGGTCCAACCGCACTCGCAGTGCGGCAGGTACGCCACGAAGGGACCATCCCGGTGCTCCTGCACATCACTGCAGCCGGCGGTGAGTCTCCCGTCCGGCCACCGGCCTCGGATCAGACACCGATGTCCGTCAGTGGATCGGGGGACGTCTCTAGCCAAGTGCAGCAGCACCGTGCAAGAATCCTGCGCTCGGCTTAACGGAAGATGAACAGAGCACGCTCGAACGGGTGAACTTGACAGTACCGGGGCAGCCGGGCGTGGACGTCAGGCAATCGGACAAGCAGCGCGGTTGAGGGTGCGCGAGCACCCCAGGGCGGCCACTCGAGGATGCTTGCCTGCACAGCGCCAGATGCGCGGCCCCACCGCAGTATCCCGCTCCCCTGACGCACGCACCCCTCGTCACGTTCCGGATTCGAACGCGTACACTGTAGTCCGAAAGCGGGTACCCACTGGACCAGGTTGATCACTATCTGTCACACTGGAGTACATCCCGACCCGAAGGGTGGCTGGTAAATGAACAAGAAGCTCGACAAAAGTGCTCTTCTACGGAGCCTGCAGGTGATCGAGAGCGACGATTACGACGGCTTCGTTCTTCTAGTGAAAGCGGCTCGTAACCGAAATGCGGTATTTGACCCGGATCTGCCCGTCTGGCGCATGGCCCAGGACATGGGTATCATCGTGGACTGTAACCGTGGCGGTGTTCCGGAATTCAATGAAGCAATGCGGGATTTCGTGCGGGACAGGAACAATGTGGACGGCTCGGACAAGAATCCCTACGTGAAGGGCAGGCACTGAGCAACCCGCCGGGAAGGAGTTCCCGGCCAACCTGCACTGACCCAGACCGGCGGCGGCGATAGTGCACACCGGTTCCCGGATGGCGGAAGATGCCGAGGCCGTCGAAAGTCTCGCCGGTTTGGGTGAGGCACCGCTCATTCAGCCTGAAGTACGGGTCAGCTGTTGGGCAGCTTGCGCTCCAGCGCATCGGAGAACACGCCCTGAGTGTTGTCACCGATCCGGGTCGGTGCTGACGAATGGGCCGGCGGCGCCTGGATGAACGTCAGCCATGATGCGACCTGCAGCCCCAGGGCGTCAAACCCGCCACTGTTGATGCGCAGGTCGATGACACCTCTCCGGTCATCCGGTCCGACGACCGGAGCTATATCGCAGACAGGGGCTGTCAATTTGTTGGGTGTGACCAGCATCCCTTGGACGCTAAAAACGTGACACTTGAGCCGAGTTTCGCAGACGTCTCCCGCGATAATCGCCCGTCTCATACCTCCCAGATGCTGACCGTGAGTCGCCATTCGGAGCCAACTCCCTAGGCGCTGCGCGCCGCCCTGAGGAATGAAATACACGTTGCTGCCGGTCATGATCACCCCTACCTCGCAGCGGCAGTCCTGCATGCGCCGAGTGCGATACCAGAGCTGTCAGAACGGCTGCGGACAGCTCTCATGTCGCACTCGGCGACACCAGAGCGGGTCGCGGTCACCGTATTTCGAAGCGAATGGCGGTTCACGTCGCGTTACCGATCAAGGTGACCCGCGTCTCGGCGGTCCGCAGCGTAGCCTCACCAGGTGGACTCCCGGTAGATCTACAGCGCTGGTCGTGACCGGTATCGACGAGATCCGCCTGCTCAACGCTGAGTTCTGGACAGCGGGAGGTGCTCAGCCGTGCTGATCGTGGCCGTTGCTCACGCCCACGATCAGCGCACACCCAACAACTGACAGTGCCGCCCAGCATGCAGCAAAGTGGGTTTTCGATAGTGCCTATCAGCCGTGCTGCTGCCTGTTCGAGCAGGAAAATTGTCCCCGACGGCCGCCCGATCGGACCCGTTCGTGCAGTCCGTGGCAGACCAGCATGGGAACTCTCTTCGAATGCGGTGGTGAGGAACATCGGGCCAGTCGCATGATCTTGATCCAGCCCGGAGCGTGCGCCGCTGCCCAGACGTCAGAATCCGGACCTTGCCGCGTCGGAGATCACGATACAGTTGCTCCTCGAAACCGCCCGCGGGGATGATGGGTTCGCCGGCAAGCCTCCGACACCGATTCGCATACCGCCGCCCAACGGCACCCCGGCCGAAAACTGCAGACGTGGAGCACCGCCGGCTCGGTCACCCTGTTGGCGCAGGCACGGAAACTTGCGGGCAACCGTGCTGTGCTGAGGGCACTCGAAGGGCGCGGCCCAACCCATAAAGTGCTACAGCCGGCGCTTCGTGACGAGCGGCCTCCCCTGTGGACACGGGCAATGCCTGTCCAACGCGTGGAGACACAGGCCAACGAGGAGAGCGAGCAAGGGGACGAGACGGGGACGGGACCGCTAGCCCATAACGACTTCGGCGCACTGGCTGATAACAAGACAGCGGAAGATGTGAGCCGGCAGGAAAAACTCAAGGAGACCACCGGCTGGCATCGAGCGCAGGCCCGGATCGTGGTGATGGAACGCCCGACGACCGCCGGCAGCTGGACGATGCGGGTCGCAGCTTGGTATTCCTGCGGTGACGATGAGCCGCGCAAGCGGGTGGCGTACGCAATCCTGAGCAGAAACGTCCCACCGCGCCCCGGTAGGGGGCCGAGGCGTCCCAGCTCCCGCTCTCTGCTGACGCCATGGAACGCATCGTCGGGTTCGATCTCCGGTCGACCGCACCTGACCCGAACTGGACTCCGGAACGGCGCGCGACATTTCTGCTTCGCAGCGATGTTGAAACGATCCGCTTCGTCGATCCCCTGGTGTGGAGCCGTCCCCCGGGCTGGTCCCGCCGCCACCGACGCCGCCAGGGTTGTGGCCTGACCTCCTCGGATTGCAGAGAACTGCGGCTGCGGCGGGAATCGACCCCCGAAACACCATGATCATCGAAGTATCGACGGCCATGGACCCCGGGGCGCGGCAGCCGGCGGAACACGCTGCCCTTCTCGGGTACGACGTTGGCCGATGCCGGGCTGTTGAGCGGGCTGTCGAATTGCGGATACACACCTCAAGACGCCGCCTCGCTGCAGAAGATCTGGGTGCCGCTGCTCAACAGATGGCATCTCTTCGACGACCGTCACCATGCGTCGGCGTTCGTCGCCGTCACCGCCGACCGTGTGCCGGAACACGCCCCTTTCCTCGTCTACGGAATCGCCGCACCCTCCAACCCCGACCCGCAGGACTCGTAAGCCAATATGATGAAACGGCCGGCTCCGGTTACCTTCGGTAGCAATTTGGCCCGTACCGTGACCGGTCGTTGCACCAGACAATACCTAGCAGTACAATGCATCCATACTTCTAGGATATGGGACGGGGTGAAGTCTCGTGAAGGTCGCCAAGGATCTGGTGGCCGCCTCGGCGACACCGATGGTGCTCGGCATCTTGGCCGAGGGGCAGAGCTACGGCTACGCCATCCTCAGGCGGATCAACGAGCTGTCCGGTGGCGAGCTGGACTGGACCGAGGGACTGCTGTACCCGTTGCTGCACCGGCTTGAGCGCCTGGGCTCTGTGGAGTCGAGCTGGCAGTCGGTCACTGGGCAGCGGCGGCGCAAGTACTACCAGATCACCGGCAAGGGCCTGGCTGAGCTTGCCGAGCAACGCCGCCAGTGGGACACGGTCGTGGACGCGCTCAAGGAGATCTGGCTTGGTTCCGGCGATGTCAGGTTGTTGACCGCGATCCCGTTGGAGGGCAAGACATGACAGCGCTAGACGGTCAGGACGAGTTGGAGGCGCAGTTCGCGCAGTGGCGTCACTACCTACAGCGCCGCCGAGAGCTGCAGCCCTCCGACGCCGACGAGCTCGAAGACCATCTCCGCGGTTGCGTCGACGAGCTCGTCGCGGTCGGCCTGCGCGCCGACGAGGCGTTTTTGGTCGCGGTCAAACGCATGGGTAGCCTGGATGACTTGTCCCGTGAGTTCGCCCGGGAGCATTCGGAACGGCTGTGGAAGCAGCTGGTGCTGACCGGCGAGACCGGCAGCCCGGTGGCGCAAACCCGGTCGCGGCGTGACCTGTTCGCGATGGTCATCTGCGCGGCGGGCGCGGCGGCGTCGATCAAGGTGCCGGAGCTGTTCGGGATGAGATTGGCGGAGGACAGCTCGTTCTACGGGCTCAACGCCAGCCTGTTCGCGCTGCCCTGGTTGGCGGCCTTCCTGGCCTGGCGCCACCAGGCCCGACGCCCGCTGATCGGGATACTGGTGGCGCTGTTCGTGCTCGGCGCTGTGGCGGCCAACGCCTATCCCCTGGCCGAGGCGTCGCAGTCGGTGGTCATCACCAGCATCCACCTGCCCATCGCCCTGTGGCTCGTGGTAGGTCTGGCCTATCTGACCGACGACTGGCGCTCGTCTCGTCGACGCATGGACTTCATCCGCTTCACCGGCGAGTGGTTCGTCTATTTCGTCCTCATCGCCCTCGGCGGCGGTGTCCTCATCGCGTTCACGTTCGGCACCTTCAAGGCCATCGGAATCGACCCGGAGAAGTTCATCGCGCAGTGGCTCCTGCCCTGCGGCGTCGTGGCCGCGATCGTGGTGGCCGGGTGGCTCGTCGAGGCCAAGCAAAGTGTGGTCGAGAACATCGCCCCGGTGCTCACCCGGCTGTTCACTCCACTGTTCACGGCAGTCCTGCTAGCCTTCCTCGTCGCCATCGGCTGGACCAGCGCCGGCATCAACGTGCAGCGCGAAGCGCTGATCCTGTTCGACCTCCTGCTGGTCGTGGTGCTGGGGTTGCTGCTCTACTCGATCTCAGCCCGCGACCCGCTAGCCCCGCCCGGCCTGTTCGACACGCTGCAGCTCGCCCTCGTGGTCAGCGCGTTGGCCATCGACGTGCTGGTGCTCCTGGAGATCACCGGGCGCATCACCGAGTACGGCACCACACCCAACAAGGCCGCAGCACTCGGCGAGAACATCATCCTGCTGGCCAACCTCGCCTGTTCGGCGTGGCTGCTGCTGAGGTTTGCCCGCCGCCACACGCCGTTCGCGGCGCTCGAGCGCTGGCAGACCAGCTACCTGCCGGTGTACGCCGGGTGGGCCTGGATCGTGGTCCTGACCTTTCCTCCGCTGTTCAGCTACGCCTGACCGAGAAGATCCGCCCCCAGGACACTAATGTCGACGGCCCCGCCCACCGGTGTGACATGCCTGCCGCAACACTTGCGTACCAAGCACGCACCTTCGACCCAGTCGTGCTCCGGAAACACGGATGGCCCTCCGCAGGTACTCATCTCCCAATGAGTACCTTGCGGTGATCACGCGCGCCTGGAGCCGACCGAGACGCAATCCGACTGTGCGGCCGGAGTGGTCCACGAAGCCACTGGACTGGTGTTATGGGCAGCGCTCATGGAGCTCGACCGCGCCGAAGTCGGTTCGTGTGTCACTATCGACCTTGCTGCCGCCACTTTCTCAGTCCGCTCTCAGGTGGTCAGCGGATTGTGGGAGTTATCGGCCCGGACAGCGGGCTGGGCAGGAGGAGGCAGGAATGAGCACACCGGATGAGCCAGACACTCCCAAACCGGTCCACTCTAGGGTAAGCATTCCTGAGCCGGATAACCAGGAGGCTGCCACGGAGACCTCGGGACAACGGGAGACTCGGCGAGCGCGGGTGGGCCGGGGCGTGCGCGTTGTCGTGCGGCATCGGGCCACTGCCATAGTTGGTGCCGCACTGGTGGGCCTGCTGGTCGGCGGCGGAGTGGTCGCGACCCTCGACGGGGCGAGTCATCGGGGCCACGGTGGTGGATATCCTGGCCACCACGACCTGCTGCACCATTCCGAGCATGGGCACAGCTGGTTCGGCAACGAAGAACGCTAACCGCCCCCGGGGCGCACTTTCTTCACCTAGTGAGGCTGCGCCTCACCGTCGAGACGCAGGTCACCTTGATCAGTAACGCGATGTGAACCGCGATTTGGCTCCGAATGGCGGTCGGCAGCGGCTGTGAACCGCTATTCGGCTCCGAATGGCGGTTCACGGTCACACTCAGCGTCTGGGAGGTGTGCGACGGACGTCTGCAAAACTCGGCTCAAGTGTCAAGCTTCTAGCGTCCGAGGGGCGTGAGAAGCGATATTTGGCGGCCACCCGCCGGTTCTTCACCCGCGCGCTTGAGCGCGGCTCACAACCGGCCGAGGTAAGCACCAACCATGCGAGTGCGTACCCACGGGTGCTTGATGAGCTGCTGCCCACCGCCTGACATGCCATGGAGCAGTATGCGAATAACCCAATCGAGTCCGTGCTGCATGAGGTCGCACAAAACGAGCGGATTATACGGACAGGAGGTGATCGCTAGCGGAACGTTTCGTCGAACAGGTCAAGCATCGCCCGCCACGACCGCTGAGCTGAGATCCGGTCGAACCGCAGTCCGGGCACCTCGACGCGATCGACCTGGGGGTGGGTGAAACTGTGCTGAGCCCCGCCGTAGAGGTTCATCCGCCAGTCCACGCCGGCTGCGCGCATCTGCTCTTCAAACATCAGCCGCTCGCCGACTGAGATAAACGGGTCCTCAGTGCCGACGCACACCAGCACCTTGCCGGTGATGTTGCCCGCATCCAGTGGCCGTGGAGTCGCCAGCCGCGGGTGGAACCCGACCACGACTGCGAGGGCGGCGCCGGCCCGGGCCAGTTCCAGAACCAGGTGGCCGCCGAAGCAGTAACCGATCGCGGCGACCTGCGTGGTGCCCGCACGAGGCTGTCCGAGAAGGACGTCCAGGCCCGCGCGGGCAAGGCCGCGGGTGCGATCCGGGTCATGCCACAGCTCGTCCAGCCGGGCCATCATGGCCTCCCGGTCAGTTATCGACTTGCCTCCACCCTGATAATCCAGGGCGAACGCGACGTAACCCAGCTCGGCGAGCTGATCCGCTCGGGAGCGCTGATGGTCATCAAGTCCCGGACCCTCGTGAGCGATGAGAACCGCGGGATGCCGACCTCCGCCAGCAGGCAAAGCAAGCCAACCGACCATCGTCCTGCCATCGGCCTCGTACACGATTTCGGTCCCCGTCGTCATGACCGACTGTGTATCACGAACTCTCCAGGCAAAACCCGTCATCCGCTGACGGCGAAGATCCTCGACAGTAGGCACGCTCATCGACATGGTCAGGCGTCGTCCGCCAGCGAACTCGTCGCGGTCCACGTGTCTGCGTCGCGGGCGCCACGTCACGACCCACAGGGCGGCCGGCCGCCTCGATGCCCGAGACAGCCGGCCGCGGTGCACCTCAGGAGGCGACCAGGTCGTCGATCTGGTTGATCGACACTGTGGCACCCTCGACCACGCCCATGTCCAGCACCTGCTGCAGCGCCTCGGCGGACTCGTAGGTGCTCACGTAGGTCGCGCGAGTGCCGCCGTCGTGCTCGGTGAAGGTGAAAACGTTCTTGGAGACCGGCATACCTGGCGTGGGGTTGAAGTCCAGGTCGGCGAAGCCGTCGTCGAAGGAGAGACTCGTCGGCTCGTCGACGGCCGTGATCTGCCAGTATCCGGCGTGCTTGTCGCCTTCCGGGCCGGTCATGAAGTAGGTCATGCGGCCGCCGGGCGTGAGGTCGTGGTCGACCACGGTCGCCGGGTAGGTCGGCGGCCCCCACACCTTCTCCAGCTGGCGCGGGTCGGCGTAGACCTGCCAGATCCGCTGCACCGGCGCGGCGAAGTCGGCTGTGATGGTCAGGGTCAGGCTGTCGAGGTCCTGCTGGACGTCGATCACGGGCATGGTTCAGTCCTCCTGATCGGTGTCGGATGCGATGAGGTCGTCAATGCGCGCGATGCGGCCACGCCAGACCTGTTCCAGCTCGGTGAGCATCGACGCCACCGACCGCACCACCTCCATGTCGCCGCTGGCCAGCTGCTCACGACCGCTTCGTCGCTTGGTGAGCAGACCGGCCTTCTCCAGCACGGCGACGTGCTTTTGCACCGCGGCGAAGCTCATGTCGTACTTCGCCGCGAGCGCGGAGACCGAGCGCTCCCCGGCCAGCACGCGGCGCAGGATGTCGCGCCGGGTCCGGTCGGCGAGCGCGTGGAACCGGGCGTCCGCCCGGTCTTCGTTCTCCTCGGTCACCCAACAAACATACAACCAATCGATTGTACATTGTCAAGGTCGACTCCGGCAGCAACAGCCGGAGAGCTGCCCACGTCAGGCCCCCACATCCGGGCAGGATCGGCCCAACACCCGAGGTCTCGGACGACCTGTGAAACAGGCCCGGTGGCCGTTACGCCGCGACGAGGTGCCGGCGGAAGAAGCGCTCGGAGCTCTCCAGTTCGAACACGGGTACGTTGATGTGCTGGCCCGGATTGGCGTGCAGCGTCTTCTCCCGGGAGGCGAAGGCGTCGAACAGCGCGAGGCCCGAGTCCCGCGGGACGATCTCGTCGTCCCACTGGAGCAGGAACTCGACCGGGACGGTGACCTCGGCCGCCGCCGCGGCCAGGGTCTGGTGACCGGCCAGGCCGAAGACCGCGGCGCCGATCCTCGGTTCGGTGATGAAGAGGCGTTCCGAGAGACCGCCAGCGGTCGTCTCCGAGGTGAAGCGCATAGGTTCGTAGCCTTTCGGGAGCCAACCGTGGAAGTGGGAGCACCCGTCTCACAAACTCAATCGGCTCGGGAGCGAGCTTTTTCGCTTGTGCCGATGTAGGCCGCGAGGTGCTCGCCGGTGAGAGTGCAGCGGGCGGCGGCGAGGTCGGTGGGTGTGCCCTGGAAGACGATCCGGCCGCCGTCGTGGCCGGCGCCGGGGCCGAGGTCGATGATCCAGTCGGCGTGTGCCATGACGGCTTGGTGGTGCTCGATGACGACGACCGATTTGCCGCCCTCGACAAGCCGGTCGAGCAGGCCGAGCAGCTGCTCGACGTCGGCGAGGTGCAGGCCGGTGGTCGGCTCGTCGAGGACATAGACACTGTTGCCGCCGCCTCCCAAATGGGTGGCCAGCTTGAGCCGTTGGCGCTCGCCGCCGGACAGCGTGGTGAGCGGCTGGCCCAGGCGCAGGTAGCCGAGCCCGACATCGGACAGCCGAGCCAGGATGGCGTGCGCGGCCGGTGTCCGCGCCTGGCCGGCGCCGAAGAACTCCTGAGCCTCGGTGACCGACATCGCGAGGACCTCGCTGATGTCGCGGCCGCCGAGGTGGTATTCGAGCACCGATGCCGCAAAGCGCTTGCCCTCGCACTCCTGGCAGGTGGTGGCGACGCCGGCCATCATCGCCAGGTCGGTGTAGACGACACCGGCGCCGGTGCAGTGCGGGCAGGCGCCGGCGGAGTTGGCGCTGAACAGCGCCGGCTTGACGCCGTTGGCCTTCGCAAACGCCGTGCGGATCGGGTCGAGCAGTCCGGTGTAGGTCGCCGGGTTGCTCCGTCGCGAGCCGCGGATCGCACCCTGGCTGATCGACACCACACCCGCGGAGGCGGTGATGGAGCTGTGGATCAGCGAGCTCTTGCCGGAACCGGCGACGCCGGTGACGACGACCAGCACCCCGAGCGGGATGTCGACGTCGACGTCGCGCAGGTTGTGCGTGCTCGCGCCGCGGATCTCCAGCGCCCCGGTGGGTGCGCGCACCGTCTCCTTGAGAGCGGCCCGGTCGTCGAGATGGCGGCCGGTGACGGTGCCGCTGGCCCGCAGCCCCTCAACAGTGCCCTCGAAGCAGACGCTGCCGCCCGCCGTACCGGCGCCAGGGCCGAGGTCCACGACATGATCGGCGATCGCGATCGTCTCCGGCTCGTGCTCCACGACGAGCACCGTGTTGCCCTTGTCCCGCAGCCGCAGCAGCAGCTCGTTCATCCGCGCGACGTCATGAGGGTGCAGGCCCGTGGTGGGCTCGTCGAAGACATAGGTGACGTCGGTGAGCGACGACCCGAGATGACGGATCATCTTGACGCGCTGCGCCTCGCCACCCGACAGCGTCCCCGACGGCCGCTCAAGCGAGAGATAGCCCAACCCGATCTCCACGAACGACTCGAGCGTGTGCAGGAGCGTGCCGAGCAGCGGCGCCACCGACGGCTCGTCGACGCCACGGACCCAGTCGGCCAGGTCGCTGATCTGCATCGCGCAGGCGTCGGCGATGTTGATCCCGCCGATCCGCGAGGACCGGGCCGCCTCGGACAGCCGGGTGCCGCCGCACTCGGGACAGGCGGTGAAGGTGACCGCCCGGTCCATGAATGCCCGGATGTGCGGCTGCAGCGCGTCGGGATCCTTGGACAGGAACGATTTCTGCACCTTGGGGATCAACCCCTGGTAGGTGAGGTTGACGCCGTTGACCTTCACCTTGGTCGGCTCGCGGTGGAGGAAGTCGTGCAGCTCGGTCTCGGTGTAGTCGCGGATCGGCTTGTTCGGGTCGAGGAAGCCCGACTTGGTGAAGATCCCCACTGTCCACCAGCTGTCCGACTTCCAGCCGGGGATGGTGAACGCGCCCTCGGCGATCGACTTGGAGTCGTCGAAGAGCTGGGTCAGGTCGATATCGGAGACCGAGCCTCGGCCTTCGCAGCGCGGACACGTGCCGCCGATGATGCTGAAGTCGCGACGCTCCTGCACAGTCCGTCCAGCGCGCTCCAGGGTGACCGCACCCGCTCCACTGATCGAGGCGACATTGAAGGAGAACGCCTGGGCCGAGCCGATGTACGGCTGCCCGAGCCGGCTGAACAAGATGCGCAGCATCGCGCCTGCGTCGGTGGCGGTGCCGACCGTGGAGCGGGCATCGGCACCCATCCGCTGCTGGTCGACGATGATCGCGATCGTCAGCCCGTCGAGCACGTCGACCTCCGGCCGGGCCAGCGTCGGCATGAAGCCCTGCACGAAGGCGCTATAAGTCTCGTTGATCATCCGCTGCGACTCCGCGGCGATCGTGCCGAACACCAGCGAGCTCTTGCCCGAGCCGGACACACCGGTGAACACCGTCAACCGGCGCTTGGGGAGCTCGACGCTGACGTCTTTGAGGTTGTTCACGCGCGCGCCCTGTACCCGGATCACATCGTGGCTGTCGGCAACGTGCAATGCCGGCGACTGCGGGTCCGTCCTCGTGGCCATGCTCAACGTGTCTCCCTCTGTGCGGCCGGGACCGCCTTCGCGGTCTGCGTCGCTTGGCTCGACCAGTTTCGAGCAGTATGTCTGATTCTCCTTCGCCTCGGCCCGTGGAGCCGCTGGATCTGCTCTCCCTGAACCTTGCGGCCTTCGATCCAACCGTCGCACCGGCGTCGGCGCAGGCGGACGTCGTGAGCAGTCCGCTGCTGGCGCCGTGACGGAGTGCACAGCCCTGCCACTGCTGGGCGGCCATCGTCGGCGGTGCTTCGGTCGCCGAGCCGACGTCGTGCGGAGCTAAGTCAACGTTTCGCAGAACGAAGGTCACCTTATCGCATTTCGAAAGCAACAGGATGCGGATCGAACATCAATGCTGGGATCGACGGCGTGCCCCAGCTAGCGTTCGTGCCTAGGCACGCTGCCTCGGCCGTTGCAGACGCACTCGCCGGCAGCTTTCGCAGCATGAAGCGTCTATTAGAGCAGCGGGATGCACGCTGCGACGAGCGTTACGCCAGCAAGCCGGCTATTCGTTGAGTGCTTTGAGTGCCAGACCCTAGAGACTCCTACCTATACGACTCCGCTCCGCGCGCGTGGCGCAACAATGCTGCAAAGGTAGGAGTGTCTCCTGTTGGCAGAGCTGTGCGAGCGCAGCTCTGCCAGGCTGATCAAGAGCAGCTACCCCCGGCGTCCTCGCGCTGCCACCACCCCCATGATCACTGTTTGGGTGCCGAAAACGACAGATTCTGTCGTTTTCGGCACCCAAACAGTGATCACCACACGAGGACCACCATCCACCAAGATCACCTTGTCGGGCCACGGCCGCCCGGCAGGTTATCCGGTCACCACGCCATCCCCACCGTCGCTCAACTGAGTGGCATTGTGCTCTGGCCTTCGGTGGCGATGGCGGCGAGGAAGCCGGTCACGCTAGACGTCTGAAGCGTGCTCCAGCAGCCTGGTCCAGGCACGGCGCAGCGCCAATGCCGCCAAACCCCGCTGCCGTCCTGCGTGGATATCCAGTTTCCAGGAGAGCTTTGATGACCCGACTGAGCCAGTCCGTTGACCGCGCCACTGCCCTGCTCAAGGACGCGGACCTCGCGGTCAAGGACGATGTCACTGTCTTAGGCATAAGACTGCTTGTGACCCAACCCCTCCACAAATCCCTCCGCCCGCTCCAAGAATTCCCGCACTACCGGGACCTTTGCATACGGCTTCAAGCGGAGGCAGAGGTCACGGAGACGGCCAATCGCTAGGCGTGAATCCAGGCTCTCGATCAGGTCGAGCGATTCCATCCCCAGCTCGACAGCGGCGTCCAGATCATGCTGCTTGCCAGGCCGGGCCCGGGCGTCGGCCAGATGAGTCACGACGAATTGCCGGTCACGGACAAACGGCGCGCTGATGTGGGCAAAGCCCTCATCGAGCAAGACGACCGCATGGTCTGGATGACCAAGTACTAGCATAGAAGAACCCGCCATCAGAGTAATTGCTGTGGGGTCTAGCCAGTACAGCCAAGATGGGTCGTCGTCCGGTGTGAGCTGCTCGGCTCGAGTGCGCGCCCGGGAGATCGCGGCAGTGCAAGCCGACATGTCACACGTAACGGCAAATGCCCGGGCTTGCCGCAGATGCAGCTCAGCGAGCAGGCCTGACGTTGCCCGGCCCCGGACCCCGGCCAGCGCGGTCTCAACGAATGTCACGGCTTCCGTGGGCTGTCCTTCTATGGTGGCTTGGTTGGCCATACTCGCCAAGATGTGAGCGCCCAGTGACCGGTCATCAGCAGCGTGTGCGGCACGCAGGCCGGCGATGTGGTATCGCTGTGCCAGCCCATAGTCTCCGCCGTCACATGCGGCCCAGCCACACAGCTGCCCCAGCTCGGCGAGCACGATGTGTAGCCCCTGGCTGGTGCTTTCATCATAGGACGCCCGGTCGAGCACCCCGGCAACCCAGGCGAAGAGTTGCTGAGCTATCGCCAGCACGCTGCCGCCCCCGGCTATGTCATCCATCCGGCGTAGCTCGGCGACCATGGCGCTGAACCGGCTCACCAACTCACCCGACACCCGGCGCCCGGCCAGCCCCGACACCAACGGCGCCGGCTCATGCACCAGCCACTGATGTGCCGGAGCGGTCAAGGCAGGGCCGGTCAGGGCTAGGAACGTTCGGCGCTTCACCCGACCACCACCGCTCAGCACGACAACCGCCTCGACAATACCCCGGTGGTTCCAAGGGGCGAGGAGCACTGGCTCGGGCTCGTCTATGTGCTCGCTGCTCGGCTCCACGCCAGGCCGCACACCGGGTGACTGCGCCCCCGGCAACTCAAGCACTCCATTCGAGCTGCACGTATCGAGATCGTTCGCTCCCGGTTCCGCAACCGCCAGCTGCCCCTTATCCTCGGGCAGCCGGAACCACAGCCATCGCGGCGGTATCTTGAGCACCCGTGCCCAATGCACCAGGGTGTCCAGGTCGCGGATCGGTGGGCCGGTCTCGATCTTGCTGACCTGGGGTTGGAGCCGACCGAGCCAGTGGCCGAGCAAGGTTTGCGAGATGCCGTCTGGACCGTAGACCGCATAGTGATGCGGGTGGGTGCGGTAGGCCCGCAATACCCGCCCGATGTGCTGAGCGGCGAAGGCTTCCTTGAGTTGTTCGGTGTTCCAGAACTCGGCAGGGACCTCGGGCGGGGTGATGAGCTTGTCCCGTGAGCCACGCTGACAGCGGGCACACTGGCGCTCGGTGTTGTCTTTGGCTAAGTGTGTGCCGCACCGGCAGTAGTACCGCCGTGCTCGCCGCGATCCCATCGCGTTGCCTCCCGTCCCGACCGATTCCGCAAGAGAGTGTAACGGGCCGTTCACCGCGCATGATCCAGACCTCACCGGAAGCGAGGCATCGCCTTAGAGGTGCGGATATACCTATATGGCCTGTGGAATACACCTATTCCCGACCTGGTATACCGGGTAGTCGATATACCCTTTTTGGTGATCTTCACGGCCCCAGGGCCGGGCTGAACACTGGGCTGGTGCGTCCTTTATTTTGGGACGCTCCCGCTTCCGCCAGTCCGGTGTTCTCCGGTCCTGGGTGCCGTCCAGCCGGTGGGGTGACGCGCGGGCGGTGGCCCGAGCACGTCACGCCAGAGGCATCGCCGAACGCTGAATCGCCCGTGGCACGGCGACGGAGCCATCAGTGCGACGCTGAGCGATCAGGTAACAAGCGGCACTTGTAGCGGAAAGCCTCAGCCCAACAGCAGGATTGACCGGTGCCGCCAGGCGAGCCTGAGCAGCGCGGCGCCTGCGGCCTGGGTGGGCTCGTGACGGGCGTACCGTTGCACGGTCTCGGCTGTGAACGGCACGGCAGGGACGATCGATCCCTCCGCGTTGGCGCCGGCGACGTGGCCGAACAGCTCGTCATACACCAGTGAGTCGATCGCGACGACAGTCAGAATGTCGGTGGCAAAGGTGAGCGGATCAACGCCGATCCCGACGCAGAAGGCGCGTACCTGGCCGGTGTCGAGTGCGCGGGTCAGTCGGGCGGCGAATGGCCAGGCGTCGTAGTCGATCGGTCCGCGGTCGGTGTGGTAGTCCTCGGCCTCGCCGCGTAGTTCCTCGGCAAGCTCGCGGACGATGCACCGCCACAGGGAGAAGTCGTTGCCGGTGTTCCACGATTCCTCGCCCGCTGGCTGGAAGATGCCGACCGGCAGGACCTGGTACATGCCCCCGGCATGACCGACTGTCGCGCCGTTACGGCGGTGCAGCGGGAACGTCGCCGCGCCGGTCGTCCGGTGGTGTCGGAGGGTGAGCGTGCTGAGGGCGACGTTCATCGGGCGGCGGACCGGGTCGCAGGGGTCGCCGATCGTGGCCCGGAGATCGTGCGCGGTGATCTGGCCGAGTGTCGCCGCGGTGTACTCGTGCGCGGCGGCGTCGCCCACGTCGATCCCGTCGAAGTAGACGCCCCGGCCGAACACCATCCGCGGGACTGTTCGCAAATCCGCACTCAGCAGGCGGTACGTGGAGCGATTCTCAAAGATCCCGGGCACGGCCAGTTCGGCGACCACCTCGGAATACACTCGATATCCGCTGCCGTCTGGCCGCGTCGGAAGCAGCTGCCGGGCGGGCGGCTCGGTGCCAGTGATTCCGCTGAATCCCGCGTCCGGAGTGTAATGCAACTCGATCTGGTCGAGCCGGATCGGATGATCCGGCAGCCAGCGCGGCATGCTCAACAGTGGCGTGCCCTCGACCGCGACCGATTCCGGGTAGTCGTGGGCGGCGGAGACAGCCAATCCGTACCGGTGCTCGCGGAAATGGCTCCGGACGCGTAACCATTGCTGTTCGCTGCCGGTGAGCTGCCTGTTCAGGGCTTCTCGCTCCGTGCCGGGCCTTTCTGGCTACCGGCCGAGGATGCGGTCATCGTAGGGCCAGCGCCAGGCATGCCTCTGGTTGCGGGGCCGCGCCAAGTGCTGCGGGAAGATCCGAACGCGACCCGTCAGCGACACCGGCGGGCGTTGAGCCGGGCGGCTTGGCGCGTCAGGTGGTCACGCTCGGCGAGGTTGGGTGCTTTCTGGGCCGCCTCGGCGTACAACTGTGCCGCCGTCGCCAGGTCGCCGTCGCGCTCGTGGAGGTACGTCGCCACCGCGGCGTGGTGGGGCAGTGAGTCGTGCAGCGCCGCGAGCGCCGCCAGCCCGGCGCGCGGTCGCGTCGAGGAACCGGCGCCAGGCCACGGTGACCAGCCAGCCCTTCGGGTCCCGCGGTGGGCCGGCCAGCCAGACGCGAACCGCCTCGACCAGCGCGTCCTGCACAGCGTCCTCGGCCGCCGCGAAGTCGGCTCCGCGGCGGCCGAGGATCCCGAGCACGCTCGGCGTGAGGCTCCGGAGCAGGGCCTCGTTCATCGTCAGAGGTCACTCCGTAATGGTGGGCGGCGAGGCCAAAAACGGGCGCAGCTCGAGCCGCTCGTGGATCGGCTCCCCGCCCGCCCCAGGGGCGGCCGACAGGTCCCCGGCCAGCTCGATGGCGCGCTCGTAGCTGTCGCCGTCGATCACCATCCCATTTTGGTCACGTTCACTGCGGGGATGTGGTCGCGGTCAGGGTGGTCGTCGTCGGCCGGATCGGGCATCTCAGTCGCTCCTCGTCCGCTGGGTGGGGATCGGCGCCCGACATGCGCGGCACTCCCGCTTGGGTGGGGTGACCAGACACGCCAGCTCGATGCGCGCACCGCACAGCGCCTCGCGGGTCGGGCCGCGTCGACGCGCCCGCTCCATCTCGACGTCGAGAACCAAGTGCTCGACCTCGTCTGCCACATCGACCACGCGCACCGTCCGGGGTCTTCGTGCCACGAACGGCCGCCGCTGCCAGGTGGCCCTATGCCTGCCCGTCATTGGGGCACCTCCCTCGTCCGAGACCGGGCCGCTGCCGCGCACGCGTCGCCGCGCGGACGGCCTCGATCGCCACACACCCGTCGCAGGTCTGGCCCTCCGGTGCGTCCCGCCACCGCGACGGCCGCAGCATCAGCAGGCCGCACTGCGCCTCCACCACCCCGTGCTCACGCAGCCGGAGGCGTCCAGCTTCGCCTGCCACTGCTGAGCACCTCCCCGCCTACTCCGTTCGGTTACCGGAGACAGGGAACGGCAAGTGAGGCGATACAGAGCGCAGCGTGGTACTGCCCGCATGAAAGTGCGGGCGAGGGCCGCGGGTTAGGACTTTTGTGTGGGTTGGCCGGCGGTGGCCAGTACCCAGGCCGGGTCGAAGGCGGCGATGGCGTCGCCTCCGGTGCCGGATGGGACGGCAGCCGGCCGGCCGGCGTGGCCGGTCTGGATGTCGACGAACGTCACCCCCGCGGCGGTGAGCATGTCCAGGTTGTGCTGCCATGCAGGATGCGGCCATAGCCGGTTGTTGACCATCGGCGCGATGGTGATCGGGGTCTGTGAGGCGAGGGCTTCACACAGCACACCGGTGGCGTAGTTGTCCATGATTCCGGCAGCGAGCTTGTTCACCGTGTTAAACGTGGCAGGACAGACGATGACCTGCGCCGGTGGAGGAAACCGCTTGGCCTGCCCGGGCTGGCGCTGCTCGACGAGCACCGCAAACCCGGTGACCTCCTCGACCCGGTCAGCGTCTACCCAGTTCATCGCCGAGGGCGTCGCAATCACACGCACGATCCAACCCACTTCGACCGCCCGCGCTGCGACATCATGAGAGCGGGCAGCGAGCGGCGCCCCGCAGGCGACGAGTGCGAGATGCTCAGCCACCGGCGGCTAGTCCAACACGCCAGCACGTACCGACAGATCATGCAGAACGCTGTTCGGGCGGCGTGAGCGGGCGAGCATCTCGCGCAACAGGTCACCAACTTTCACGTTGTACCGGATCACCTCCGGGGCCGAACGTTCCGCTTCGAGCAGATGCAACGTCGCCTCGGCATCGCGCCTGCGCTGCGCCTGTGCCCAGGCCAGATCGAGAGAGACCTGCGCCCGGCGACTGCGCAAACCATCCGCCAACCCCGTCGGATCGACGTCCGCCGCAACCCGCAACGCCTCGCCCGGATCACCCAACTCCGCCGCCACACTCACCCGGTGAATCCGGACATTCGTCGGACCGAACGCGGTCCACGCATGGTTAGCATCCTCGCCGAGCAACTCAGCAAGACGATCGGCCGCGTCCAGGCGTGCCCACGCCTCTCCCCGATCGGTGCGACGCGCAGCGGCTACCGCCGCGATCAACCACAACGCACCGGCAACCGAAGCCAGCGTCGGGGTCTTGGCCGTGGCCGATCCGTGGATCTTCTCGGCCATACTCACGGCCAGCCGCTCCGCCTCGTCGGTATGGTCTGCCCGCAGCTGAGCGCACACCACCTGATAAGCGGCCATCCCCCGGGCACCCAGCGAGTCGGCCTCGACCGCGATCGTCGCTGCCCGATCCGCGGCAAGCACGGCAAGATCGGTCACGCCCAACTTGGTCAGCAGCTTCGCGGCACCAACATATGCAGAAACGTAGGCGCATAGCGTCTCGCGCCGCTCCTCGTCGGCGTCGAGCCGCGGTATTCCGTCGATCAGTGTGATGAGATCCGGGAGCTGACGGACAACCGTCTCATACCGAGCGGCCTGGTAATCTTGGTGCAGCGTCGCGACCTGGACGCGCAGCTCGGGCAACGGCGGCATGGTGGGAGCGTCCGCGCCGAGCAGGTGGTCATACCGGGTCAGGATCTGCCGGACCGCGTCCAAACCCTGGGCAACCGCGCCACCGTTCGGGGCAAGCTGCCACGGCCGGCCGATCAACGACTCAACATCGACATGCAGGATGCGCGCCATGTCCAGCAGCACGGACAGCCGGTCCACCGCGCGGATACCACGCTCGACCTGCGACAACCACGACTCCGACCGGCCAACCAGACCGGCCAGAGCCGCCTGACTCAGCCCGCGACGGCGCCGATACACCGCGATCCGCTCACCCGTTCCCGCCGAATGCACACAGCAAGTGTCGCATTTCTCTCCAGCCAGGCGATCACGGCATCAGTCAGGGTGGCAGGGTTGACCAATACCAATATCCGAGGCGGCGGCATCACCACCCGACCGCTACTGGCCACTGAGGCCGCTGGGATCCTCACCCAGCAACGCAGCATTCGCATGGCTAACGGCGGTATCTCCTGCTGGCAGACTGATCAAGAACAGCTATCCCCGGCGTCCCCGCTGCCACCACCCCCATGATCGCTGTTTGGGTGCCGAAAACGACAGATTCTGTCGTTTTCGGCACCCAAACAGCGATCACCATCCCGAGGACCGCCACCCACCAAGATCACCTTGTCGTACTACAGCTGCTCTGCAAGGCCATCCGATCACCACGACATCCCCACTGTCGCTTAACTGAGTGGCATTGCGTCAAGACGCCTATTCGATGACACGGGCGAGGTAGTCGGGCTCGCTATCTTCCCGACCGACCTGTTGGTACGGTTGGCCGTGCGCGTAGGGCAGGCAGCGGTCGGCCAGCTCCGGTGAGGTAGCGTTTCGCGTGGCCAGCCATCGGGTCCATTCGGGTAGCAAGGCCACCAGCTGGTCGGCGAACCCGTCGAGGTAGAAGTCACGCATGTGCAACACGCACAGGGCGACCCGGTGCGGGGAACACGCGGCATATACCGCGTCGATTTCGTTGATGCACCAGGAGTCGGCCAGTTCCGCGGCTAGTTCGTCCACATCCTCCGGCAGCTCCTGCTTGTCCACTTCGTGGGTGCGCAGCCACGTGGCGAATTCGACCGCGGCGGTGGCCGCATCCACACCACCACCTGGTTGGGTTCCCCGCCGGGGTACTGCCTGCGTGACAACCTCACCTAAACGCTTGCTGCGGTGGTACTCAGCGAACTGCTCGACGCTTTCCCCACCAACACGCAACAATCCCTGCTCGGCGGGCATCAGGTCAGCTAAGAGCCACGGATCATGGACCGGGGCTAAAACGGTGCCGGCCGCTGCGATCTGGCCTACCCCGGCCTGCCAGCCGGCCAACGCCGCCTCCGGCGTGGGGTAGAAGCCACTATGCACGGTAACCGCCTGATGCCCGCAGACATCGATATCCCACAAGTACCAACGCACCGGCCGGTCCGCCGTGGTGATCGGCGCAGCGACGGCAAACCTGCTGCCATACCGGTCACAGGTCCACAGCACCGGCCCGGTCACCGCTGGACCCAGCGGCACAGCCGGCAACACCTGCCCGACTGCGGTATCCCGCAACCGCACGATCGCATCGCCCGCAACCTCGCCGAGCGGATACGGCAGAACGCACGCCAGCGCTGTGAGCACCCGCCACGGCGCACACCAAGCGTCCTCTTGTCCGCTGGTCGCCGTCAACACCGCCATCCCCGCAGCCGCGACCGCCGCCACCATAGCCTCGGCCAGGTGATGCGGGCCCACCCGTTCATCCACTGACGCCTGCTCCGCCTCACCTAACAGCGTTCCCAGGCGTCCGCACAACGCGTCTTCCATGATCAGATCTGGCTGATCCGCCGCCACCCTCACGAGCTCCGCGACCAGATCCCTCGCGATCGCAGCGGCCCGCGACGCCCGCTGTGCGTCGAGTTGGTTCCGGTAGGCGGCGACACCCCGCCACGCATCCGCTAACTCATGGCGATCCCACGCACGCACATCAACACCAGATCCGCGCCGATCCACCTGGGGCCGCCCGACGGACCGACCAGATTTGCCAGACTTCTTTTTCCGTTTCCGCGACACAGGCACCGCCGAAGCATAGGCACCCCCACCCACCTCCCTGCCGCCTGTCACCAACACCCCGACCGGCCGCTACCGACCATTACCAGCATCTCGCGCCCAGCCCGGGCCACCCGCTCCATATGGAGTCCCGGTCACTCGCCAATGATCAAAGATCCGCGCATGCCGTGTGGCGCGCGATGAACGGGACTGGGGCGATCCGATAAACGTAGATGGTCAGCCCACTAGGAGCCGTGGTGATGCGGCCCGGGGGACGCGTCCGGGTGAATGGTCACCGTCCCAGCCCACAGCTTGGCCGCCTCGACCCGGACCAGGTCGATGGCCACCCGCCGGTCCATGCCTCGACCGCCGGCAGCGCACCACCCGGTATGACCCGCACCCCGTCCCTCCGCACGCCGCCGCGGTCATGACCGGCCTCCGCTATACGCTTTCTCGCCGCCTCATGTTCTGCCGCCGTCAAGGTCGACGCGGTGTAGTCAACCGGTGGCCCGCTGACTACACCCAGAGTACGGTCGGGGGCTCTGGATCACCTATTCGTGGGGGACCAGCCTCTGGTTAGTGGATGTCCTTGCCGGCGCCGGCCTGCCAGGCTGTGGCGAGTCAGTGCGTTCGCGTACCCCGAGGCCCGAGAACCGCGAGACCGTGAGGAGCTGTCCGGATGACGGACATCATTCCCACCGCCGAGGCGACCCCCCTGATCGACCCGCCGCTGCACCGCGACTGCCCGGTTTCGCAGGACCCGGAAAGCACGCTGGTCGCCGCGGTCCGGGCCGGCCCGTCGGGGTTGGGCACCTCGGCGGCCCGCCTTGCGCGAGAACTCACCCTGGCCAGCGACCCCGACCCCGGGTACCTGGAACGCCCCTGGGGGGATGGCACGGCCGCGCCGCTGTACGTCCCGGCGGTCGAGCGGGTCGACGACGCACTGGCCGCCGAGGTGGACGACCGGCTGGTGATCTGGGCCAAGGACTGCGGCTTCACCGATGATGAGGCCGATCTGATGCGCCGCGCCGGGTTCGGCCGGCTGGCGATGCTCACCCACACCGATACCGATGATCCCGACCGTCTGCTGATCGCCGCACAGCTCAACGCCGCGTGGTGGGCCGCCGACGACCTGTACGCCGACGACAGCGAGATGGGCGCCACCCCGACCGAGCTGCCGCCCCGGCTGGCCCTGGCGATGGCCGCGATGGACCCGGTGGCCCCGGCCGGCGAGTTCTCCGCTCCGCTGGACGAGGCGCTGCGCTCCGATCCGGTACTGGTGGCGCTCAATTCCGGGATCGAGCACCTGACCCGGCACGCCGGCCCCGCGCAGGTGCAGCGAGCCTGCTACTCGACCTTCGCCATGTTCGTCAGCTGGAACAGCTACGCGGCCTGGCGGTTCACCGGCAACTACCCGCCGGCCTGGAAGTACCTCGCCGCCCGCCAGCACGACACCTTCTACACCTCAATGACGCTGATCGACGCGGTCGGCGGCTACGAACTGGACGCCAACCTGTATTACGAGCCGCAGGTCCGGCGCACCCTGATGCAGGCCGGCACCGCCTCGGTGATGGTCAACGACCTGCACTCGGCGGCCAAGGACGCCGCCGACGACAAGCCGGTGTGCAACATGGTGTTGCAGATCGCCGCCGATCGGCAGTGCTCGGTCGAGGAGGCCGTCGCGATCACCGTCGACCTGCACAACAACCTGGTCCGAGATTTCCAGGCCACCCACCGCAGCCTGCTCCCCGTGCCGTCGCCGCAGCTCCAGCGGTTCCTGCGCGGGGTGCGCGCCTGGATGGGCGGCGGCTTCGAGTGGCACGCCACCAACCCCCGTTACCAGAGCTGACCCGCGCAGGCTGCACCCAACCACCCGGGTGACCCAGACAGGGTGAGCGAGCCGGTTGTCTTCGCGGGTGGTGAGGTGGGTGAACTTCGCAGCGAGGACGGGAACGAACCGCGAAGTGCTGGTCGAAGACCCTGAGATCACGATCCGCCCGGTGGGCACCCGCCTACGCCTCCTACCGGCACGGCCGGGAGTTCGCGCTGCGATTCGGCGGACGACGCCACGGCAGCGATCTGGCCGTTGATCGTGGACGGGCCGTTGACCACGGCCAAGCTGTGGAAGACCGGCCACAGCCGGGCCGAGGTGCCCCGCTACGACGCCGACACTTTGTTCGGACTTGCGCTGCATCGACGCCGGTCCGGCCTGGCAGCGGGCGGTCGCCGAGCTCGCCAGCCAGGTGATCGAGCTGATCGGCCTCTGGCCACGTTAACCAGGAGGAATCGGCGCGGGACCGCCCGATAGCATGAGTGGACATCCAGTTTCCAGGAGAGCTTTGATGACTCGACTGAGCCAGTCTGTTGACCGTGCCACCGCCCTGCTCAAGGGCGCGGACCTTGCGGTCGACGCCACCGTGCGCGAGCTGCTGGCCGAGACCACCCAGCGCCGCAGCCTGGACCTGTCGGACCTCGCCCCGGCCGAGCAAGCCGCCCTGATCGCCGCCCGGTCCCAGGAGCTGCAACCCTCCGCCGGCGCACTGGCCGAGCGGATCGTCACGGCCGAGAGCAAGGGCCGCGGGTTCATCGCCAAGTTCGGCATCGACCCCACAGGCCACGAGGTGCACCTCGGGCACACGGTGCCCATGCTCATCCTCAGCCGTTTCCAACGGATGGGTCACCAGGTGGTGTTCATCGTCGGGGACATGACCGCGAAGATCGGCGACCCGTCCGGCCGCTCCGACGATCGCCCGGCACTGACCGACGAGGACATCGCCCGCAACCTCGTCACCTACCGTGAGCAGGTCAGTCCGTTCTTCGACTTCGAGCGCGCCCAGTTCCGGCACAACGGCGACTGGCTGCGGCAGATCACGCTGCCGAAGATCATCGAGATCATCGCGCAGATCCCGGTGTCCATGCCGCTGCAACGCGAGGACTTCCGCAAGCGGCTGGAAGCCGGGCAGGGCTTGTCGCTGGCCGAGCTGATGTACTCGGTCGTCATGGCACTGGACTCGGTGGAGACCAACTGCGACCTCGAAGTCGGCGGGATCGACCAGTTCCTCAACATGCAGATGTGCCGCAAGGTGATGGACATCTGCGGGCAGACGCCGGAACTGGTGGTCGCCACCTCGCTCATTGAGGGCACCGACGGCACCGGGGCCAAGATGAGCAAGTCCAAGGGCAACTACGTGCCGCTCACCGCCTCGTCGGGCGAGATCTTCGGCAAGATCATGTCCGTGCCGGATCGCCTGGTGGAACAGTACTTCCGGGCGCTGTCGGAGTGGCTGGACTCCGAGCTCGCCGTCGCAGGTGAGCGAGTGAAGGCCGGGTCGCTGCACCCGATGAACCTGAAGAAGGTCCTGGCTGGAGAGGTCACTGCCGCTATCCACGGTGTGGACGCGGCGATGAAGGCTCGAGAGGAGTTCGTAGCCCGCTTCTCCAAGCGCACTTTCGGCGAAGTCGAAGACCTGCCCACGATCAGCGACCTCGGTCAGTCGGTCACCGATGCGGTCAAGGCCCTGGGCTTCGCCCGGAGTAACGGCGATGTCCGCCGCGTCGCCGACCAGAACGGCCTGCGTCTGGTGGTGGAGTCGGTGGGCGGACAAGAGCAGGTCACGCTCACCGCCGACGAGGCCCGCGAGCCACTGGCCACTGTGGTCAAGGACAAGCTCGATGGCCGGTCCGGCGACTTCTACCTCAAGGTCGGCCGCAAGCTCGCCCGCATCACGCCCGCATCCTGATTCTGCGTGGACGCGGTGGTGTTCGACCTGTCCGGCACCCTCGTCACCGCACCCACGCCCGAGGAGCGTGCGCGTGCGGCCTCCAGGTTGGCGACGGTGATCGGCTGCGACCCTGCGGCGGTCGAGCACTACTTCCGCGACACCTGGCACATCCGCCACGACGGGACGCTGCCCACGCCGATCGACCCTGCCGCCCACGTGGTCCGCGCTGTCCACGGACCGGATGCGACGGCCGGGTTGGTTACGAACGAGCTGCGCATTCTTGGGCGGGCTCGCCTCATGCCCGCCCCTTCGGTCGTGTATGCGCTGAAATCGTTACGCGGCAAGGGAGTACAGCTCGGCATCCTCAGCGACGCGTCAGCCGCAACGACCGCAGATCGACCGGCTCGTCCGAGACTGGCCTCGTCGGGGTGGTCGCAGCTGGCGTACACCGGCTCTGGGTTGTACCGGCTCAGCGGCGCGTCGCAGCGCGTGCACTGCCGTACGGCTACTGACGCATCGGCCGTCACCGCTGGCCCTTCCCTCGACTGAGCTGATCAGCCTATCCGACCAGACATCTGGAACTTCGGGACTAGTGGCGACAGACGGACGCCGACACGTGCACACCCAGATCGACTCGGCAGGGCTGCCGGTGCGACACCAGACCCGGCGGCAAGGCGGCCCTACACTCTGGTGCTGACGAAAACCGGCGAGCTGTTCACGCGCGCCACGAACGCGCGGCACAAGGCCGTGACCGACCTGGCGTGGCTGACGTCGACGCTGGGGGGCGCATCGGCGCGACCGTAAGGTGGCGGAGCGGGAACGGGATGCATGATCGTCCATGCGGTCCCACCTACCGTGATCGCCAGTGCCGCCGCCGGCTGACACGGGCTCTTCGAGTGATCAAGGTTCGCATGGACCCTGTTGATGGCGGCGCAGGCCAGAATTCCGCGTGCGTGCAGGTCGCTGGCATCCTCGACGACATCGCAGCCCGCAGCCTAGACGACGTGCTCACCGAGTTCCGCGCAGCCGACGAGCACGCCGATCTCCTCCAACGCTGGCCGGCGACGGAGACCTGGTCGTAATTGCAGGACTTGCTGCAGGCCCATCCCGTGCTGGCCTCCGATCCCCGCACCCTCGCCGCCCTCCAGGCGCGCTCGGAGCGTGATCCGCTCGGTGCCGTCTACGTACTGATTCTCGTGCTCGGTCTGCGCAAGGGTGAGGTGCTCGGCCTGACGTGGGACGACGGCGACGGCGAGAACTGTCGATCGGCCATCAACTGCAACGCGTGAGCCGGCAGTTGCTGCACCGAGAGACCAAGACCGCCACCTCCGATGCGACGCTGCCGCTGCCAGACGTCTGTGCCGCCGCGCTGCGGCTCCGAAAGGTCGAGGAGGCTCGCGTAAGGGAACTGGCGGGGTCGGCGTGACAGGGCGGCAAGCTGATCTTCACAACCAAGTGGGGAACGCCGATCGAACCGCGCAACTTCAACCGCTCCTGGGACACCCGCTGCGCGAAAGCCAAGGTCCGCAAGATCACGGTGCACAACGGGCGCCGCACCTGCGCGACGCTGCTGGTGGACCTGAACGTGCACCCCCGCGAGGTCATGCAGATCCTCCGCCACGCGCAGATCGCGGTGACTATGGAGATCTACGCGCAAGCCTCATCAAAGGCCACCCGCTCTGCGTTGAAGCGGTTGGGAGACAGCCTCGGTGGATGACCTGCTGCTGTACGGGGGTCCAGGACCCGGCACGAAGATCACGCATAATGCCTCTGACCAGCTGTGGAGGTACTTGCCGCTTACTCGCACTCGGTGCAAGCCGCTGACCTGCTGCTTTGCCACACCACGACTTTCACCAACGCTGTGCCCCCAGACCGAGTGCGAAACGTCCGTGAAGCCTGCGCGACCCCCTCGATGAGCGCGACATCGCTGTCTGCCGGAGTACAAGCTGCAGGTAGGCCAGCACGGTGTCCTGACTAGGCAAGTTTGCCGATAACGTCATGCTGCCGTTGAGCATCCGCGCCTGCTCAGCGGCAGCCCACGTGCTCCCACCGAGCAGGCACCCGGCCAGGCGCACTGCGGTCGACCGTCGACATAATGCATTCATTATATTATCCTGATGGTCAGGTGGCTGTTGGTGATCCATCCCGAAGTGAGGGAGTGGCTGCATGAGATCCGCAAGGCTGACCGGCTAACGGCGGCCCTCATCGGACAGGCGATCCAGCACGTGATCGACGGTAGCGGTCCAGACGAGGGACGGCCCCTCGTGGATCGGATCAAAGGCAGCCCGCTGCACCACCTGAAGGAGCTGCGACCTGCCAGTACAGGTGAAACCGAGGTCAGGATCTTGTTTATTTTCGATCCTGCCAGACAGATGGTTCTGTTGGTGGCAGGCGACAAGTCCAGAAACTGGCGGGGCTGGTACGAGGGGGCAATCCCGCTTGCGGAGGCCCGCTACACCGAGCACCTGGCTGCGCTGGATAACAAGGACGAGTGAGGACGATGACGAGGAGAACTGCCGCAGGGTGGCACACCTATGACGATGTCGGCGAGCTGCTGAGTGAACTGGAACTCACCAACGAGGACATGGTCCGCGCCCGTGACGTGACCGATGACCACGTCCGCGCCTGGCACCTGGCTCAGGTTCGTGCCGAGCAGGACCGCACCCAGGAGGAGGTCGCCCACGTCATGGGTGTCCGCCAACCCCGCATATCAGCTATCGAACGGGGCGAACTCGATGTGGTCACCCTCGCAACCCTGCGTGCCTACGTGCGCGCCCTCGGCGGAAGCCTTCGGGTCGTGGCAGACTTCGGCGACCAGGAGTACCGACTGACATAGCAGCCCGCACATCAGCGAAAAAGGGACTCGCACACCGGAGAAGGCTGAATGGCCAGGCCATCGACCTGGGCATCCTCGGTGGGCCTAACGTGGCACAACCCGAACACCCCGGTACTGGCCGAAGCTGAGGAGCACCAGCAGGCACCTCAACCGCCAGGCCAAGGCTGACCGCACATTCCCGAACCCACCAACCGAACGCCATCATCTGCCGAATAGAGGATGTTCGACATAGGGCGAAATTCGGTTCGTGACCGTCAGGTGTCGCTGCCGTTTTCCAGCCATGCACTGTAAGTGAGTGGTCTAGTTCTTCCTGCCCACGGTTTGAGGTAACGTCGGCTGCCGAATGGGGCGGCCACGAGTGAGAACCTTCTGTTGCTTCCTGTGACCAGAAGGGGATCGCTCGCGACCGCCGAGTTTTGGTGCTGGAGTACGCCGCCGAGGTCGGCGTCAGTGCGCTCGATCTTAGGCTGAGCTGTTAACGACCTCAGCTATCTGTTCTGCCATGTCGTTGATGCTGTAGTTGGCGGTGCTCATCGCCACCTTGTCGACAAGCGAGGGGCTATATGCGCGGACGTTCTCGGCGGTTAGATCGTGCCAGATCGGCAAGAGGGATTGTTCGCCAGCGACCGTTCGTGTCACCAGGCCGTCAAGTTCGTGGTTCGTCCAACCTTTGCCGAAAAACGCCTTGGAGAGGATGACGACGCCGAATCGGCTCGACCGGATACCTTCGTCGATCTTGCGTCGCAGGCTGTGCCCGATGCGCATGTGGGTTTCATCGAGCCACACGGTGACGCCCATGCGTGTGAGAGCGTCGCGCAGTGGTCGGGCGACCGTGTCCTTGTCCTCGCTAGCGTGGCTGATGAACACGTCCCAGGTCTGCCCGCCGAGCAGACCATCTTCAGGTTCGTCGAGATCGTCTCTGACCGCGATCTTAGAGGCCGGGTTGTCCTGAACTGGTCGAGCGGCTGGAAGGAAACCACGAGGTGGCGGCTCGACGGCGACATCGGCAGAAATACGGCCAGCGTAGCCACCAAGGTCGATAGCCACCACCCAGCGCCCGTTGGACGGAACGATGATCCGGAACGGTGATCGGGTGACCCGTCCTCCGTGGTATCGATAGCGACGACCGGACTTGTAGTTGTTGTACTCGGTGCGCTTCATCAGCTGCACGTTGGCCTGGTTTTTCAGGTTCACCACGACGGTGGACGCTCGTTTGATGTTGCCAAGGTCGTAAACCAGATGCTCCATCGTCCTGCCGCCCTACTTCCCGTCCTCGCGTTCTAGAACTCGATCGCTGGGTCTCGCGGCGTACATCGGTGTGATGGATCTCTTCGCGTAGAAGGTCGCGACGCGAAGGCGCACCTGCGTCCAGTCGCTGACCCAACCAATCATCGAAGACTGTGGTCTCAGCCTCGATGGCAGATTTGTCGGTCTGCTCAGTCTCGGCCAGCACCTCATCCAGCCAATCCCTCTGAAGTTCGGCCTCAACTAGGATCGCCGCGGATTCGCGTCGTAACAGCTCCAAGTCCATCTCGACGCGCGTGTAGTGTTTGACCAGCCGCTGCTGCAGCACGTAGATGCCCCGGTTGGATAGGGTCGCGACCCGGCGTTCGTGGGTGAGTAGCTGTGTCGGGGCCGCAGTCACATCGACAAACTTCGTCGCGAAGTGCTGATCGCCTGCCAGTTCGGCCAGTGGCATCACCCGCAGGTTGCCGTTCCAGCCGCTGCCGGTGACCCGCTGGTAACCTACGACGGGCGCCACGGTGATGCGTGCAGTGACCTTGGGGCCAGTCCTCATTGCACACGGGTGAGCGACGATCTGGACCTTCATTGGCTCATCGCCAAAGCCAGGCAATACGACGCCGTCGAACACGTCTCCTTGCAGGAACGGACGCGTCCAGCTGACTTCTCCGCGCTCGTCGTACAGCGCCTCTGGTTCGATCTGGTCCATAGGTTCGCTGGCGTCAATCGTTTCGGTGCCGGATTGAGCGTTCGCCGTCGGTATCGAGAAACACCTCGAAGCCGCTGCGGCTGTCACGCCAGTTGGGCCTGACCTGATCGAGCACTTGGGTTACGGTCTGACGTTGCTCGGCCAAGTCAATCAAGGCGGTCACGTGCCTCTCAAGGTAGAGGTCCAACGGACGGATGAAGTAGCCAGTCTCCAGCGGAAGGTCCATCTCCATCCAGGCGGCAGGGTCCTGGACGAGTGCCTTCTCCTCGAGAACGTCGAGCAACGCTGCGATCCGCGATAGCTTCCGGCGGCTGCCGGGGCTGGCGTCGCCGCCCTTTCGCCATTTCCTGATAGCCGAGACGCTGACGCCCACCACTTCGGCGATGTCCGACCAACCCATGCCACGATCGCGAGTGAGCTCCTCTAGGAGGCCTGGGACCGACTTTTTACTCTTCTCCAGAGTGCGGTCGTTTAGGTCAAGTTCACGGGCCTCGCCGTGCAGCTCCTGTACCTCACCGGCACGCACGTCCATCTCAGTGCGGAGGTAGTCTGCTCGCAGCGACAGCGCACGGGTAGCACTCGGCGCCGATGCGGCATAGTCGGACACCGCCCCGGCTGACGTACCGGTTGGCTGGCCACCGCTGGCAGCAGTCATGACTGGCCTCCGCGGAAGAGTTGGCGAGCATCGTCTGTGATCGAGCGCTGGAATCCGTTGCCACAGGGTACGTGGACGGAGGAGAGGGCCTCGCGGATTACGTCCGAGTTCAGCGGCACGGCCTGGCCTCGGGTGAGGTCCTGAAATCCGTCGAAGTCTAAGACGAAAAACGGTCCAGAATCGATGGCCGGTCGCTTGAGGAACTGCGGGACCACGATGGGCCCCCCGTTCAGCGCGGCGGAGCGAAAGTTGAGTCCCCGCCCGTCGCCAAGATCGAACGTGCTTGCGCTCTGGGTCATCGTCACCGGATGATCTTCAGGCCCTACCATGAGCTGGCCAACGAGTTGGCGGTCGATCCACTTGCTCCACTGTCGAACGTCGGTGATTAGCTCGGGAACCCGCACTTCGTCGATGTAACGGAGACCGACTCGTTGGAGAGCCGGCTTCACTTTTGAGGCAGCGAGTGCATCGCACGCCGCGGTGACCGGCTCAAGGAGTTCGTCAAAGCTGGTGTAGGTGGTCGTCTCGTAGGTAACCGATTCGGACATGATCGTGAGCGTCTCGGTGCTGGTCGCGTTCTTGAGCACTACCCCGACCCGCTGCTGGATCTGCGGCGACGCACCAGGTATGAGGCTGACGTCGGCCTGCTGGAGAGGCTCAGCAAACGGGAACCGGTCTTCCAGAGCGATCGTCACTTCATCTTTGGTCTGCTGCTGCCTCAGACGCGCGGCATCTGTGAAACGGATCTCGACAGTGACCAAGGCAAGTGGCGACCTGGGAAAGATCTCACGGTTGGGATACACGATCGGCAACCTACCCTCCTGACACCATCAGGGTACCGGAACTCGCACCAAAGATCTAACCAGAAGTCAGACTACAGTGCGCAACCAGGGTGTGCGGCGACGCCTCGATGCTCCATCCGGAGAGGTTGTGATCGTGATGACACGTGATCGGATGATCTCGGCGTGAGAGGATCTTGACTCCGACCGGCAGACTGCGCCCGACGGCACCACGGTGCACGTCCGGGCCCAACGTCGCGGACCGCGCACAATGATCACCGACATCTACCTGCACACCGCGGACGGCCTCACGCCGACAGCGCTGCGCGGACTGTCGCTGTCTCGGCTGGAAGCCGAGCTCAACGTGGCCACCTCGCCGCATCCCACCGTGGCCAGCGCCGAGATACCCACCCTGGCGGCGATCTACGACGCCGCGTCACCCGAGGCCGACGGCACGCCCGAGCCCACGCTGGCGCAGCTGCGGGCCCGCACCCCCGACCGCGGCGCACCGGCGCGACCACCGCGGTCGCGCCTGACCAGGCCGGAGGTCACCGGGCCCGACGAGTTCTACGTCAGCGTCGCCGCAGCCTACGCCGAGCACGCACCCCGCACCCGGGCCCCAGCCAAGAAGATCGCATCCGAGGCCGGGGTGCCGATCACCACCGCCCACCGCTGGATCCGCGAGGCCCGGCGGCGCGGATTCCTGCCACCGGCGCAGAGAGGCAAGGCCGGATGAGCGCCAGCAGTACGAAACGGCGCGGGCGCGGCGAAGACTCGATCTACTGGGATGAGGCCAACCAATGCTGGATTGGCGCGGTCAGCCTTGGCCATGGCGCCGACGGTAGACGCCTCCGCGCCACGGTACGCGGGAAGACCAAGACCGAGGTCCGGGACAAGCTCAAGCGCTTACATAAGGAGATTGAGGCTGGGGTGAAGTCCTCGGCTTCCTACGCTGTCGGCGACGCGGTCCGAACCTGGCTGGACAGCGCCGAGGTGAAGAAGAAGGCGCCCAAGACGCGAGAGAAATTCCGCACTCTCGCGGAGAACCATCTCATCCCACAGATCGGCAAAGCGATACTTCGGGACTTGAGAGCCCACCACGTCGAGGACTGGCTCGAGGGACGCGCGGAAGTTCTCACCACCAGCACGCTTCGAGAACTCCTGCCGATTCTGAGGCGGGCGATCAAGCTCGCTCAGCGCGACGATCTGGTCTCGAAGAACGTCGCCGAGTTCGTGACGCTTCCCTCAGGTCAACCGGGCAGGAAACGTCGGTCCCTCACGGTTGAGCAGGCCGTTTCCTTGTTGGCCGCAGCGATGAGTCATCGGTTGAGCGCATACGTCATTGTTTCGTTGACGACCGGCATTCGCACGGAAGAGGCCCGCGAGCTCAAATGGGAGCGAGTGCACCTCGGTTGCTGCGGTGACACGCCGCCCCATATCGAGGTATGGCGCAGCGTCCGCGTCGGCAACGACACCAAGACAGAGAAGTCTCGCCGGACCTTGGAATTACCCCACGAGGCGGTCGCCGCACTCAAGGAGCAAGCGGAACGACAAGAGACGGCCCGCCAGATGGCTGGCGGCGAATGGGAACACACTGGCTACGTGTTCACCAGCGCGATCGGCACACGGCTGGATGCCTCGAATGTGCGCCGGGGTTTCCGGCAGGCCCTACTCGCGGCCGGTATCGTCGGCAAGGTCGGTGAGGCCCTGCGGACACTGCGAGAACCAACCGGCCTCCGGCTCGTGGACGTGGCCACCGAGCTGGGCTGGCCACGCTCAAAGATCGGCGGCATCGAGAACGGTCGCCTGCACATCAAGAAGTCCGATCTCGATCGCCTCATCGAGCTCTATCGTGCCAGTGAGCGCGATGCCGCCGTGCTGAGCGCGATATGGGTAGACGACAGCTGGACCCCCCAGGAGTTGCGGCACAGCTTCATCTCGCTGCTCTCCGACGCGGGCGTGCGGATCGAGGACATCTCCAAGCTGGCTGGCCACGCGAACACCCGAGTCACCGAAACCGTCTACCGCCATGAGCTACGCCCCGTACTGACCCGGGGAGCGACCGCCATGAGCCAGATCCTCGCGTCACCGTCAGGCTCTTGCTTTGGCTCTTGATCCCCCGTGGAGATCGTCTTCTGAGGTTGTTATTCCTGGTGGAGCTGAGGGGAATCGAACCCCTGACCTTCTCGATGCGAACGAGACGCGCTACCAACTGCGCTACAGCCCCTCGCGGTGCGCGCTGAGCGTAGCAGCCGGCCGCCGACTACTCGCCGGCTGCTCGGCGGTAGTGCGGCTGGAAGGTGGGCTTCAGCTCGTCGAACGTCGGGTCCTCGTCATCGAGCTCGAGCGCGACGGCAGTGGGGTGTGGTGCAGCAGGCTGCGGGTCAACCGTCGGGGAGGCTGCAGCGACCTCATCGTGGGTGACGTCCGGAGCGGGCGTACTCGCTGGGGAACCGGTCAACCGCGCGGCTCGGCGTTGCCGGACGTCTTCCTCGATCCGCACCTGCCGGCGCAGGTACCCGAGATAACCGATCACCGCCAGGTCCAGCATCACCTGCGCCCACCACAGCAGGCTCGACGCCACCAGCGCCAGCACCAGCGTGGCGACTGCCCCGACCACCAGCCCGAGCACCACCCGCTGGCGCAACGCGTACCGCTCCCGGGCCACCTGCGCGGCGACCTCCGGGTCAAAGCCACCGCGGCCGGGTCGGTACCGGCGCTCGGTCATGGCTGTCTCCGCGATCCGTTCGCCGATCATGGGCACCTCCTGATCATGCATCCGCACTGCGCGGTGCAGATGTGGCCGGGGCAGCACTCGGGACGCAAGCACGGACTCCGCAGTGCGGGCCACCTCCTGCCGTCGCTTGGCGACCATCGGGACGAGGACGACGAGCCATGCCACCGCCAGCGCCGCGAAGATCAGCGAGCTGGGCACTCCTGGCTCCCTACCCCCGGTCGGTCATCGCTGCGTTACGCTCGGTCACAGTAATCAGCGCGGGCACTCGAAGCCCGGAGGCGCGCCGGTGATGATCGCCTGCGGCACCGGAGTCAGGGCAGGCGGGCGTAGCCCGCGCGGATCAGGCGGGACACCAGCCCGGCGCCGATCTCGTCGAGGGTCACCGCCAGCAGCTGATGGTCCCGCCACTCGCCGTCGACCTCCAGGTAACGCCGCAGCAGCCCCTCGTCGCGGAACCCGAGCTTGGCGAGCACCCGCAGGCTGGCCACGTTCTCCGGGCGCACCGTGGCCTCGACCCGGTGCAACCCGACCGGTCCGAATGCGTGATCCACTGCCAACGCCACCGCCCCGGTGGCGACCCCACCCCCGGCCACCGTTGACTCCACCCAGTAGCCGACCCACGCCGAGCGCAACGAGCCGCGCACCACGTTGCCCAGCGTGATCTGCCCGGCGAGCTGGTCGTCCAGCGTGATGGCGAACGGCAGGGCCTGGCCGCGCCGTGCCGTCGCGCGCTGCCCACTGCACAGCACCGGCCAGGCTATCGTGGTGGAGCGCTCCGCCCAGCCACCCTCCGCGTCGGGCTCCCAGGGTCGCAAATACGCCTCGTCCCGTAACCGGAACCGGCTCCACGCCGCGCCGTCGCGCAACCGGACCGGGCGCAGCGCCACCTGCCCCGCAGCCACCCGCACCGGGCCGAGCCGGGCCGGCCAACCGGGATGGCGACCCCCAGGGCGGCTGTTGAACCCGTACGCGAACACGGTGTGTCAGTTTCGCTGAGCCAGGAAGCTCACCAGCACTTCCTCGCCGGCCGCCACCTCAGTGGTGTCCGTGTCGACGAGGATCAGGCAGTTCGCCTCAGCCAGCGAGGTCAGCAGATGGGCTCCGGAGATACCGAGGGGTTGCACCAGGTACTCACCGGTGTCGGGATCGCGCAGCAACTGGCCGCGCAGGAACCCACGACGACCCGCGATCGACGTCACCGGCGACAACAACCGGGCGCTGATGGTGCGGCGGTGGGGATTGCGTTTACCCAACGCGAGCCGGATCAGCGGCCGCACCAGCACCTCGAAGACCACCAGCGCGCTGATCGGGTTGTTGGGCAACAAGAAGGTGGGCACCGAGTCAGGGCCGAGCCGACCGAAACCCTGCACCGAACCGGGATGCATCGCCACCCGCTGCACATCCAGCGGGCCGAGCTCGGCCAGCGCTTGGTGAATCTCATCGCCGATGGATCCGCCCACCGCGCCGGTCAGCACCACGATCTCGGACAGCAGCAACCGCCCCTCCACCACGTCGCGCAGCCGGGACGGGTCGCTGGGCACGATGCCGACCCGGTGCACCTCGGCACCGGCGTCGCGGGCGGCGGCGGCCAGCGCGTAGGAGTTGACGTCGTAAAGCTGCCCGGCGCCCGGCATGCGGTCGACGTCGACCAACTCATCACCGACCGACAGCACCGACAACCTCGGTCTCGGGTGCACCCGCACCTTGGCCCGCCCCACCGCGGCGAGCAACCCCACCTGCGCCGAGCCGATCACCGCGCCGGGACGCACCGCGACGTCTCCGGTCTGCACGTCCTCCCCGGCCCGGCGCACGTAGGCCCGGGACGGCACCGCACGTCCGACGGTGATCCGCGCGGCATGCTCCACCCCGTCGTCGGTGTGCCCCAGCGGGACGACCGCATCGGCCAGCGCGGGCAGCGCGGAGCCGGTCGCCACCCGGACCGCCTGGCCGGGTTGCAGCCGCATCGGCTGCCGCGAGCCCGCCGCGATCTCACCGACCACCGGCAACGTGACCGGAACGTCCGTGACGTCCACGCTGCGGACCGCGTATCCGTCGACCGCTGCCTGGTCGAAACCGGGCAACGGTCGGTGCGCCACAATCTCTTCAGCACACATCATCCCCTGCGCCTCAGAGATCGCGACCCGTACCGGCGCCGGCCGCACCGCGGCCTCCAGTACCCGCCCGAGCTGCTCGTCCAGCGACCTCACCCGGTCTCCTGCTCCACCCTCTCGCGTAACCATGCCAGCAGCTCAGGGCCGATCACCGGATCCGCGAGCGCGAAGTCCACCGAAGCCCGAACCAGCCCAGCCGCCGTGCCCACGTCGTGGCGCTTGCCGCGATGCACCACCACGTGCACCGGGTGGCCCTCATCGATCAACACCGCCACGGCATCGGTGAGCTGCAGCTCCCCCCCAGCGCCGGGGGCGATCTGCCGCAGCGCGCGGAACACCGCGCGGTCCAGCAGGTAGCGGCCGGCGGCGGCGAACGTCGACGGCGTCACCTCGGGGGCCGGCTTCTCCACCATCCCGCACACCCGCTTGACGTCCGGGTCGTCGGTATCGGCGACGTCGAACACGCCATAGGCACTGACTTGCTCCCGCGGCACGTCGAAGGCGCACAGCACGCTGCCGCCGTACCGCCGGCGGATGGTGGCCATCCTGGCCAGCACCCCGGGGGGCAGCACGAAATCGTCGGGCAGCAAGACGGCCACGGCGTCGTCGGCCTCGGTCAGCAACGGCTCAGCGCAACCCACCGCATGCCCGAGACCCAGCGCTTTGTGCTGCAGCGCCACCTCGACTCGGATCAGCTCGGCGGCCCGGCGCACCTTGGCCAGCAGCGCGTTCTTGTCCCGCCCGCGTAGCTCGGCCTCCAGATCCGGGCTGGGCTCGAAGTGCGCCGCCACCGACTCCTTGCCCGGGGAGATGACGAGCACCAGCCGGTCGGCGCCGGCCTGAGCCGCTTCCGCCGCGATGTACTCGATCGCCGGGGTGTCGACCACCGGCAGCAGCTCCTTGGGCACGGTCTTGGTCGTCGGCAGCAACCGGGTGCCCAGCCCACCAGCCGGCACCACCGCGGTGCGAAACACCCGGCCGGACGAACTCAAGGAACTCATAACCACCGACCCTATCGGCCCACGCAGCCCACCAAGCGCCACATGGAGACTTATCGCAGTCAGCGGGCGCCGATCACAGCGATAAGTCGCCATGGTCGAGCGGTGCGGTGGACGAAGGCGGTGCGGTGGACGAGGGCGTCAAGTGGGAGTGGCGGCGGCGGCTGTCCGCGGCGCGGCAAGCGGTGCCGGTGGCGGTGCGGGAGGCAGAAGCGGCGGCCCTCGCGGCGGCCCCGCTACCGATGGAGTCACCCGGCACGGTCTGTGCCTACTGGCCGGTCGGCGCCGAGCCGGGATCGTCGGCGCTGCTCGACGGCCTGGTGCGCCGTGGCTGCCGGGTGCTGCTGCCCGTGGTGCGCCCGGTAGGACCGCTGGACTGGGCCGGCTACACCGGCCCGGAGTCGCTTCAGGCCGGCCGGCTCGGGCTGCGCGAGCCCATCGGGCCGCGGTTGGGCTGCGCAGCGATCGCCACCGCGGTGCTGGTGCTGGTGCCGGCGCTGGCCGTCGACTGCCGCGGAACTCGGCTGGGCCGCGGCGGCGGGCACTACGATCGGACTCTGCCGCTGGCCGTCACGGGCACCCCGCTGGTGGCCATCGTCCGAGACGACGAGGTGCTCACCGTTGCGCTGCCGAGGCAAGCACACGATGTCGGGGTCTCCGCGGTCCTGACCCCTGGACGGGGCCTGCTCACGTTGCCTTGCTGAGCGTCCGTGCGACGGGCCCCAGCGGCAACCTTGCTATCATGGTCGTTGGCACTCTCGCGGGCAGAGTGCCAGTACGTGGAGGCGAGACGTGCCGACCTACTCCTACGCGTGCACCGCGTGCGAGCATCACTTCGACACCGTGCAGAAGTTCACCGACCCGTCGCTGACCGACTGCCCCGAGTGCGCCGGCCGGCTGCGCAAGCTGTTCACGTCGGTGGGCATCGTCTTCAAGGGCAGTGGCTTCTACCGAAACGACAGCCGCGCCGCTGACGGGGCCAAGCCAGGTGCCAACGGCAAATCGGAGTCCGATACCAACGGCAAGTCCACGCCGGAATCCGGCTCGACGTCCACCTCCGCGAACACCAGCTCCGAATCGAAATCCGCAGCAGCGTCCTCGTCCGCTCCCACACCGTCCGCCTCTTCCTCCTGATCGCCGCCGGCCAGTTATCCCCAACCACCCGGTTATCCACAGCCGGGCACTGACCGCCTGCGGCAACAGCCCGATCCTGCCTAACCTCACGGTCCTGAGACACCACAGGATCGGAGGCAGGAAGTGGGACGATGGCGGCATCTTGGACAGCGACTCGGGAAGCACTCCGGCAATCCACGCACGTTGGCGCCGCTGCTGCGGGAGCGATGGGATGTGCTGTGGCGAGGGTCCGGATTCGGGCGGACGCTGCTGCTGCGCCGGGGGATCGCCGCGGTGCTCGTCGGCGTCGCCGCCGTGCTGGCACTGGCGCCCGGCAGGGAATCCTCCGTTGCGGTGGTGGTCGCTGCGCGGGACCTGGCTCCGGGCACCGTGCTACAGGAAAGCGAGGTGACCATGAGTGGATTACCCGGCCAGGTGGTACCCGACGGCGCTGCCCGCACCTCGGCGACCGTACTGGGCCGGACCCTGGCCGCACCGGTCCGGCGCGGTGAGCCGCTGACCGATGTGCGGCTGGCTGGTCCTGATCTCACCAAAGCGGTCCGGACGGATCAGGATGCGGTGAGCGTCCCGCTGCGGCTGGCCGACCCGGACATAGCCACCCTGTTGCACCCCGGTGCAGCGGTGGACGTGGTCACCGTCGGCGAACGGCAGGATGAGCCGGTGGTGCTGGCGCGCAACGCGCGGGTGCTCGCGGTGCTAGCCGCCGGCTCTCAAGCCGCGGCCCGCGACGGCCGGCTGGTCCTGGTTGCGCTGGACCCCACGGCGGCGACTCGGGTCGCGGCTGCCTCGCTGTCCCAGACGCTGACCGTCACCCTTCGCTGAGATCATGATGCGGGGGGCGATTGTCCCGCAGCCACCGGTCCCGCTCGTCAAGCGCTACCTCGGGTTGATCGTCGGCAGTGGTATCGGGCAGGACGTCTCCGAACACCCGATACAGCCGCCGCGCCCGGTCCGTCGCCGCTTCGGACACGCTCATCTCCTCCCCAATTGCGTGATGACACGGGATAGTCCGGTACCGATCACTTCCCGCTACTCCATCCCAGTGCCAGGATAGGGTTCCCACTGGCAAGCGGAAGGGCATCGAACATGAGTGTAACGAACAAGATCAAGGATGTGGTGGGGCAGGCCGTCGACATGGCCGGCCCGCTCGTCGCGCAGGCGATGGACAAGGCCGCTCCTTTGGTCGAGCAGGCCATGGAGAAGGCCGGCCCGTACGTCGAGCAGGCCAGGGAGAAAGCCGGCCCCTTCGTCGAGCAGGCCAGGGGGATGGCCGGCCCGCTCGTCGAGCAAGCCATCAACAAAGTCGGCCCCTACGCCGAAAAGGTCGCTGAAACGGCCGGCCCGATTGTCGATCAAGCCTTGGAAAAGGCTGCCCCTTATGTCGAGAAAGCCGTTCCCTTCGCCGTCAAGGGCGTGGAGGTTGCGGTCGCCACCGTGGACAAGGCCACCGGCGGGCGTTACCACGACCAGATCGAGAACGTGAGCCAGCTGGTCGGCGAGGCACTGAGCCGAAACGGCACAGTGCACAGCAGATCCTGAGCATGTCCCACCCTGCGGGCCCACCACCACAACTTTCCGGGCCCGCCGTGGTGGGATTCAGTCCTGCCCCGGCCAGGACAGCTCCTCGATCACCCTTCCGATCAGGGGCGTGAGAGTGGCCATCCCGTCGCGGACCGCTGCCCGCGACGGTGCCAGGTTGACCACCAAGGTGCTGCCCGACACTCCAGCCATCCCGCGAGAAAGGCCCGCGTCCACAGCTCCGGCGGCCAGCCCGGAGGCGCGGATGGCCTCGGCGATTCCCGGTACCGGGCGGTCCAGCACACCGGCCGTGGCGTCCGGGGTGACGTCCCGCGGCGACACCCCGGTACCGCCGACGGTCACCACCAGGTCAACTCCGCCGATCACCGCGGTGTTCAGCGCATTGCGGATGTCCACCGACTCGCCGGCCACCGCCACCGAACCGTCCACGACGAAACCGGCTTCCTCGAGCAGCTCGGTGACCAGCGGGCCGGTGGCATCCTCGTGCTCACCGTGGGCCACCCGATCATCGACGATCACGACGAGAGCCCGCCCGAGGTTGCGCACGCTGCGTTCCATGACGAGCACCGTAGCCGGACGCGATCAGGGCTGGGAACCAGGTCCGCATCAAGCCCTGGGCACGCCCGATCAGGAGGCCCCGACCTGCTGGCTGCCGAGGGTGACCTGAACCTGCCGGGTTACTCCGACCGGGTTCTTGACAGTAAGCGTGACCTGGGAACCCGGGTCATGCGAGCGGACCGCCGCGATCAATGCATCGCCGCTGTCGATCAGCCGGTCGTCCAATTTAGTGATCATCTCGCCTGGCTGGATCCCGGCAACAGCAGCGGCACCATCGGGCATCACCTGCTGGATCACTGCTTCGCCGTCCTGGGGCCGGCCGGGCGGCACACTCACCCCGAGGATGGCCTGGGTTGCCTGACCGGTGCGGACGAGCTCATTGGCGATCCGTCTGGCCTGGTCGATCGGGATGGCAAAACCCAGGCCGATCGAGCCGCCCTGCCCGTCACCGATACCCAGCGACGCGATGGCGGTGTTGATGCCGATCACCCGGCCCTGCATGTCGGTCAGCGGGCCACCGGAGTTACCGGGGTTGATCGCGGCGTCGGTCTGAATCGCGTCAAGTACGGTTTCCTGACTGCTGCGCTCGCCGCCGGCCCGTACCGGACGGTCCACCGCGCTGATGATACCGCTGGTCACGGTGCCCGACAGGCCCAGCGGCGAGCCGATCGCCACCACTTCTTGCCCGACCCGAACGTTCTCCGAGCTGCCCAGCTGAGCCTGGGTCAGACCGTCGAGACCTTGAGCCCGCACCACGGCAAGGTCGAAAGAGGGCGCCCGACCGACGATCTCCACCGGCGCTGAGCGACCGTCCTGCAAGACGGCGACGAGGTCGCCACCGGACACCGCCGGTGCCACGACGTGGTTGTTGGTGAGGATCAGGCCGTCGGCGCTGAGCACGATCCCGCTGCCCTCGCCAGCTGCTCGAGGGCCACGCACCTGTAGCTGGACCACGCTGGAGGTCACTTTTTGCGCCACCTGCTCGACCGAGCCGCCAGGCAGGTTGGCGACCGGCTGGGCCCCTGGCACCGGCAGGTCCAAAGCGCTGATCACACCGGATCCGGATCCAGTGCCCGCCAACTGGTAGCCGACGACGCCCCCGACGCCGCCCGCAGCCAGTCCCACCACCAGCGCCAGCACCACGGCACCCCGGACGAGCCCGCTGCGCCGCGGACCGGCAGGCGGCAGGCCGATCGGCGCGGTAGGTGGCGTGGCGCCGCTGTGGACGGGCCAGACCTCGGTGGGAGTGCTGTCGTACGGCGGTGCGGCACCGTAGGGCCTGTTCCACCCGGGCGTCGGTCCCTGTGGGTCGCCAGGCTGCTGCGGTCGCGGCGTCTCGTCGGTCATGTCTCTAGGGTGTACTGGTTTTCTGAGATGTCCATGTGAGCCCCCTGGGCGTGTCATGTGGATGGTCGGCCGGGCAGTTCGAGAGTCATCAGCGCGCCACCCGCCGGGCTCCGGCTGGCGCGCACCTTACCGCCGTGGCGGGCGGCGACCTGCGCCACGATGGCCAGGCCCAGCCCGGAGCCGGGCAGGGTGCGGGCCGTCGGTGAGCGGTAGAACCGCTCGAAGATGTACGGCAGGTCGGACTCGGCGATCCCCGGCCCGGCGTCGGCTACGTCCAGGGCGGCCGTGCCGGTGCCGGTCGGCGCCAGCCGCACGGTCACCGTCGCGTCGGGGGGGCTCCACTTGGCGGCGTTGTCGAGCAGGTTGAGCACCGCGCGCTCCAACGCGTTGGCATCACCGAGCAGCCGCCACGGCGCCAGATCGACCTCGAAGCGGACCCCGGGCGCCCGGCGACCCGCCCTGGCCAGTGCCCGCTCCACCACCTCCGGCAGCTCCACCGGCTCGTGCACCACCTGCGGAGCATCCTCGCGAGCCAGCTCGACGATGTCTCCGACCAGGGTGGACAGCTCCTCCACCTGTGCTCGCACATCGTCGGAGATCTCCCTGCGGTCCTGCGCGGACAGCGAAGGAGCGTTGGGACGGTCGGAGGCAGCGAGCAGCTCCAGGTTGGTGCGCAACGACGTAAGCGGGGTACGCAGCTCGTGCCCGGCATCGGCGACCAGCCTGCGTTGCCGATCCTGCGACTCGGCCAGCGCGCCGAGCATGCTGTTGAAGCTGCCCGTCAGGCGGGCGAGCTCGTCGTCACCGGAGATCGCGATCGGTTGCAGGTCGCCGGTGCGCGCGACCCGCTCGGTCGCCTCGGTCAACCGCTGCACCGGGCGCAACCCCGCCTGGGCCACCGCGGTGCCCGCAGCCGCGGCCAGCAGCACCCCGGCGCCGCCGACCAGGATCAACACCAGACTCAGCCGCGACAGGGTGTTGCGCGTGGTGTCCAGCCCCTGGGCCACCACCAAGGCGGCGCCGGGTCCCGCCGGCACAGCGGCGATGCGCAGGTCACGCTTGCGATCCGTACGCAACGACTGGGGCTGCTCCCGGCGCGCCACGGCGAGCTCGGCGGGGCCCAGCTCCAGGTCACCGCCGACGTAGTAGTGGCCGATGTCGTCGAGTATCAAGCCGACCCTGATATCGGCCGCGCTGAAGAAGCTCCTAGGTATGCCACCGAGCTGCTCGGCGGTGGCCAGGGGGCTGCGCAACGAGTCCGCGCGCTGCAACAATGTGATGTCGAGCTGGTCGTAGAGGCTGGTACGGACCGTGAAGAAGCCGGCCAGCGACACCAGCGCGACGGCGCTGCCGACGCAGATCGCGGTGAGCGCGGTGACCCGGGTGCGCAGCGAAATCCGCCGGCTCCGGAAACTCAGGTCGGCGGTCCGAGTTGGTGCTGGGATCACGGGGGCGTTTCCCGCAACGCGTAACCCACCCCCCGCATGGTGTGGATCAATCTGGACTCACCGGCCGCCTCGGTCTTGCGCCGCAGATACCCGACGTAGACCTCCAGAGCATTACCGGAAGTGGGAAAGTCGTAGCCCCAGACGTCTTCCAGGATGCGGCCCCGGGTGAGCACCTGCCGGGGGTGCCGCATGAACAGCTCCAGCAAGGTGAACTCGGTGCGGGTGAGGCTGATCCGGCGCTGCGCCCGGGTGACCTCGCGAGTGCCCTGGTCCAGGACGAGGTCGGCGAAGGACAGCGTCGGGCTGACACCGCCGACATCGTCGGGTGGAGACCGGCGCAGCAGTGCGCGCAGCCGAGCGAGCAGCTCTTCCAGCGCGAACGGCTTGGGTAGGTAGTCGTCCGCGCCGGCATCCAGCCCCGCGACCCGGTCGGAGACCGCGTCCCGGGCGGTGAGCACCAGGATGGGCAGGTCATCGCCGCTACCGCGGAGCCGCCGGCACACTTCCAGGCCGTCCACCCTGGGCATCATCACGTCGAGCACCATCGCGTCGGGTCGCTGCGCGGCCAGCACGTCCATGGCCTGCTGGCCGTCTCCGGCGAGCTGCACGGTGTAGCCGTTGAACTGCAACGACCGGCGCAACGACTCCCGGACCGCCCGGTCGTCATCGACCACGAGGATGCGCATGCGGCCAGTGTGGACCTCCTGCCTGAGAGCGACCTTAGACAGCCCCGGTCGGCACGCTTCCGGGCCTGATCAGCACCCCCGCCCTGGGCAGCCCGATCCTGACCGCCTGCCCCATACTGACCAGATGGCACAACGCGCCACCCCCCAGTACATCCTTGGGGCCGATGACAGCGAATATGCACGCCTGCTCACCCAGTGCGAGATACACCGCCCAGAATCCGAGCGCCTACTCGAACGACTAGGAATCAGCTCAGGGCAACGCGCCCTTGATGTGGGTTGCGGTCCGCTAGGCGTGCTGGATCTGCTCAGCGCGCGCGTCGGGCCGACCGGCGAGGTTGTGGGGCTGGACAACGAGCCTCGCATGATCGAGTTCGCCGAAGGCACCATCGCCGAGCATGGCCTGACCAACGTCGAACTGGTCCAGGGGGACGCAGTATCCACCGGACTGCCCGCGGATTACTTCGACCTCGCCCACGAGCGCCTGGTACTCATCAACGTTCCGTCGCCGCAGGACGTCGTGGCCGAGATGATCCGTGTGGTGCGCCCCGGAGGATGGATCGCCGTTGAGAACACTGATATGACTGCGTGGAGCTGCGAACCAGCGCACCCAGCGTGGACGGTGCTGTTCGAGGCACTCATCGCCGCATGGAAGGCCGCCGGACTGGACCCGTTCATCGGTCGCCGCATGCCCGCGCTACTCCGTCATGCCGGGTTGACCGATATTTCCGTAGACGCGCACGCCCACATTTGGCGCTCGAGCGATCCCTACCAGACGCTGCTACTTACGTTCATCGGCATCTTCCGCGACCGGATCATCAATGGTGGGTTCCGCACCGCTGAGCAGCTAGACGGCCTGACCGCGGAACTGCGGGAGCACCTGGCCCAGCCCGAGACCTTCGTCATCTATATGTTGTTCTTTCAGGCGTGGGGCCGCAAACCCGCCTAACCCCAATGTCGCTAAGTCAGCCGCGGGTCATCCGGTCACCACGACATCCCCACCGTCGCTTAACTAAGTGGCATTGCGCCTAACCCAGTGTCCGCAGAGGCGTCGCCGACGTTTCTCTGACCGTCCTCTGTCAGAGCCCGCCCCCCGGACGTCACCGACAGTGACACCAGGGCCGAGGTGTCCGGGACGTCGGGTGATCGTGGCGTAGCCCGACAGCGGAGCTCACGACCGTCGCGCGCTCAAGTGGCGAGCATCCCACGCGGTGCAGATCGTGCCGATCCCCGCCGGGCTGGTCAGCCTGCTCCACGCACACCTGGAGACCTCCGGGGCCAAGGAAGCCGGGCGGGTGCTCCACAAGAGCGCGGTGGGCCGTTCAACGAGGCCAGCACGCGGCAGACGTGGGCCAGGGCGGGTCTCGGCGCTTACCGAGGAGCAGGTCCACTCGCCGTTGGCGTGCAGACCCTACGGCTTGCGGCACGCCGCAGCGTCGCTTGCTTGCTTCGAAATACGGTGACCGCGACCCGCTCTGGTGTCGCCGAGTGCGACATGAGGGCTGTCCGCAGCCGCCCCGGCAGCTCTGATGTCGCACTCGGCG
>JBOHGE010000015.1:0-99650 GCA_050700055.1 Pseudonocardiaceae bacterium
GTACGGGGTACGGGGTACGGGGTACGGGGTACGGGGTACGGGGTACGGGGTACGGGGTACGGGGTACGGGGTACGGGGTACGGGGTACGGGGTACGGGGTACGGGGTACGGGGTACGGGGTACGGGTTTTCGAGCGTGCAGGCCGCGCGTCCTCGACCGTCAGCGTCGCCTGAGCGGTGTACGGCAGACGTAGGTGATCGCCGGAGGAAGATTGCGCAGCACCGCACGGGTGGGCAGCACCTCGTCGAAGCGGGCGGTAAGCGCGTCCCGGAACTGGCGAGCCTGCGGCAGGACGAGAGCGTGCACGTAGGCGAACGTGGTGAAGACTCCGCCGGCACCCAGCGCGTTCGTGATGACGTCGAGCAACTCGCTCTGCTCGGGCTCCGAGAAGTTGGCCCACGGCAGACCACACACGATGGCGTCCACGGTGGTCAGACCGCGCTCCGCCAGGTGCAGCCGCAGGCTCCGCACGTCGTCTGCGATCACGTGGGCCCGGGGCGCCTGCCGTGCCACCTCCCTCGCGAGCTGAGGGTTGCGCTCGAACGCGAGAAAGGTCGATGCGGGCGAACGCCGACGTTCGATCCTTGCCGTGACCACCCCGGTGCCCGCGCCGAGCTCGACGATAACCGCATCGTCTCTGCGGGGCACCACGGCGGCGAGCCGGTCACCGAGCACGAACGAACTGGGCGCGATGGCACCCACCTCGCGCGGCGACCGTACCAACGCCTGAGCAAACAGTAGTAAGTTCCGGCCGAACATAAGCGCCCCGTATCTACTCAAGATATCCACTTCGTAAGAAGTTATTGTCGACTTCACGGCTGACGTCATATCTCAACGCCTGGATCGTGACGAGTTCCGGTAAAGGATACAGCAGCTCATCGACGGCCCCAAGCGTGCCCTTCTCGACGATTCTGCCGGATAGCACGACAGGAATTCGGTCCGCCATTGGCGCGCTGGCCAAGAAATTCTCCCCGAAAGCGTGCCGGGTCCAGCCGGTCCGCGGTTGCAGCCGGCTTGGCGACGCGGGCGGTCACCTCGGACGAGGCTGCCGGTCCCGGCCGGCAACGACCCTGGCCGGCACCGGACTGCAGCTGTGCAGGCAAAAACTCGGTGCCTACCGTGGCAGGCACCAAAGATCAAACTGCCGCCTCGCGACGAAGAGACCAACCGGGCATCCGGAAACGCGGCTGGAAAACACGGCCACATAACCACCCGAAAAGTATTGATCACTCGGCGTGAGGTAACCGGCGTGTTACGCTATGTAAAGCAGCCGGAAACTGTGGAACAGAGAGCCGTGATCCACACTCTCTCCTGAGCATGGCCAGCCCGACCGGGGGCAAGGTTGTCGTAGCAGCTCACAGCATCGATGAGACGTGCACCGGCCAGTCCGGCACATGACCGGCATGTTACGTACATCGCACCGTCATCCTGGCCACGATGTGAGCGTTCATGATCCTTCTTGAAGGCCCGGAAACCGCAGTCTAGGGTAAACGAGCAAGCTCCCCGAACGTGAATTATCGCCCGAAAAGGTGGCGCCTGTGCCCGATATCCGCAACGGCAGCCCCCACGTCGGCAGTCCCAGCGTCGGAAATCCCAGCGTCGGAAATCCCAGCGTCGGAAATCCCGACGGAATGGACACCGACTTCACTGATTCTCTGCTGCGCATCGGCCGGCATTTCCAGCGCGGGGAGGCATCGGCCGATGGGCGCACACTGCACCAGATCGGTGGCCGGTCGGCGGATGTTTTCTACCGGGACCGCTGGGCCTACGACAAGGTGGTGCGCTCGACCCACGGGGTGAACTGCACCGGTTCCTGCTCGTGGAAGATCTACGTCAAGGACGGGATCATCACCTGGGAGTCGCAGCAGACCGACTACCCGTCGATCGGCCCGGACAAGCCGGAGTACGAGCCGCGCGGCTGCCCGCGCGGTGCGTCGTTCTCCTGGTACACCTACTCCCCGGCCCGGGTGCGCTACCCGTATGTGCGCGGCACGCTGTTGGAGCTGTACCGGGAGGCCAAGCAGCGGCTCAAGGACCCCGTGCTGGCCTGGGCGGACCTGGTCGACGATCCCGAGAAGGCCCGCCGGTACAAGGCGGCGCGCGGCATGGGCGGGTTCGTGCGGGCCGAGTGGTGGGAGGCCACCGAGATCGTCGCGGCTGCGCACGTGCACACGATCAAGAAGTATGGCCCGGACCGGGTGGCCGGGTTCTCGCCGATCCCGGCGATGTCGATGGTCAGCCACGCCGTCGGGGCCCGGTTCATCTCGCTGATCGGCGGCGCGATGCTGTCGTTCTACGACTGGTACGCCGATCTCCCGGTGGCCTCACCGCAGGTGTTCGGCGACCAGACCGATGTGCCCGAGTCCGCTGACTGGTTCGACGCCGGCTACCTGATCATGTGGGGCTCCAACGTCCCGGTCACCCGCACACCGGACGCGCATTACATGACCGAGGCCCGTTACCGGGGTCAGAAGGTGATCGTCGTGTCGCCGGACTACGGCGACCACACGAAGTTCGCCGACGAGTGGTTGCCGGCCCGGCCGGGCACCGACGCCGCGCTGGCCATGGCGATGGGACACGTGATCCTCAAGGAGTTCTTCGTCGATCGGCAGACACCGCGGTTCACCGACTACGTCAAGCGCTATACCGATCTGCCTTTCCTGGTCACTCTGGAAAAACGAGAGGACGCCTGGGTCCCCGGCAAATTCCTCACTGCGGCAGATCTGGGCGACGCGGCCGAGGGCGCCGAGTCCAAGACCGTGCTGCTGGACGGGGTCACCGGACAACCGGTGGTCCCGAACGGCTCGCTGGGCCACCGGTTCACCCACTCCGGGGAAGGCCACTGGAACCTCGACCTGGACGGCGTGGACCCGCTGCTGACCCTGCACGGCAGCGACACCGCAGAGATCGACCTGCCCCGGTTCGACACCGCCGAGCCCGGCGTGCTGCGCCGCGGAGTGCCGACCCGGACGGTCGCAGGCACGCTGGTCACCACCGTGTTCGACCTGTTGCTGGCGCAGTACGGAGTGCACCGACCGGGCCTGCCCGGCAGCTGGCCGACCGGCTACGACGACGCCACGCAACCGTGCACCCCGGCCTGGCAGGAACCGATCACCGGAGTGCCGGCGGCCGCGGCGGAGCGGATCGGCCGGGAGTTCGCCGACAACGCCGAGCGCTCCGGTGGCCGGTCGATGATCCTGATGGGCGCGGGCACCAACCACTGGTTCCATTCCGACCAGACCTACCGGTCGTTCCTGGCGCTGGTGATGCTCACCGGGTGCCAGGGCGTCAACGGCGGCGGCTGGGCGCACTACGTCGGCCAGGAGAAGTGCCGGCCGATCACCGGCTGGTCGACGCTGGCCTTCGGCCTGGACTGGCAACGCCCGCCACGGCAGATGCAGGGCACCATCTACTGGTACCTGGCCACCGACCAGTGGCGCTACGACCCGTTCACCGCCGAGGCGATGGCCTCCCCGCTGGCGAAAGGACGCTTCGCCGGGCGGACCGCGGCCGACAACATCGCACTGGCCAGCCGGCTGGGCTGGATGCCCAGCTACCCGACGTTCAACCGCAACCCGCTGGACCTGGCCGACGAGGCGAGACATCTCGGCAAGGACGCCGCGCAACACGTCGTGGACGGGCTGCGCACCGGGCACCTGCGGTTTGCCTGCGAGGACCCCGACGCGCCGGAGAACTTCCCGCGGTGCCTGACGGTGTGGCGGGCCAACCTGCTGGGCTCCTCGGCCAAGGGCAACGAGTACTTCCTGCGCCACCTGCTGGGCAGTGACTCCAACCTGCAGGCCACCGACCACGACGGGGTGCGCCCGGCCGAGGTCACCTGGCGCGACGAGGCACCGGTGGGCAAGCTCGACCTGCTGCTGTCGCTGGACTTCCGGATGACCAGCACCACACTGTTCTCCGACGTGGTGCTGCCCGCCGCCACCTGGTACGAGAAGCACGACCTGTCCAGCACCGACATGCACCCCTATGTGCACGCCTTCTCCCCCGCGATCTCCCCGCCGTGGGAGACCAAGACCGACTTCGAGGCGTTTCACCGGATCGCCCGCGGCTTCTCCTGGCTGGCCGAGAAGCACCTCGGGGTGCGCCAGGACATTGTGGCGGTCCCGCTGCTGCACGACACCGGCGACGCCACCGCCCAGCCCGGCGGCCGGGTGCTGGACTGGAAGGCCGGCGAGTGCGAGCCGATCCCCGGCAAGACCATGCCGCGGCTGCTCGTGGTGGAACGCGACTACCCGGCGGTCGGCGAGAAGATGGCCGCACTCGGCCCGCTGGTGGAGCGGGTCGGCCTGACCACCAAGGGCGTCACCGTCCACCCCGATGCCGAGGTCGACTACCTCAGGGCCGCCAATGGCGCGGTCATCTCCGGGCGCGCCGCCGGGCGGCCGTCACTGGCCAAGGACACCCACGCCGCCGAGGCCATCCTGGCGCTGTCCGGCACCACGAACGGGCGGCTGGCCGTCGAGGGCTTCGAGGCCCTGGAGCGGCGCACCGGCACCAAGCTCGCCGACCTCGCCGCGGAGAACGAGGGCAAGCGGATCACCTTCGCCGACACCCAGGCCCGCCCGGTGCCGGTGATCACATCACCGGAGTGGTCGGGCAGCGAGGCCGGCGGCCGGCGTTATTCCCCGTTCACCATCAACACCGAGCGGCTCAAGCCGTGGCACACGCTGACCGGCCGGCAGCACTTCTACCTCGACCACGACTGGATGTCCGAGCTCGGTGAGCAGTTGCCGATCTTCCGGCCGCCGCTGGACATGACGGCCCTGTTCGGCGAGCCGGCCGTCGGCGCTGAGAGCCGCAACGGGCACTTCGGCGGGCCGAACAATGGGCAGAGCGCGGTCACCGTGCGGTATCTCACCCCGCACTCGAAGTGGTCCATCCACTCCGCCTACCAGGACAACCTGCACATGCTCACGCTGTCCCGCGGTGGGCAGGCCATCTGGATGTCCGATGTGGACGCCGCCAAGATCGGCGTGGTGGACAACGAGTGGATCGAGGCGATCAACCGCAACGGCATCGTGGTCGCCCGGGTGATCGTCAGCCACCGGATGCCCGAGGGCACCGTGTTCATGTACCACGCCCAGGAGCGCACCGTGGGCGTGCCGCGGATCGAGAAGACCGGCAAGCGTGGTGGCATCCACAACGCGCTGACCCGGCTGATGATCAAACCGTCGCACCTGATCGGCGGCTACGCCCAGCAGTCGTTCGCGCTGAACTACCACGGCCCCACCGGCAACCAGCGCGACGAGGTCACCACCATCCGCCGCCGCAGCCAGGAGGTGGTCTACTGATGAGACTGATGGCACAGCTGGCCATGGTGATGAACCTGGACAAGTGCATCGGCTGCCACACCTGCAGCGTCACCTGCAAGCAGGCGTGGACCAACCGGGGCGGCGTCGAGTACGCGTGGTTCAACAACGTCGAGACCCGGCCCGGGCAGGGGTATCCGCGGCAGTACCAGAACCAAGACAAATGGAAAGGCGGCTGGACGCTGACCAAGCGCGGCCGGCTGACCTTGCGCTCGGGCTCGCGGTTCAAGCGGCTGCTGAACATCTTCGCCAACCCCGACCTGCCGACGGTGGCCGACTACTACGAGCCGTGGACCTACGACTACGACAACCTGCTGTCCGCACCGCCGTCGGACACCACCCCGACGGCCCGGCCCACCTCGCTGATCACCGGCGAGGACGCGAAGGTCACCTGGGGCGCCAACTGGGACGACGACCTGGGCGGCGGCCCCGAGCAGATCGGTCGCGACCCGATACTGGCCAAGGTGTCCGACAAGGTGAAGCTGGAGTTCCAGCAGACCTTCATGTTCTACCTGCCGCGGATCTGCGAGCACTGCCTCAACCCGTCGTGCGCGGCGTCGTGCCCGTCGGGTGCGATCTACAAGCGCAGCGAGGACGGCATCGTTCTCGTCGACCAGGACAAGTGCCGGGGCTGGCGGCAATGCGTCACCGGGTGCCCGTACAAGAAGATCTACTTCAACCACAAGACCGGCAAGGCCGAGAAGTGCACGTTCTGCTACCCGCGGGTGGAGGTGGGCATCCCCACGGTCTGCGCGGAGACCTGTGTGGGACGGCTGCGCTACATCGGCGTGGTGTTCTACGACGCCGACGCGGTGCTGGCCGCGGCTTCGGTGCCCGACGACAAGGATCTGTACCCCGCACAGCTGGGCGTGTTCCTCAACCCGCACGACCCGCGGGTGGTGGCCGAGGCCGAGCGGGCCGGGATCTCCCAAGAGTGGATCGAGGCCGCGCAGGCGTCCCCGATCTACAAGCTGATCGTGGACTACCAGGTGGCGCTGCCGCTGCACCCGGAGTACCGCACCATGCCGATGGTCTGGTACATCCCACCGCTGTCCCCCGTGGTGGACGTGCTGTCGAGCACCGGGCACGACGGCGAGGATCCCGGCAACCTGTTCGGCGCGATCGACGCGCTGCGCATCCCGGTGGAGTACCTGGCCGAGCTGTTCACCGCGGGCGATGTCGGACCGGTACGCGCCTCGTTGCAGCGGCTGGCCGCGATGCGCGCGCACATGCGCCGGGTCAACCTCGGCGAGCCGGTCGACCCGGAGATCGCCGCGTCGGTGCGGCTGACCACGACCGAGATCGAGGCGATGTACCGGCTGCTGGCCATCGCCAAGTACGAGCACCGCTACGTCATCCCCAGCGCGGCCGGCTCGGATGCCCACCGGCTGGATGCGCTGGCCACCGGGTGCAGCCTGGACTCCGACGGCGGCCCAGGCATGACCGCCTTCGACGTCATGGACGACAAGTTCCACCTGACGCAGCAGCCGGCCGACACCAACGGCTCCGTCGCACCGGCGGACAAGGGCCGCCGAATCAACCTGCTCAACTGGGACGGCAAGACCACCAACGGCCTGTTCACCCCCACCCCCAACGGCGCAGCCACGCACACCGCGGAGCCCACCCGATGAGCCCGGCCTGGTTCGGCCGATCGCGTTCGGGGGACAGAACGCAGTTATCAGCCCCGGATAAGTGCGTTCTGTCCCCAGAACGCGATCGGGACCAGCGTGTGGTGTGGCGGATTGCGGCACTGCTGCTGGATTACCCCGGGCCGGAGATGCTGGGCTTGCTGGATGAGTTGGCTACCGGGGCTGGGGCGTTGAGTGGGGCGGCGGGGGCGGCGCTGGTGTCGTTTGTGGACCATGTTCGGCGGACACCGCCGCTCGAGCTGGCCGCGTACTACGTCGAGACCTTCGACCTGCGCCGGCGCAACTGCCTGCACCTGAGCTACTACGCCTTCGGCGACACCCGCAAACGCGGCATGGCGCTGTTGCGGTTCAAGCACGCCTACCGGGCGGCGGGCGTCGAGCTGGGCGAACACGAGCTGCCGGACCATCTAGCCGTGGTGCTGGAGTTCGCCGCCACCGTCGACCCGGTGGCCGGCCGGCGGCTGCTGGTCGAGTACCGGCCGGTGGTGGAACTGCTGCGGCTGTCGCTGCACGAGTGCGGGTCGCCCTATGCGGCGCTGCTCGACGCGGTGTGTACCACCCTGCCGGAACTCAACGTCGCCGACCGGCGCCGGGTCGCTGAGCTGGCCGCGCAGGGACCACCGGAAGAAGAGGTGGGCCTGGAGACATACGGGGTGGACCCGGCGATGCAGGAGCAGTTGGAGGGACGCCGGTGACCACGCTGCTCTGGATGACCCTGCCGTACCTGGCGCTGATCTCGTTCGTGGTCGGCCACATCTGGCGTTACCGGCACGACCAGTTCGGCTGGACCACCCGGTCCTCCCAGATGCATGAGAGCCGGCTGCTGCGGCTGGGCAGCCCACTGTTCCACTTCGGGTTGCTGGCGGTGCTCGGCGGGCACGTGCTCGGCATCGCCATCCCGGCGAGCTGGACCGCCGCACTCGGCGTGTCCGACCACGCCTACCACCTGGTCTCAGTGTCCTTCGGCACCCTGTCGGGCCTGGCCACGGTCGCCGGGCTGGCGATCCTGCTGTACCGGCGGGTCACCGTGGTGGCGGTGCGCCAGGCCACCACGGTCATCGACAAGATCATGTATCTGCTGCTGAGCACCGCGATCGTGACCGGGATGCTGAACACCGTCGGCAGCAACCTGATCGGCGGCGGCTACAACTACCGGGAGACGGTCTCACCGTGGTTCCGCAGCCTGTTCACCCTGTCCCCACAACCGGAGCTGATGGTCGGTGTCCCGCTCAGCTTCCAGATCCACGCCCTCGTCGTGCTCGCCCTGCTGGCCCTGTGGCCCGCCACCCGCCTGGTGCACGTGTTCAGCGCCCCCCTGGGCTACCTGGTCCGCCCCTACGTCGTCTACCGCAGCCGCGACGTCGTCCCCAACGCCCGCCGCTACGCCCGAGCCTGGAACCAACCCGCCCCCATCCCCCCATCCCCCCGCCGCTGACCACTCCCGCAGTCTGGATGCAGAACGCGCCCAGCTGCACTTGCGCCAGGCCATCGCCCACAGCCGGAGCGGGCATCACCGAGCCAATGCCGCCGGACTCACAAGAGATTCACAATCCGTTGCGGTCTGCGGGTGATCTGGGGATCGTGGTACCGGATCACCGCAACACAGCGTGCACGAAGGGCCACTCTCATGGACGAACAGACCGCGCCCGCAGGGTTGCAGTGACGACGTACAAGGTGAACGCACGGGCGATGGGAACTAGTGAGGCTGCGCCTGCGACCGCCGAGACGCGGGTCACCTTGATCAGTAACACGACGTGAACCGCTATTCGGCTCCGAATAGCGGTCGGCGGCGGCTGTGAACCGCTATTCGGCTCCGAATGGCGACTCACGGTCACACTCAGCGGCTGGGAGGTGTGCGACGGGCGGCCATTGCGGGAGACGTCTGCAAAACTTGGCTCAAGTGTCAAGATGCTAGCGTCCGTCGGGCGCTAGCAAGTGAGTCGATCTCTATGCGGTGAGTCCTGCTTGTTTGGCCAGCTTGATGAGCTGGGGGTTGCTGCGTCGGTGCAGGGAGATCAGGACCCGGAGTACCTCGCGGTTCATTGGGTGGACCTTGGCTTTTTGGGGAGCGACGTTGAATGCCTGGACCAGCGAGGTTTGCGCGCCATCCCGGTTTCCTAGATCAAGATGAGCGCGGGCGGTGCTGGTGTGCACGTCAACGATCCGGGTGGGCGGCAGTCCGGTGTCTTTACTGGTTAGCTCGTCAGCGAGACGGATCACGTCGCGGGGGCGACCGAGGTCTCCCTCCGTGGCCAACACATGGGTGGCGGTGTTGTACAGACCGAAACGCTCACAATGGATCACCACGTCAGTAGGGAATGCCTCGGCCGCGGTCCAGGCCGCGTGGATGTGGCGTCGGGCTTCGGTTTGGTCGCCCAACCGTCCCGCCAGGGTCATGCCACGCAAATGCAGGGCGCCGATGGCGAATGCCTTCTCCACGCCGGACAGTGCTGCCTCGGCGGCCACGATAGCTCGGTCCACCACGGTGAGCCCGCCCTCAAAGTCCCCGCAGTTGAGGAAGGCGCCTGCGCGTTGGACCGTGGCGGCAGCGGTCAGCAGCGGTTGTTGACCACCGGCCCATGCCTGGCGGGTGGGGGCGATCTCGACTAAGTCCATCCACCGGTGTCGCGCCGCCAGGTAGTAGGTGTGGCTGTAGGTGCCAGCCAGCAGGGCCCACCCCTGCGGGCTGGCCGCCACGTGCGCGTAGGTGGTGGCCCGAATCAGCAGACCGGGCAGCAGGCGCAGCATGGCTGTCAGGTCGGCATTTTCGCGGAATGCGGTGGCTTGGTCCAGGTCGAGGCGCAGCTGGCCGGGATCCGGCACGGGGCACTGGTCGGGGATATCGTAGCGGCGGACCGCGGTGCGCAAATTTTCCAGCAGCATGCTCTGGTCCGCGGAGACCTCGACTTCCCCGTACAAGGCGCCCAGGGAAATCTGCAGGGGGCGGGCGATCGCGGCTGCGATGCCCGGAGTGAGCGTCCGGTCACCAATCTCGATCTTCGACAAAAGACTGACCGAGATCCCGGCCCGGCGCGCCAAGGCCACCTGCGTGATGCCCCGTGCCTTGCGCAGCTCCGCGACACGCGCTCCACCTGTGGCAACAGTAGTAACCATAAGCCTGAGTGTTCCACGTACAAGCGTCCCGTACTCCCTGCTGACGTTTGTTCGCTGGCGGCTGTGCACGCCGTGTGCAAGTTTGTCCCTTGCCAGGACCGTTGACTGCTCGTCAGCGACGATGGACCTGGGGGACTCTGATTGTGACCAGCGAAACCGGTGCGGGACATGCGCCGAGCCCAACGCTGTCCACTGCGGTACAGGACCTGCCTTGCGTCTGCTTTCCCCTGAGCAGCGCTAGCTGCGCCGTCCGGCGTTGGCCAGCTGCGGCGAAGGTAAGTGTCAGCTGATGAGACGCTTGGCCTCAGCGGCATCCCTCCTCAACGGTGAGCAGCGGGTGGGCCTGCCTGCTGCAGTGGAAGAGCTGCTCGTCAATGTGGTTACTGATGGGTTCGTGCTGTATTGCTGCGGATCTAAACCTGGATCCACCGGTGAAATTGCGGTGTGGGGGTGTCGGATAGGGGTAGATGCCCTCCGACTGGGATGATGGGCTTGTCGAGAGTCGATCAGGCCGGGTTCGAAGGGCATCTACGAGGTGCGAGTTTCTCATACCGCTGCGGCGGTGTCAGCGATAGTCGATGAACCGAACCTGGTGTCGTGCGCTGGGTTGGTGCCGGTGCTGCGGCTGGCCGGGCGTGTGGGGTTGCCTGCAGCCGCTGACCGGCGGGTTCGGCTTCCGGTGTCGGCGGGTAGTGCCGCGGCGAATGCGGGGGCGAAGATCGCCTCGATTGTGGCGGGGATGGTGGCCGGTGGCGACTCGATCGATGATCTGGGGGTGATCCGGCACGGGGCGTTGCCGGGGCTGTTCGATGGTATACGGGCGCCGTCGACGTTGGGCACGTTTCTTCGCGGGTTCACCTGGGGGAATGTGCGTCAGCTCGACGCTGTGGCCCGCGAGACGCTCACCGGTTTATCCCGCAACGCCTCTTTGCTGCCGGGTGCGGATCAGTATGCGTTTCTGGATGTGGATTCCACGATCAGCCGCGTGTAGGGGTATGCCAAAGAGGGCGCGGAGCACGGATACACCCGGGTCCGGGGACTGCATCCCCTGCTGGCGACGCTCTCGACGCCGATCGCCGCTGCGGTCATCGCCGGTACCCGCCTGCGCCGGGGCTCGGCAGGCTCGGCTAAGGGCGCGGCCGGCTTCGTCGCTGAGGCCATCACCACCGCACGTCAGGCCGGCGCCACCGGTGTGCTGCTAGCCCGGATGGACTCCGCGTTCGACAGTCACGCCGTAGTCAGCACCTGTGTCCGGGCCGGGGTCCGGTTCTCGATCACCACGAGACAGACCCGCCCGGTCCAGGCCGCAATCGAGGCCATCGACCCCCAGGGCTGGGTTCCGATCGCCTACCCGCACGCGATCCACGATGAGGACAGCGGGCAGTGGATCTCCGATGCCGAGATCACCGAGACCACGTACACCGCATCTCAGTCCCGGCGTCAATCGGAGCAGATCACAGTCCGGCTGATCATCCGGCGAGTGAGAGACAAGAACGTCGCACCCGACCAGGGCGAGTTGTTCACCGCATGGCGTTACCACGCGTTCATCACCGACTCGACCCTGCAAATAATGCAAACCGAGAAACAACATCGCGAACACGCGATCAACGAACAGGTCAACGCCGACCTCAAAGACTCAACCCTGGCACATATGCCCTCGGGATCATTCGCCGCGAACGCGGCCTGGCTGGCGCTGGCGGCCATCGCCCACAACCTCACCCGCGCCACCGGCTGCCTGGCCAGCCTCTTCCACACCACAGCACGCACCGGCACGCTGCGCCAGCACCTGATCACCCTGCCCGCCCGGATCGCCCGGCGATCCCGCCGCATCACCCTGCGGCTACCCCTCGACTGGCCACACCGGCACGCCTTCACCAGCCTGTTCACCACCACCCACGCCAAATCCGGGTCCGCAATTATGGCTGGCGGAAGATGTCGTGCGTGCCGACCCGGCGCCAGATCACGTGGGGTTCACCAGGTCGCTGCTCCGGGCCGTACTCGAAGGTGGCTCGGCCGTCCGGCGCCCACGTCATCTCCCAGACGCCCGGCCAACCCTGGACGCTCTTCACGCGTAAACCCGGCCGGAATGTCCGGCCAGCTTTTAAGTCGTCCACCATAGCCGCGACCGCAACAAGAAAGCGACACCGCTGTTGATCAGCCAGTTTCACGAAATCCCGGGCGAAGGCCGGCTCCCGCGCATACGTCGGCTCACAGCTTCGATGGATCTTCAATGACGGCTTCCAGATAGGCCAGAAAATCCTCACCGGAATCGAATACCCGGTCCGGGATACCGGCCGACCTTCCTTCATCGACCTCGCGTTCCTTGGCCTGCCACTCTGGTGTCCAGAACCACGCCTGGTCAGGATCGATGGCGTGGACCTTGGCCACGGGACGACCACCGCGGGTCAGGATCACGATCTCGCCAGCGCCTTCGACAGCCGCGACCTCTTCAGGAGTAAGAATGAGTTCCCCCCCAGACTCGGGCGGTAGCTCATGGGCATGCGCAGCAGTCATGTCGCCATAGTAGGGCAGAACGGAGCAGGTGCAGGAGGTGAACCGGCGATCTCCATGCACTCGCCGCAGGAGGTGTTGCCGGCAGCTCCGCTAGCCCGGTCGCTGCGCCTGCTGCGGGAGGCCAAGCGGGTAGTGGCGGCCAATCTACCGGTGTCGACCCGCCCGGCCCGCGAGCCCAGACCGTGTTGCCGATCCGTACCTGCGGTTCTGGTTACGTTTCCTCGAGCCCGCGTTGCCCGACATCGCCCGCGGTCGCTGTGATCTCGCGCTGGCGCGGCTGCGCGACTCGCTGGAACGCCTCGCCCACAGTGATCCGCGCCTGGCCGAGACCGCAGTCGTCGGCGGTTACTGGACACGCACCGCAAGCGTCGAGGTCGATCTCGTGGGGGTCGACCAGTGGCCGGGCGCCAGCCGGGTCAGCGCCGTCGGCTTGATCAGGTGGCGCGACCGCAACCCGTTCGACCAACGGGACCTAGCCGACCACGCAGCACACTGCGCCGACGTGCCGGGAGGTCGCGACGCCCCGCTGGTCGCGGTCAGCCGCGCCGGCTGCACCGCACCGGACCTGACGCCCCCCCTATAGCTTGAAGTGAAACTTCCGTAGCTCGCTCGACGCCGTCGATACAGCTACTCGCGACAACTCCCACACTCCACTGTTGATATTCGACTTCTTGCCGAAACCCAGCCACTGCCCCTTCATGCTGCGGCCCGTGGGGTCGATGAGAAGTTGGATAGCTCCGTGGTACACAGCGCCCTTGTAATATCCGGTTGAAGATGTACGTTCCATCCATTTTCCGGTCAGAATTGGACCATCAACCATGAGGTCAAGAGTCAGCACCGAGTCCAATGAATTCGGCAAGCTCTGTGCAGAGATGTGGTCGCCACGCTGACGCAACACTACGTGGTGCTCACCCTCGAACTGCGCTGCCCGACCATTGCTGTAATAGACGTACTTGCTGTGCCAGACCCCGGCGAGTGGACCCGCCCCAGGGGCCGATACCGTCGACTCGACGAGATCGGGCTCAGCATTCGCGATCGCCGGAGTGGAAGCAGCTAATGTCAATCCTGCGCCAAGTTTGAGCAACAGCGCGCGCCGGTTCACGGTGCCGTCGTCCTGCCGCGCCCATAGCGCACTGAGCCGAGCTAGTTCGTGCATGTTAATCTCCTCAAGCCGTTCCGCCAAAGCACGGAAGTCCAGTTCTGTACCGGGCGGCACCTCCCCAATCGTGATGTTCCCGTAGCCCAGGGGCAAGTCGTCGAGTAACCGGCGTGTGAATTGCGCATGGTCACGGTGGCTAAAGTCGGCACCGTCATCGAGAAGATCCGCGACTCGGCATTCGTAGAGCTCGGCGAGGTGCGCGAGCACGCTCAGGGACGGTGCGTGCCCGGTCGGGCTCGGCCAGTTCTCCCAATAGGAGAAGTTCTTGAACGTCTTGGGCTCCGCCGGCCATCTATCATTCCACCGCTGCGCGGCATCACCCTGGCTCCACCCTCGGACCAACCGCAATGCCACCCGCGCGTTCACCCGGTAACGCTCCCGGAAGACAACGGCGACTTCCGCCCAAGTCTTGTGCCGATCACGCAGCTCCGCAGCCAGTTGACGCTGTTCCTGCCGAAGGCTTCGAATCGCCGTAGACATCTGCACTCTCCCTCACTCCTGGGACACTGACCATATCCCCACCGTCCACATCGCAGCACCTCCCGGTTCAACCAGGAAATGCCGCGGGTCGAGATCACTGATGGCATGGGTGTCTCGATCACCTGACTTGCGATCTCCTTATCACGTCCAGCCGAGACGAGGGAGGACGGGCATGGCGGCGAAGTCTGTCTCAACAAGGCCACTGGTGGCATGGGTCACCTCCAATGCCGACGGCACCGAGCATGCCGTGGCGCACGATCAGATAGCCACCGGGGCGTACCTCGCACAATGCGGGCTGCAGTTCGTCGCCGCGGCGCTGGTGACGCCCCCGCTGCGACGCTGTACCAACTGCCTGCAACTCACCTCCGCACCTACCCACTATCACGTGAAGACCCCACACGATGGTCTACTGGCCCGTTGGACGAGTCGGCTGTCTCGCCTCCTATGGCCTCCGGCCGCCGTGTCGCAGCATCCCGAAGACGTCAGTCCCGCCTCGCCACCGGACGAGAGTCACGACAACCGCGTCGTGGTGACATCGTGACCAACCGGACGGGCGCCGGTCCCGTGATGGCGATCCGACAGCGCGCCGAAACAATAGGCCACTCAGCGCAGGACGTTCATCTGGCAGTATTACCCGGCCGATCGGCATCAGGGCTGATCAGCACTCTCTGCGGAGCGCTACTGGTTATGGAGCAGACCGAGCCGGCCGACCTGGGTTCAGGTATGCCCTGCTCCCTGTGTCTGATCCTCCGCGCAACCACAGATAAACCGGTCACTCCGGTGGACGAACTGCCCCTGCCAGGCCCGACACCGACCCACCGCCGGGCCGGCCCCGAGGGCTACGCAGCGCTGGGCTGGCCGGTCACCGTGCGCGGCGACCAGGTAATGCTCACCCTCGACGGTGACGTGACCGCACTGATCCTGCCCGTGAGCCTTGCCGAACACGTCGCGCACATCGTCACCGCGCAGGCCCGACCCGCACCGGTACTCATACATCCCGACGCGCCACAACACCGGATCCTGATCGCGGGTGAACCGTACGGAATACCGCTGGCCTGGCCAGACGAGGTCCGCTTAGCAACCGGCCAGCTGCCGTTGCCACCGACTGTGACCCCGCGGGGCGCCGTCACATGGGCACACCTTCCCGACGGACACCCGCTGAGCTTCTGCAGAGAGATCGACCTACTCGGCGCGGTCCACACCGCACTTCGTCCCGCCGGCAAGCCATGACCAGTGGGTGAGCCACCGGCGCAGCCGTACGGGTGGTGGGCACCAGCGGTGCCGGCAGCCGATGTCGCCCGCGCCGACGTCTCGGTCGACGCGGTGAGCATCGCCGCCGGTGGCGTGTACTGGATCGAGGACAGCGCCGGCGGCGACGTGCTGGTCATCATGGTCCGCTACGCCGTCATCGACCCCGTGACGTGTGACCACATCGAGCACGCCCTCAACCCCGAACTCACCCATTTCCAGCAGATGCTGACGGCGCAACTGCAATTCGCTTCGAGATACGTTGACCGTGACCCGCTCTGGTGTCGCCGAGTGCGACAGGAGAGCTGTCCGCAGCTGCCCTGACAGCTCTGGTGTCGCACTCGGCGCATGCAGGGCTGTCGCTGCGAGGTAGGGGTGATCACGATCGGCAGCAATCCGCATTTCATCCCTCAGGGCGGCGCGCAGCACCCACGGCGTTGGCTCTGAATGGCACTCGGCAGGACCCTTGGAACCGCCATTCGGAGCGCGCGGACATTGCCTACGGGTCAATTCTGCTCATGTTCGGCGTCTTCGGCGGCCACGACAGCCGCGATGTGCACCTCTGCGGCCGGCTTGTCGATCCCGAGGCCGGCGAGCACGTCTGTCCCGTCCCCGAGTTCCAAGAGTGCGAGCAGGATGTGCTCGGTCCCGATGTAATTGTGGCCCAGCCGTAGTGCCTCTCGGAACGAGAGCTCCAGTGCTTTGCGCGCATTTGCGTCGAAAGGGATGAGATCGGGAACCTGGTCGATTGCTGCCGGCAGTGCCCCCGCGACGGTGTCCCGCACGTGCTTGAGCGCGACACCTTGCGCAACGATCGTCTTCGCGGCGAGCGCGTCCGGCTCGGTCAGGAGGCCGAGCACGAGGTGCTCGGGACGGATCTCGTCGTTGCCTGCTGCGCGTGCTTCGTTCTGCGCGGCCATCACGACGTTCCTGGCCCGCTCGGTGAAACGGTTGAATCCCTGGTCGGGATCCAGATCGGAGCCGGAGTCCTTCGGCACGAAGCGCTTGCGGGCCGCTTGTTTGGTGACGCCCATGCTCCTGCCGATATCTGTCCAGGAGGCCCCGCAACGACGTGCCTGGTCGACGAAGTGGCCGATGAGGTGGTCCGCCACATCGCCGAGGTGGTCCGCCACCAGCATGGCGTTGGAGAGCTGATCGAGAGTGTCCGGGTGCACCTTCTTGATGGCATCGATCAGCTCGTCGAGCCGGACCGGGTTGGTCATGCGGGTCGGTGCCGTCATGCGACAACCGTAGGTTGTCGATACCCTATCGTCAACCTACGGTTGTCGGCGTTGAGTGCACCGAAGCGATGCGGTCTCTCGCGCCATCCCGGCCCTGTGAACTGCCAAAAAAGTTCGCAACTGCGGTCTAGCCCCGCTCCGGAGCCCGTGCGCAACTGTTTCGACTGCGTCGATGATTTCCTCGAGGAGACGAACGGCGTCGATCTGGCCGTGGCGATCTTGCATTGAGTCCACGTAGAAGTGGCCCTGGTTGGCGACGGAGCTGGACACGAACAGGCAGCCGGTGAGTTTCTCTGCCAGCAGAGCCGACATGTGGTCCTCGCGCCAGAGACGCTCAAGCCCACATCCGTCCGCCAAGGCAACGTCCGCGTTCCACCCGCCGTAGTCAGTATCGACGACTCGACGACCGCGCTTCGGATGATCAGCGAGGGGTCGCTCTGCCGTCGACAGTGTGCTCGGCCATCGAGCGGTCGTCACGGACGCTGGTAAATGCTGTGGTCGCCGATCCGGCGCCAGACGAGGAGAGGCTCATCGCCCATGGTGCGCTCCAGGTGAAAGGTCGCCCGTCCGTCCGGTGATGAGAATTTCCACGTCAAAGAGTAGATCGAGCTGCCAGTGAGGCGGTGGATCCAGAGCCGTCGAGGCGTGGATGGCTGAGCTGGGCGAGACCACCGACCCGCGATCCCTCATTCCGGGCTCCCCCACGCCGCTCGCTCCGCATTCAGCGGGCTCAGCGGGGCTATAGGAGTGCTGATTACCCCGCTGAGCCTGCTGAATGCGCTAGGCGGTGGGGTGGTTTTGGAGGGTGATGGCGTCTACCGGGCAGATCTCCACGCACTCGGCGCATGAGGTGCAACGGGATGCGATCACCACGGGGCGCTGGGGGGCGGGGCGTAGGGCGTGTTCCGGGCAGGTGCGCAGGCAGGCACCGCAGGCGGTGCAGGCTGAGCTGATCGAGAGCGGGTGCAGCGCGGCGACTGCGATGGTGACGTGCTCACCGCGCAGTTTGGGCACGATCAGGGATCCCCCTCCGTGGTCGCGGGCGGCGAGCAGCGCAGCGGCCTCGGCGACGCTGCGGGTACCGACGTGGCCACGGACGGAGTCGCTGGGGTGTGGCACGTCGACCATATCCAGCTCGGCGGCCGGGTAGCAGTGCAGCGGTGCGCCGTGCTCCCGAACCACGGCGAGCAGCCCGGGCTCGTCGCGGCGCCGGTCGACGGTGCCGAACGCGGTGATCGCCGTCAGATCCGGCACAGCCGACCGCAGCGCCGACCACACCGCCTGCGCGCGCACCCCGCGAGACGACCCCAGGCCCACGACCACAGCTCGACCCTGCGAGCAGGTCACCGCCGCCCCCACAGCAGCAGCACCGGGTTGGCGGCGGCCAACCGCACCGATCCGCCGGGCAGCTCAGCGAACCGGGACGCCGCCAGCTGGACCCCGTCGACCTGGTGACCCGCCTCCCGCAACACCACGAGGCAGGGCGCCACCCGGTCCAGCGCGGCCAGCGCGACCACCACGCGGGAAGCCGCCTGCGCCGCGGCCCGCACCACGGTGAGCCCGCCGCCGCCGACGAACACCGCGTCGGGTTCGGGCAGTCCCGCCAGCACAGCGGGCGCCTGGCCCTCGATCACCCGGACGTCCACCCGGTGCGCGCCGGCGTTGGCCACCAACCGGGCGCACTGCGCGGGGTCCTGCTCGACGGCGATCACAGCGGCCCCGAGCCGGGCGCACTCCACCCCGACCGAGCCCGAGCCGGCTCCCAGATCCCACACCAACCGGCCCGGCCCGGGGGCCAGCCGGGCCAGAGCCAGCGCCCGGACCTCCGACTTGGTGATCATCCCGTCCCGGTGCGAGAACTCCGCCTCGTCCAACGCCCAGCCGGCCGCCGGGGGCACTGGTTCGCCGCCGGCGATCCAGCCCCGAGTAGGCACCGCATCCTGGTCGGCTAAGCACAGCACGACATGCGGGTCGCGGACCGGCCCACCGTCGAAGCGTCGCACCCGCTGGTCGGGCCCGCCGAGGTCTTCGGCGACCAGGACGCTGCGGTGCCAGCCGGCCAACCCGGCGACGATCTCCAGAGCGCCCGCGCCGGGTGCGGTGAGCACGGCCACCGCCGGACGGGCCCGGCACACGTTGAGCGCGCTGCGCAGCGTCCTGCCGTGCGCCGACACCACGGCGACGTCATCCCACGAGCGCCCGAGCAGCGCAAAAGCCCGCGCCACGCTGGACCGCGCCGGCAGCACCACCGGCCGCAGACCTCGCTTGCGCAGCGCCCGGACGATGCCGAAGAACCCGGGATCACCGCTGGCCAGCACCACCGTGGGCGAGCCGTCCGGCAACTCGTCCAGCTGCGCAGGTCCGAGCACGGCAGCACCGGCGGGCACCGGCACGGCGGCGAGCTGGTGTGGCGCGCCGACCACGACCTGCGCATCGGCCAGCGCCTGCACCGCGCCGGGCGGCAGCGTGGCGCCATCAAGCCCGACCACGGTGACGCTCATAGCACCCAGTCCGGCTCGGTCGCGGCGACCACCCGCTGCCCGGCGAAGTCGACCATCGCCACCCGCGACGCCAGCGACCGCCCGACCTCGGCGCTGAACCGGCGCAACGTGTCGGCCACCCGGGCGCAGACGTCGTCACCGCAGGCTCGCAACAGCCCGCCGACCTCCCAGATCTCATAGGCACGCCGGGCGGTCGGGGCGCTGCGGATCTCCGAGATGTCATCCGGGCTGCCGCCGTGCGCCGCGGTGATCTCCGCCAGCAGACCGGTGTCCACCTTCGACCGGGTGTAGTGGGTCATCAGGACCCCGGAGGCCAGCTTGGTCAGCTTACCGATCATGCCGACGAACACCACCTCGGTCAGGCCATGCTCCACCGCGCGGCGCAATGCTGCGCCGGTGAAGTCGCCCACCTCAACGAACGCCACCGGCGGCAGGTGCGGCAGCAACCGCATCGCGCCGCGCTCGGTACGCCCACCGGTGGCCAGCACCAACGTCGCCACCCGCTGGGCCGCCATCACCGCCACCGCCTGCTCGACCGAGGCCCGCCAGGATGCGGTGGAGAACGGCCGCACGATCCCGGTGGTGCCCAGGATGGAGATCCCACCCTCGATGCCCAGCCGGCGGTTGGTGGTCTTGCGGGCCATCCGCTCACCGCCGGGCACGCTGATCGTCACATCGACACCCCGCCCCCCGGACGCTTCCCACACCGCATCGGTGATCATCTGCCGGGGTACCGGGTTGATCGCGGGCTGGCCGACCGGCAGACCCAGGCCGGCTTGGGTGACCACCCCGACCCCCTCGCCCCCGTGCAACACGACCTCCCCGTCGCTGCGCCAAGCGACGGTGACGGTCAAGTGCGCGCCGTGCGTGACGTCGGGATCGTCACCGGCGTCCTTGACCACCACGGCGGTGACGGTAGCTCCCGCGCGACGCAGCGAGTGGACGGCGAAGGTGTGCCGGTCACCCGACGGGAACGGAATACTCACCTCTTGTAGTGGGGTACCGCCCAGCGCCGCCACCGCAGCCTTGGCCGCCGCTGCCGAGCAGGCGCCGGTGCTGAACCCGGTACGCAGCGCGTGCGGGCGCATCGCCGCGGTCCGCGGCAGGTCCGGCTCGCGCAGCGGCGGGCCGGTGGGGCTCATGCCGCCTCCGCGCAGCAGAGTGCGTCGGCGGTATTCATTGCCGCCTCCGCGCAGACAAGTGCGTCGGCGGGGCTCACAGCTGCGCGCCTCGGCCATTACGCAACGGCAGAACCACCACCGTCGACAGGTAGGCCGCTTCGCTGGTCTGGGCCAGCGGGGTGATCCGCTGGTCGGCAGTGCCGAGATGCTCAGCGCACCAGGCACGGTCCACAGCACCGGCAGCGGCGACCCGCTCGCGCAACTGCGCCAGCCGGCGGCCGCCTTTGTAGGCGACAACGGCCCCGCCCTGCGCCAGGGCGGCGTCCAGGACAGCGCAGTCGCGGGACAGCGGGAGCAGGGTGAGCGGTTCGGTCCCCTCGACCAGAGTCAAGCCGGCGGCGCTGGCGGCGGCCTGCATCGCGGTGATCCCCGGGATGGTGCGAATCCGTACGTCGGGCAGTAACTCGCGCACGGTCTCGGCCAGATAACCGAAGGTGGAGTACATCGACGGGTCACCGAGCGTGGCGAAGGCCGCGGTGCCGCCGTGTTCCCGTAGGTGTGCGGCCACCCGCGCCGCGGCCGCGTTCCAACAGTCGTGGCGTCGCCGCTGCGGGCCGTCGACGTCGTCGTTGAGCGCGAACACCAGCCGCTCCAACCGATCGTGCGTCAGGTGCGCCCGCACCACGGATTCGGCCCGGCCCGCGACGTCGGGGGCCATCACCGGGACGAACACCCGCCCGGCGGCGGACAACTCACGCACCGCGGCGACGGTCAGCAGATCCGGGTCTCCCGGACCCACCCCGATGCCGACCAGCTCCCGCGTCACGACCAGCCTTCCACGCAGCTCGCCACGAAGCGTCCCACCGCTGCTGGATGCGCAACCGGGTGGGTGTGCAGGAACGAGGCGTGCACTGCGTGCTGCACGAAACCCTCGGGTTGGCCTCCCGCCCAGGCCCAGGCCGGTTCGCCCGCGCGGGGGGTGACGGTGGTGCGGTGGAACTCGTGGCCGGTCACCCGGGTGCCCTGGCGGTGCAGCACCGAGTCGCGCATCGCCACCGCATCGCGGTAGCCGAGGACCAGCTGGTCGGTCATCGTCGCCTCGGCGTCGAGCACCCCACACATGGGCAAGCCGTGCACCGAGCAGCACAGGTACAGCAGCCCACCGCATTCGGCGTGCACCGGCGCCCCGCTGCGGGCCAGCGCGGCGATCTCGGTGCGCAACGGTGTGTTGGCGGACAGCGCCTCGGCGTGGCATTCCGGGAACCCGCCGGGCAGCACCAAGCCGGCGGTGCCCGGGGGCAGCGACTCGTCGTGCATCGGGTCGAAGGGCACGACGGTGGCGCCAGCCGCGGCGAGCAGTTCGGCATGCTCGGGATAGCCGAAGGTGAACGCCGGCCTGGCGGCCACCGCGATCACCGGCTCCCCCGGCACCGCAACGACCGGTTCCTCAGCCACCGCGACAACCTCGGCGCCCGGGTCCCAGCACGGTCCGCTCCGCGACACGGCCGCCAAGGACAGCACCGCGTCCAGGTCGACCTGCGCGGCCACCGCGTCGGCCCAACGCGCCACCACCCCGGCCGCGGCGGCGTGCTCGGCGGCGGTGACCAACCCCAGATGCCGCGACGGCACCACCAGCGCGTCATCCCGGCGCAGCGCACCGAGCACCGGCAGGCCCACCTCGGCACACGCGTCCCGGCAGACCTGCTCGTGGCGCGCCGAACCGACCCGGTTGAGCACCACCCCGACGATCCGCACTCCGGGGTCGAAGGACCGGAAGCCGTGCAGCAGCGCGGCCAGGCTGCGGCCTTGGCCGCGCACGTCGACGACCAGCAGCACCGGTGCCCCCAGCAGCGCGGCGACCTGCGCCGTGCAACCGTGGCCTGGTGTGCCGACCCGGCCATCGAACAACCCCATCACCCCTTCGACGACCGCGACCTGCGCCCCGGCGGCGCCGTGCACGGCCAGCGGGGCGATCAGCTGCTCACCGACCAGTACCGGGTCGAGGTTGCGGCCGGGCCGCCCGGTGGCCAGCGCGTGGTAGCCCGGGTCGATGTAGTCCGGGCCAACCTTGAACCCGGCCACCGTGGTGCCCCGCCGCCGCAGCGCAGCCATCAGCCCGGTAGCGACTGTGGTCTTGCCAGCGCCGGATGCGGGCGCCGCCACGACCACCCGCGAGTGACGATGCGAAGCCATGAGGACCACTTTGGCACCCGGCAGTCGTCCCTGCGATACCCGCCAATGAACCAGCAGCGTGCACTGCATGTTGTGGACGGAGGTCGATAACGACGAAGATCAAAAAGTTACACTGCGAAATTGAATAGTCCCTGTGTGCCCTCGCGAGGCCGGAGGCGATGGTGTGGTTACGCAACACCGTGTGCGTTGGCGTCTGCCGGGGTCATCGTGGCGGTCTCGAGTGGGGGTGGGGGCTACTCGGGTGGGCGCTATCGGTGGTGTGTGTGGCGCTGCCGGTATGGGCGGTAACGGCCGGTAACTTGAATGAGGTAGCCGGCTGGGCGAATATCCTGGCGCTGCCGGTCACCGCGCTGGGTTTGTTGTTGGTGCTCGCCGACCGTGCCCGGGTGCGCACCGTGGCCGACACGGACAATGCTGGGCGGCGGCCGTGGATGGCCCCTCCGTTGGACCGGATGGTGGAGCGACCCGAACTGGGTGAGCGGCTGGTGGCGGCATTGACGGTTCCGGCGCCGACCGAGGTGGGTGTGACGACCGGGCTGCAGGGGGCGGGTGGGTTCGGCAAGACTCGCTTGGCGACGTGGGTGTGTCACCGGCCGGAGATCGACCAGCGCTATCCCGGCGGCCTGTTATGGGTGACGGTGGGACAGGAGGTGCGCGGCGCGGACCTCGCGGAGCGCATCAACGACCTGGCCTTCGTGCTGAGCGGGCAGCGACCCGCGATCTCGAACCCGGACGCCGCTGGAGCTGAGCTGGGCCGGCTACTGGACGAGTGTGCGCCGGTGCTGCTGGTTGTCGATGATGTGTGGGAGCAGCCGCAGCTGAGGCCCTTCCGCGTCGGCGGTCGGTGCTGCACTCGACTGGTCACCACCCGCATCCCCGACCTGTTACCCGTTGACGGACCGCAGATCCGCGTAGACGCGATGTCCAGCGATCAAGCCCGCCAATTGGTCGCGGATAGGGTGTTGGATCTGCCGGCTGACCTGGCGGATCGGCTGGCGGGTCTGGCTGGCCGGTGGCCGGTGCTGCTGAACCTGATCAATGGTGGAGGTGCCTAGGACCGCGCGGAATCCGGCGCGCCGGTCGGAGTCTTGTGGCCATCGGATCCGGCCTCTTTCGAGCTGCCCCACGTAATTTGCATCTGTCGCGAGGATCTTGCGCGGGGTGGTGTTTTCGTACACCCAGGCGTTGAGCAGCTCGGCGAGTTCCTGCCGCGACAGCGGCTCACCGGAGGAGTTGGGTGATTCGACGCGCTCGCGGGCGCGGCGTAGCCGGTCGTTCCGCTCGGCCAAGGGGGGACCTCCAGACGGTGAGTTAGTAGTCGAAGTGTGACACCCAGTTACTCCGGCGTGTTACCGGCTCGACACACTCCGCTATCCACCCCTCAATCCACCGCTTGACAACACCGTTGTCGATCATGCTGACGCTGATCGGAGAGGCGCAGGCTTACCGCCATGACCGGGGGTATACCTGTTCACGACCAGGCGGACGTCCACTACTCCCGTGACCCGGCCGGGCCGGGCGGCGCCCTATCTGGGAAAGCGGGTTTCGATGGGCAGACACTGCAGCGTTGGCTTGCTGGCCAGGATCCTGTTCAAGGGTCGTCAGGTGCCGGCACAAGTGGCCACCGCGCCACTTCTCACGATGGAGATGGTTGACAGCCGCACCGAACTCGCCCACCGGGTGACCGATGAGGCGTTCGCTGCCGGCCGTCGCGACGGAGGCCGCTACTGGGCCGTGTGCGGGGAACTGGTACTTCCGGCGAGCCTCACCGCCCCCGCGCACGGCTACTGCCCACTGTGCGAGCGGGGTAGCGCACCGACTCGAAAGGGGGGTGGTAGCTGTGGAGACCGATAGCCCGGATGTGGCGATCGCCAAGCGGCTGCTCGACCAGGCCAAGCTGCGTGGCTTTCAGTTCCGGCGGATCGCGCCGGACCAGGACGGGCCGCTGGTGGGACACCGCATCAGCGCTGGCTGGGTCGACCTGATCCACATTGATGGATTCAGCCACGACTGCTTCGCCTGGCGACAGCGAACATCATCACCGATCCTTCCCGAAGGCACCCTGGCGCAACGCCGGGTACAGGGCAGTGCGCTCGACGTGCTCGGCGAGGCATTGACTTGGTAGCCGGGACCGTGACGGTCAACGCTGGCGCCTTACCACTCGATCCCCCGCTGGCCCTTCTGCCCGGCGTCCATCGGGTGCTTGACCTTGGTCATCTCCACCACCAGGTCGGCTGCCTCGAGCAGTGCGGGCGGGGCGTGCCGGCCGGTGATCACCACGTGCTGGCGGCCGGGACGGGCCGCCAGGGTGGCCAGCACCTCGCCGGTGTCCACCCAGCCCCAGTGCAGCGGGTAGCTGAACTCGTCGAGCACGTACAGGTCATGGACCTGCCCGGCCAGCCGGCGGACGATCTCCGCCCAGCCCTGCGCCGCGGCGGTGGCGTGATCGGCCACCGTGCCGGGCTTGCGCGCCCAGGACCAGCCGTCACCCATCTTGTGCCACTCGACCGGCCCACCTGCCCCGGTCCGCTGGTGCACCTCGTCCAGCGCCCGGAACGCGGCCTCCTCCCCCACCTTCCACTTCGCCGACTTGACGAACTGGAACACGCCGATCGACCAGCCCGCGTTCCAGCCCCGCAGCGCCAAGCCGAAGGCGGCGGTGGACTTGCCCTTCATCGGCCCGGTGTGCACGATCAGCAGCGGCCGGTTGCGGCGCTGGCGGGTGCTCAGCCCGTCATCGGGGACGCTGACCGGTACTCCCTGGGGCACGGTGACCTCCTCACAGCCGAGACCTCCGGCTAGGCGACGGATCTGGCGGCGCGGACCACCCCGGCCACCGCGTCGGCGGACAGCTCTTCCAGCCGCACGCACCCGCCGTCCAGCGCCACCGCGAGCCGGCCGGCCAGCCCCAGCCGGACCGGCCCGGACTCGCAGTCCACCACGATCGACGCCACCCCGTCGCGGCGCAGCAGGCCGGCCGCGGCCCACACGGCGTCCATCCCACCGTGAGTGGCCCGGCCGTCGGTGAGCACCACGAGCAGGGCCCGCCGGGTGGGATCCCGCAGCCGCTCCGCGGCCAGCACCCGCGCCGAGCGCAGCAACCCGTCTGCCAGCGGGGTACGCCCACCGGTGCGCAGCGCCCGCAACCGGGCAGCGGCGACATCCACCGCCGACGTCGGGGGCAGCACCACCTGCGCCCGGGTACCCCGGAAACTGATCAGGCCGATCTTGTCGCGGCGCTGGTAGGCGTCCCGCAGCAGGGACAGCACCGCGCCGCTGACCGCGGACATCCTGGCCCGCGCCGCCATCGAGCCGGATGCGTCGACGGCGAACAACACCAGGTTGGACTCCCGCCCCTGGCGCACCGCCCGCCGGACATCGGCCCGGTGCACCACCAGACCCGGGCCGTGGCGACCACGAGCGTGCTGGTGCGGGGCGGCAGCGGCCAGGGTGCCCAGCAGGTGCAGCCCGCTGCCGCCGGCAGTGGCGGCCCGCACGATGCGCCCGGTGCTGGTCCTGGCCCGGGACCGGCGTCCGGGAGCCCCGGCACCGACCCCGGGCAGCGCCAGCAGCCGAGCCCGAAACGGTGCCGTCGGAGTGGGCAGCGGCTGGTCGGGCGCGGCACCGTTGCCCATCCCCGCCGGTGTCTGTGGTGTCCCAGCGCCACCGACATCAGCACCACCGTCATCAGCGCCACCGTCACCGGGTCCGTCCGGCGGCCCGTCCGGTGGTTGGTCCGCCGCGCGCAGTGCCTCCTCGAGCTGCGCACCGTCCAGTTCTGGCTGGTCGAACGGATCCCGGCGGCGGCGGTGCGGCAACGCCAGCCGGGCGGCGATCCGGACGTCGTCCTCGCTCACCGCAGCGGCTCCCCGCCAGGCGGCATGCGCCAACGCGGTGCGGGCCAGCACCAGATCGGCCCGCATGCCGTCCACCTCGAATGCGGCACACACCGAGGTGATCCGGCGCAGCTCGCCATCCGGAAGCGTCACCCCGGACAGCGCGGACCGGGCCAGCGCGATCCGCGCCGCCAGCGCGATGTCCTCGCCGCGCCAGCTCGCGGCGAAGCCGGCCGGATCCGCTTCGTAGGACAGCCGGCGGCGCACCACCTCGGCCCGCGTCTCGACATCCCGGGAGGCGGCCACCTCGACGGTGAGACCGAAGCGATCCAGCAGTTGCGGGCGCAGCTCCCCCTCCTCCGGGTTCATGGTGCCGACCAGAAGGAACGACGCGGCATGGGAAACCGACACGCCGTCGCGTTCCACGTGCGCGCGGCCCATCGCGGCGGCATCGAGCAGCACGTCGACGAGATGATCGGGCAGCAGGTTGACCTCGTCGACGTACAGCACGCCCCGGTGCGCCGCGGCGAGCAGCCCGGGTTGGTAGGCCGAGACGCCCTCGGTCAGGGCGCGTTGCAGGTCCAGCGAGCCCATCAGCCGGTCCTCGGTGGCACCGACCGGCAGCTCGACCAGCCGGGCCGGGCGGGTGGTCTGCACTGTGGCGGCGGCATGTGGCCCGTCCGGGCAGGTCGGGTCGGGGGCCACCGGGTCACACCCGAAACGGCATCCCGGCACCGCGGTCACCGAAGGCAGCAGTACGGCCAGTGCCCGGACCACGGTGGACTTCGCGGTGCCTTTCTCGCCGCGGACCAGCACTCCACCGATCGCCGGGTGCACCGCGGTCAGCAACAACGCCAGCCGCAGCTCGTGGTGCCCCACGATCGCGGAGAACGGGTACCGGACGGCGCTCATCGTCACCGGACCCGTGCCGATCCCTCGCGGTGCATCGGCACGTTGTTATCGGTGCGCCCCGTCTCATCCACCACGAAGCCGAACTCGACATAGAACGCGACCAGGTCGGGCTGCGCCTCGAGCAGGCAGGGAGCAGCGCCCACCTCAGCCAGTGCCGCCTCGAGTAGCCGCCGGACCCCGCCCTGAGCCCGAGCGGGCGGGGCAGCGCAGACCCGGTCGATCCGGAACCGTCCCTCATCGGGTTCCCGCATCCGCAGGGTGGCCTGCGCGTCCTCGATCGCGCCGTAGGGCGCGAGCCAGTAGTGCCGCGTCGTCTGGTGCAGATCATGACCGTCCAGGTCCTGATACCGGCAGCCGTGCTCGACCGCGAACACCGCGAGCCGCAGGCGCAGCAAGGCGTAGATCATCGCGGTCGACAGGTCAGCGGCTAACCTGCGATGCAGCTGGAGGTGGTCCACCGCTCCTGCCTACCAGAAGTCGCCGACAGTGGCGATCAGGTCACCGCATTCCACCGGCCGTTGACCACAGCACCCCATCAGGTGGCGTGGTCAGACGGTCTGACATCGTGGCGGGGTGGTGCTGCGCTCACGACACCTGCTGCTGGTACTCGCCGGTGTCCTCGTGCTGATGCTCGGCACCGCTGCCGAGGAGGCCCCCGTCGTGGCATCGCGGGCCCCGACCGAGCCGGTCAGCCGGCCGGCGACTCCGGCTCCAACCGCGACGCCCCCGCCCCCGCTGTGGGTGGTGGGCGCCCAGCCGCTACCGCGGCGTCCAGACGGGTACGGCGTGGTGCGGTCGACCCCCGAGATCCTGGTGGACCGGCGGTTGCCCGCTGTCGACGTGCTGGCGCCACCCGTCTCGGGCGGCTTCGAGTCGACGATCAACCCGGTGCCACCGCCGGTGTTGGCCCGCAGCACCTGGAAACCGGGCTGCCCGGTGCGTTCCGAGCAGCTGCGCTACCTCACGATGTCCTTTCACGGCTTCGACGGCCGGGTGCACACCGGCGAGATGCTGGTGCACGCCGACGTCGCGCAGGCCGTGGTCGGTGTCTTCGGGAAGCTGTTCACCGCCGGCTTCCCGATCGAGGAGATGCGGGTGACGGCCGCGCCCGAGCTGGACCTGCCACCCACCGGGGACGGCAACAACACCTCGGCCTTCGTCTGCCGCCAGACCCGGGGGCAGACCCGCTGGTCGGCGCACGCCTACGGCAAGGCCATCGACCTCAACCCGTTCAACAACCCTTACGTGCTGGCTGACCTGGTGGTGCCGGAGCTGGCATCGGCCTACCTCGACCGGGATCGGCGCGCCCCGGGCATGGCGCTGGCCGGCGGCCCGGCGGTGACCGCCTTCGAGGCGGCAGGGTGGACCTGGGGCGGGCGGTGGTCAGCACCGGTGGATTTTATGCACTTCAGCGCCATCGGGCGCTGAAGTGCTCGTGAGTGCGTAACAGTGTTATAACACTGTTACGCACTCACGAGCTAGCCCTCGAGGTCCCCCTCGAGGGCTAGGTACACCGTGCGCAGGGCGTCAAGATCGGCCGGGTCGGGCTGGGCCCACAGGCCCCGCTCGGCGGCTTCCAGCAGCCGCTCGGTCATGCCGCGCAGCGCCCAGGGGTTGGACGTGCGCAGGAACTGCTGCACGCCGGGGTCGAAGATGTAGGACTCGGCGAGCTGGTGGTACATCCAGTCCTCCACCACGCCTGCGGTGGCGTCGAAGCCGAACAGGTAGTCGACGGTGGCGGCCAGCTCGAAGGCACCCTTGTAGCCGTGCCGTTGCATCGCGGCGATCCACCGCGGGTTGACCACCCGGGAGCGGAAGACCCGGCGGGTCTCCTCGGCCAACGACCGGGTCTTGACGGCGTGCGGCACCGCGGAGTCACCGACATAGGCGGCCGGACTGTGCCCGGTCAAGGAGCGCACCATGGCGACCATCCCGCCGTGGTATTGGAAGTAGTCGTCGGAGTCGGCGATGTCGTGCTCACGGGTGTCGACGTTCTTGGCGGCCACCGCGATCCGCCGGAACGCGTGCTCCATGTCGGGCCGCGCGGCGGCGCCGTCCAGCCCCCGGCCGTAGGCGTAGCCGCCCCAGGTGGCGTAGACCTCGGCGAGGTCGGCGTCGGTGCGCCACTGCCGGCTGTCGATCAGCGGCAGCAGCCCGGCGCCGTAAGCGCCCGGTTGGGAGCCGAAGATCCGGGTGCGGGCCCGGCGGTCGTCGCCGTGCACGGCGAGGTCGGCCCGGTAGTGCGCGGCGACGTAGTTGTCCTCATCCGGTTCGTCCAGGACCGCGACGGCCGCGACGGCATCGTCGATGAGCGCCACCACGTGCGGGAAGGCATCCCGGAAGAAGCCGGAGATGCGCAGTACAACGTCGATACGCGGCCGACCGAGCTCCCCCGACGAGACCACCTCCAGGCCGGTGACCCGCCGGGAAGCGTCGTCCCAGGTCGGCCGGACCCCGAGCAGCGCCAGCACCTCGGCGATGTCATCGCCCTGGGTGCGCATCGCCGAGGTGCCCCAGACGGTGAGACCCACCGAGGCGGGCCAACCGCCGGTGTCGGCACGGTGCCGGGCCAGCAGCGAGTCGGCCAGCGCGGCGCCCACCTCGAAGGCGTTGCGGGACGGGATGGCTTTGGGGTCCACCGAGTAGAAGTTGCGCCCGGTGGGCAGCACCGACACCAGCCCGCGGGTGGGCGAGCCGGACGGTCCGGGCTCGATGAACCGGCCGTCCAGGGCGCGCAGCACATTGGTGATCTCGGCAGGGGTGCCGGCCAACCGGGGCACCAACTCGGTGCAGCCGAACCGCAGCACCGATATCACCCCCGAGTCGGGCTCACCGAGCACCTCGGCGACCACTACGGGGACCTTCACGGGGTCCCAACCGGTCACCTGAACGCCCTGCACCAGCGCGCGAGCCTGCGCCTCCAGACGGTCGACGATGTCACTGGCCCGGGTGCCGTCCAGCAGCGCTCCGGGTTGGGCGAGCAGCACCTGCTCATCGAGCCCGATCCACTCGGCGATCGCCGCGCGCAGCCCCGGCAGCGGCTGCCCCGACCCGAACACCTGGCGGGCCCGCAGCACCGCGAGCACGTCGTTGACCAGCTCGTCACCCTCGGGGGCCCGGCCCAGCACGTGCAGCCCGTCCCGGATCTGCACGTCCTTGATCTCGCACAGGTACCCGTCGAGGTGCATGACGAAGTCGTCGAAGTCCGCCTCCCCCGGCGCGGCGTCAGCCCCCAGATCCCGGTGCAGCTGGGCGCTCTGGATCAGCGTCCAGATCTGCCCGCGCAGCGTGGGAAGTTTCTCCGGATCCAGCGCCGCCACCGTGGCGTACTCGTCGAGCAGCTGCTCCAGCCGAGCCAGGTCGCCGTAGGTATCGGCCCTGGCCATCGGCGGGATCATGTGGTCGACGATGGTGGCGTGCGCCCGGCGCTTGGCCTGGGTGCCCTCACCGGGGTCGTTGACGATGAACGGGTACACCAGCGGCAGGTTGCCGAGCACCGCATCCGGGGCATCGTCAGCAGCCAGACCCAGGCCCTTGCCGGGCAGCCACTCCAGGTTGCCGTGCTTGCCCAGATGCACCACCGCGTGCGCGCCGAACTCCTGTTCCAGCCAGCGGTAGGCGGCCAGATACTGGTGCGACGGGGCCAGCGCGGGGTCGTGATAGATCGCCACCGGGTTCTCGCCGAACCCGCGCGGCGGCTGGATGAGCAGCACCACATTGCCGAATCGCAACGAGCCGACGTAGATCGCACCATCCGAGACGTACAGCTGCCCCGGCGGCGCGCCCCAGGCCGCCACCACAGACTCGCGCAGCCCCGCGGGCAGCCCGGCGAACCATTCGGCGTACCGCGTCACGGGCACCCGGATGGCCGCACCCGCCATCTGGTCCTCGGTGAGCCACTCCACGTCGTGCCCGCCAGCGGCGATCAGCCGGTGGATCAGCGCGTCACCCTCCAGGGCCGCCAGCGACTCCTCGTCCAGATCCCCCAGCTGATAGCCGGCCTCGGCGAGCGCCCGCAACAGCACCACGGCCGACGCCGGAGTGTCCAGCCCGACCGCGTTGCCGATCCGGCCGTGCTTGGTCGGGTAGGCCGACAACACGATCGCCAACCGCTTGTCCGGTGCCGGTACCTGCCGCAGTCGGGCCAGCGCGACGGCGGTGCCGGCCACCCGGGCGGCCCGCTCCGGGTCGGCGACGTAGATCGGGATCCCGTCTGCGCCCGGCTCCTTGAAGGAGAACGGCACCGAGATCAGCCGCCCGTCGAACTCCGGGATGGCGACCTGCATCGCGGCATCCATCGGGGACAGCGCCGCGTCACTGGCCTGCCAGACCGCCCGGGACGTGGTCAGGCACAGACCTTGCAGCACCGGCACGTCCAGCTCGGCCAGCACACCCGCGTCCCACGCTTCCTCGGCCCCGGCGCTGCCACCCGCGGCGAGCACCGTGGTCACCACCGCGTCGCACCGGCTCAACAGCTCGCGCAACCCGTGGGCCTGCGCGTCGCCCAGCCCGCGCAACGAGCCGCAGAACACCGGTAGCGCGTTAGCCCCAGCCGCGCGGACGGCATCGGCCAGGACGTCGACGAAACCGGTGTTGGCGGCCAGCGCGTGCGCCCGGTAGAACACGATGCCGACGGTCGGGCGCCCCGGTTCTTCCGGGACGGCGCCGTGCACGCCGTACTCCGCAGTGGCGGCCGGTGGCTCGAAGCCCTCCCCGGTGAGCAGCACGGTGTCGGACAGGAACCGGGCCAGCTCGGCCAGGTTCGCCGGCCCCCCGGCGACCAGGTAGCGCAGCGCCTCCGCGGCCACCCCCGCCGGGACCGTGGAGGCCGCCATCAGCTCCGCGTCCGGGGCTGCCTCGCCGCCCAGACACACCACCGGCAGCCCCGCGTGCAGCAACGCCGCGAGCCCGGGCTCCCAGGCCCGCCGCCCACCGAGCAGCCGCAGCACCGCGATGTCCACTCCGTCGCACAGTGCAGGCAGCTCGGCGGGCTCGGTGCGGGCCGGGTTGGCGACCCGGTAGTCGGCACCACTGGCGCGGGCGGCGAGCAGGTCGGTGTCAGCGGTGGACAGCAGCAGGATCGGCACTCAGCGAGGCTAACCTCACCGACCGACATCTATCACTATCCGACTGGGCGAGGTCAGCGTGAACACCCTGGCCCAGGTCTTCTTCCGGATGCCGATCCCGAGCGTCAACACAGCCTCATAGGTGGGCGGGACCGAGACCGCCATGACATTGGACAGGTTGCGGGTGCGAAACTTCGGTGGCCCGGTGTAGATGGGGTTGCCCTCGAAGTCGTGCGTGTACGTCCCGAAGATGATCACCTCCAGGAACACGGTGCCGGTGAGCCACTCGATGTGGCCGGAGCCGTCCTGGGTCAGCTCATCGACGAACCGGTAGTTGTGGACCTCTGGTGGCGCGGAGCCGGCGAAATCCAGCACGACCCGGTCGAATCCCGGGTGCCTTCCGGTCCGGACCCCGGTGAGCCCGAAGTCCGGAGCCAGCTGTGCTGAACTCGACTGTGCTGAACTCGACCGAGCTGGGGCCGACTGGGCTGGAACAGCACCGGCGGTGACCACCGCAGCACTGAGCAGGACGACGGCGAGGGCTCGCCTGGTGATAACGCCCATGATGACCTCCAACGGCCGAGAACGGGCTTAGGTGATAAACCAGACGTTCAGGCGTCGATGAGGTTCCCCCGCCAGGCACGGTTCTGATCAGCTGCCCGTCCAGGTGATACGGAGCACGACCACCCGCACGACAGCCGAGTGGACGGTGTACTCGATCACACCCCAGTCCCCGAAATAGCTCGTCCACCGATCGGTCTTACGGCTGTAGGTCGCGTCCTCGGTGGGATCTTGCGCAAGGCTCCGAACCTTGCCGGCCAACGCCTGCTTTGCTCCCAGTGGGAGGCTGTCGCGAAGTTCCTCCGCATAGGAGGCAAAGATCACCTCGTAGCGCATTCGCCGTGGCTGACCATGTCCGCGCGCAGCTCGGCTGCAGTCTTGGTGAGTACTGACTGGTCGCCATCGATGAGGCGCTGTCCGATGTGCTCGGCGATCGGGTCGGGGTGGGCGTCCAGCACCGCGCGAGGCCACCAACGGCGCACCACCTGGTTGAGGCGGTCGACATCGAACGTCTCGGCGACCTCGACGAGAGCGAAACGGAACTCAGCCTCGAAAACCGCGCGGTGCTCCCCGTCGAGGGCCGTCCAGACAGCCGGCCCGCTCTTGTCCAACCGAGGTACGAATGCCGTGGGGACCAGTTCAGTCATGCGCGCAGACTAGCCCGCAGACCTGACAATGACTCGACGCCGCAGCGCCCGTGCCACAGCGGATCACGCCGTCGGACAGTCCAAGTCGTTGCGGGCGACCGCGCTCTGGACCTCACGGGGGCCTCCTGGGCGCGATCAACGAGGTTGCGCAAGCTGAGTTCCCTGGTAGTCAGCACGAACCCGTCATGGTCCCCTACGAAGAACCGGCCTCTCCCTCGTCGCTCACGTGGTAGTTGATGATGGCACCATCGCCAGCGCAACACCGCCACGGTGCGCCGGTTAGGTCCGGTGAGTACCCGATCCGCCGCCAGGACCTGATGGCGCTGCCCGACCTGTATGGGTTTGGTTGCAGAGGTCGGGCCTGCGTGTCGGTGAGTTGGGCGGACCCTCCGCCACCAAAATGGTTCGGTCTTCGCGGGTGTGCAGCAGCGCGGCACCGTCGCGCCGACGCACACGAACATCCCCGCGGTCGGCCAAGGCGGCCACGCCCTCTCGGATCGCGCTGGTGCACGACTGCCACTTGGCGGCGGGCTGAGCAAGCAGGGAGAGCAGCCTACGAGTCCGCGATCGCGACCTTGGATGTGCGCTGGGAGGAAATGACCCCTTGGTGTCAAGTAGTGAGTGCACCACCAGATGGTGTCGGCCCTGACTTACCAGGTCGACTCGGACACTCTAGCTGAGCAAATCGAGAAGATACTCGAGTCGCTCAGCAGTTTGCAGTTCGGAAGGATACCGTCAAAAACTGTTTTTCAGGCGATTCTTGCCATAGCGGGCGAGGAGGACATCCAGAGAGCTGCCGATTGGGGTGTTCTAGCGCGACGAGTGCAGGGGAGGTTAGGGGAGGCTGTGACTCGCACAGAGACCGCGCTGAACAGAGCGATTACCTTCCTGATAGACGATGTTGGGGTACCACTGGCTCGGCTCGTTCCATATACCGCACAACTTGTACTGATCACCGCGTTCTTCGGCGCGAACCCCGATCCGAATAAAGAGCAGATGCACGACCTGCAGAGGTGGTTCTGGTTGACCTCGTGGTCGGGCTACTTCGCCGGAGCGAATACAACCCAGATCAAGAACGCCCTTTTGGAGATGCAAGAGTTCGCGTCGAACTGCAAGTTTCCACGGGTCGATGAGCCTCCGCGGCTATTTCCTGACAAGTTCGATATGCGTAGCGCACGGGTCCGAGCGCTACTTCTGTGGCAACTCCGGAAATTCGAGAATCCGATTGATACGGAAGGGCAAAAAATCGACGTCATACGCACCCTCGAGCGTGTGGATACGCAAGCCTACAGGCATGTCGTGTCGCAGGGCCATCCTTTAGCGTCGAGCCCCGCAAACCGAGTTGTCATGCCGACTCAGCCGCGCGTGTCAGTGAAACGCGCCATCACATCCGTCGAAGACGGTTTATGCGAGCAGTTCTGTGTGTCGAACGGGATTCCCATATCAGCACTGGATGCCCTGAAGCAAAATGACGACGAAGCGTTCGTTCGACTGAGGGCCGAATTCCTCTCCCTCCGAGAGCAGGAATTTATGCGTTCGTGGGGCACAAATCCACCGAGCGGTAATCAATGGGGAGAAACAGATATCGATACAGAAATTGATGCAGAATAGGGCGATGCTCGTGCCTATCACCGAGCCGGGCGAGATCTTGAGCGTATCGTCTCGTTGAGTACGGCGGCGGAGCCTATCCGTGGCTTGGTCGGGTTCGTAAAGGCTTAGAGCATCCCGGATTGCGTGCAGCACGCGGTCAGCGTGTCTCTCGATGATGTCGCCAGCTGGGGAGCGATACTCGCTGAGGTTCTGGCCCAGACCGGTGGTGACCTCACCGCGGACGAACGGGCGTGGGCTGCTCGCCACCAGCGGCGTCATGCGCTTGGGTGGGCTCCACCTGCAAGACGCACATCGCCGATCACGACCGTCAGCTCATTCGCCCGCTTTGCTCCCGGCGGGAGGCTCTCACAGAGTTCCTCCGCGTAGGAAGCAAAGATTACTTCGTAGCGCAGTCGCCCTGGCAGGCCAGCTCTGCGCGCAGCTCCGCCGCGGTCTTGGCGAGCACTGACTGGTCACCGTCGATGAGGCACTGTCCGATGTGCTCAGCGAGCGGGTCAGGGTAAGCGTCAAGCACCGCCCGAGGCCACCAACGGCGCACCGCCTGGGTGGGCCGGTCAACATCATGGCGACGGTGAGTACCAGGCGACTGGCTCGGGCATGTTGCGCACACCTTGCGTCGAGATTCGCGACTTTAAGTGACTATTGATAGGCTTTCCGGGTGATACAATCACTCATTCCAGTGAATATCGGGAGAGATGCTGTGGCCAAGGTGTTCGTCAGTCACGCGAGCGAGGACGCAGCACTGGCTGGTGAAGTGCATCGGTGGCTGATTGATGATGGCCATGAGGTCTTCCTGGCCCAGGATCTGCGCGGCGGCATCGCCGTCGGCGATCAGTGGGAGCAGCGGCTGTACGAGCGGCTGCAGTGGGCCCAAGTTGTGGTCTGCCTGGTCACCGCGGCCTACGTGACTTCGCTGTGGTGCGCGGCCGAGGTCGGGGCGGCCCGGACGACGGGCAAACGGTTGCTGCCGGTGCTGGCCGAGCCCGGAGTGGATTACCCGCTGCTGACGTCCCTTCAGCTGGCCGACCTGACCCGCGATCCGGTCGCGGCCCGTGCGGCGCTGGCCGAGGCGTTGCGCCGGGTGGATGCAGCCGGGGCGTCGGGTTGGCCGGACGATCGTGCCCCGTTCCCGGGGCTGCGCCCGTTCGAGAGCGACGAGCATCGGGTGTTCTTCGGCCGTTCCGGCGACGTGGACAAGCTCGCGGAGCGGCTGCGGTCCCCGTCGGAGCGCGCCGAGGGTGCCGCGCTGCTGGTGGTGGGCCCGTCGGGGTGCGGCAAGTCGTCGCTGGTCCGGGCGGGACTGGTGCCGGTGATGGCGCGGGAGCCGGGGTGGTGGACCCTGCCGCCGATCGTGCCGGGAGCCCATCCGGTGGCCGCACTTGTCCGGGAGCTGGCCGCCGCAGCGCGCGGGGCCGGCGTGGAGTGGACGGTCGCCCAGGTGCGCGACCGGCTCAATGACACCGGTCTAGCGGAGCTGGTCGACGAGCTGCTGCTAGCGGCCCCTGGTGATCGGCGGCGTCTGCTGATCGTGGTGGACCAGTTCGAGGAGTTGCTCACCCAGGCCGCGCCGGCGCAGCGGGCCCGGTTCGCCGAGTTGCTGGGCCCGGCACTGGCCGGTCCGGTGCAGGTGGTGGGCACGCTGCGGTCGGAGTTCCTCGACGAGCTGCTGGCCGACCCCGAACTCGCCGTACTCCCGAAGCCCCGCACCACCACCGTGCGGCCACTGCACCGTGAAGCACTGCGGGCGGTGATCGAAGGTCCGGCCCAGCTGGCGGGCATCGGTGTGGACGCCGACCTGGTGACTCGGCTGGTCGCCGATACCGACAGCGGGGAGGCGCTGCCGCTGCTGGCGTTCACCCTGGCCCAGCTCGCCGACGGCATCCCCCGGGGCGGACGGCTGTCCGGCGGACGTTACGAGCAGCTCGGCGGGGTGCCGGGCGCGCTGACCAGCCGGGCCGAGGAGGCGCTGGCCGCTGCGGTGGTAGCCGGTGGCCGCAGCCCCGAGGAGGTGATTGCCGGGCTGCTGCGGCTGGTGACCATCGACGAGCAGGGCCGCCCCACCCGGTGGCGGGTCAGCCATGCCGAGCTGGCGGAACCGCTGCCCGCCGAGTGGGACGCTTTCGTCACCCGTCAGTTGCTGATCACCGACACCGACAACGGCAGTGTGGTGGTGAGCGTCGCCCACGAGGCGTTCCTGTCCGCTTGGCCCCCGCTGGCTCAGGCGATCGCTGCCGCAAAGTCGGCGTTGCGCGCCCGTCGCGCGGTCGAGCAGGCCGCCGCCGAATGGCACAGTGCCACCCGCTCGCCCGACCGGTTGTGGGAACGCGGCCAGCTGGCTGCGGCCGTCGCCGACACCGACGCCCGGATCCACACCGGCCGCCGGTCCGTGGTGAGCGTGGCTGCTGACGAGCCGCCGACGCGCGGACTCGCCCGGTGGTTGCCACGGCGGCACCGGGCGCTGGTCACCGACCGCGTCGACCTCAGCCCGACGGCTCGCACCTTCCTGCACGCCAGCATCCGCCGTGACCGCTACCGGCGCCGGCGCGCCACCACCGTTCTGTCAATGCTGCTCGTCATCGCCCTGGCCGCCGCAGGGATCGCCGCCGTTGCGCAACACATCGCCAGGGAAGAGCAACGCGCCACCGAAGTGGCGCGTCAGGTTGCGCTATCCCGCCAGTTGGCTGCTGAAGCGAACACCATCCGGGCCAGTAACCCACGACGCGCCATGCTGCTGGCACTGAAGGCATGGCAGACCGCGCAGAACGTAGAGACCCGCAGCAGCCTGCTCACCACCCAGATGGAGAACTACGACGGCGACCTGCGCGGATACCGAGGCACGGTACGAACCGCCGCATTCAGTCCAGACGGATCCTTAGTCGCCGCAGGCAGCCAAACGGACGGGACTATCCGGCTGTGGGATTCCGTCTCCGGTCAGGAACTGGCGAACCTGCCTGCCGGAACTCGACGAGAAGGAGCCAAAGAGCCCCCCACCGTAACCGACGTGGTGTTCAGCCCCGATGGCAAGACTCTGGTGAGCAATGCCATCGCCGCAGATGGGCTGCGGCTGTGGGATGTCGCCACTCGACGAGAGCTCGCCGTCTTTCCCGCCTTCGGGAGCACAATCACCTTGAGTCCCAACGGGATGGTACTGGCCGTCGGCGGCCTGGAGAGCAACGTGGAACTCTGGGACGTCGCGAGCCGCACTCAACTGGCGACGCTCACCGGTCATCAGAATTTCGTCAACAGTATCGCCTTCAGCCCAGATGGGCAGCTGCTAGCCACGGCAGGGCAGGATAAGATGGTGCGGCTGTGGGATCTGCACACCAACCAGGAGATCGCACAGTTACTCGGCCACACTGATCTGATCACCCACGTCGCCATCAGTCCGGATGGTCGTTCGCTGGCCAGCTCAAGCTTCGATAGCACGATGCGCCTGTGGGACATCAACACACGTGAGGCCAAGAAGAGCTACACCTTCAGCGACGGGGGTGGGTTTCCAGAGGGGATAGCGTTCAGTCCAGACAGCACCTGGCTGGCCGTCGTCGGCACTTTCCAAGAGATCAAGATCATCGACCTGATCACCGGCGAATTGTGGAGTACGCTGGCTAGCCCGGTCCACGCTGAGGCGGACGTGGCTTTCGACCACACCGGACATCGATTGGTGACTGCGGGTAACTAAGTGACGTTCAGTCCCGACGGCGCGATCGTGGTCGCTGCCGGTATTAAGGCGCTCAACCTCGACCAAGCGCTTTCGCCCGATCCCGAGCCGGTGATCTGGGACGCGGCCACCGGCCAGGAGATCGGCCGGCTACCCGCCGATGAGCAGACGGTGTGGTCGCTGGCCTTCGCGCCGGACGGCGCAACCATCGCCGGGGGGCTCGCGGACGGCCGGATCCGGCTGTGGAACAGGGCGGACCGCACAGTACGCGTAGACCTGCGAGGACACCCCCAGCTGATGACTGCTCTCGCTTACCGCCCAAATGGTGGACTGCTCGCCTCCGGCAGCCTCGACGGTGTAGTCCAGCTGTGGGACACCTCGACCTGGCAGCTGGTGGGGTCTGTTCCCGGCCTCAGCTCCACGGTGCGTGACATCGACTTCAGCCCGGATGGCGCCACCATGGCAACCGCAAGTAACGACAACATGGTTCGGCTGATCAACGTGGCCGGCCGAACCGTGTCGGCCAATCTCGATCGGCACGTCGACACCGTCAACAATGTGGCGTTCAGTCCCGACGGCGCATCGGTGGCGAGCGCCGGTGCTGACGGTCGCGTATTCCTGTGGACCGTGCGGGAGTCCCCGGCCGAACAACAGCTGTGCGAGGTCATCAAACGGGGCGCAACACCGGACGAATGGGGCGAGGTCGGGGCCGATCGCGATACCCCACCCCGATGTCACTGTCAGTGAGGTCTAGGGAAGGACTGTCGCAGTGTGCGGATGTGCCGGAGACGGCAACTTCTCACCCGAAGTTGCCGTCTCCGGCACATCCGCAACGGATCCACCCACCTCCCCGTGGGGCAGGAGGGGCTGATGAGACAAGCACCGGGGGTGACGACCAGCCCGTGCCGTTACCGCTTACCACGCCAGGTGGCCGACGACGTCGCCGAGCCCGTGCCTGGCTGCCCACTCCGGGACAGGCAGATGCAACTATCGCTACTCCACACGCGATCGTGAGACGGCTTAGACCTTGATCTGGCGTACACCGCCATGCCGGGGATCTAGGCGATCCGCGTCTGAATCGCGGTGGTTACTCCGGCGCGCAGTCCTCGTCATCAGCGACCGCTGCGCGGACTTCGCGGAGGGCCTCCTGTGCGCAGTCCACGAGCTTGCTCAGACCACGTTCGGTGGCGAACAAGTCGAACTCGCCGTTGCCGATCGAGAACTCGACCACCCCGGTGTCGAACGCGTGGTAGCTGATCCCCGTGCTGTCGTCGATCTCGATCGCCGCGGAGACCAACGCGCGCGAACCAACCATCATGTGAACGCTCCCAGTGCGCCCAGTCGCCATGCCCGATGCATGGCGATCGCGGAAAGGAAGCATGACACACGATCACGCATCACACAATATTGCCTGACGAGACTTGACGGATAGGGCAAGATGGCGGGATGCCGATCGAACCCAGGCCGACGCTGCGGGCGCAGTGGTTGGGCCAGAGCCTACGAGAGCTGCGCGACGCCAACCGCATGACGCTGGCGCGCGCCGCCGACTTCATCCAGCGCAACGCATCCACGGTGAGCCGGTTCGAGTCCGGCGAGTACCCGATCCGCCGCCCGGACCTGATGGCGCTGCTGGACCTGTACGGCGTATCCGACCGCCGCAAGCGCGACGGCCTGCTCCGGCTGTCCGAGGACGTCTGGCAGAAGGGCTGGTGGGACGGCTACGAAGAACTCGAACAACCGTTCGTCGACTACGTGTGGTTGGAGTCCCGCGCAACCGTGATCCGGTCTTTCGACCCCTTGGTGGTCACCGGCCTGCTGCAGACCCGGGAGTACGCCGAGGCCGCGATCACCGCCGCGGAATGGGAGGCCGAAGCCGCTCAGATCGCCCGCTGGGTGCAGGTGCGGATGGACCGCCAAGCCGTGCTCCATCGAGACGCACCACCCCGGTTCACAGCGATCATCGAGGAGTCCGTGCTACATCGCGAGGTCGGCGGGCCGGATGTGCTGGCCGGCCAGCGCGCCCACCTGCTGGTCTGTGCCGAGCTCCCGCATCTGGACCTGCGGGTGCTCCCAGCGAGCGTCGGCGCACACGCCAGCCCCAGCGGCGGCTTCCTCGTCTTCACCACCGCGGAACCCGATCTGGAAGTCGGCTACGCCGAGACCGTGGGCGGCGCGGTCTACGTCGAACCTCCGAACTCCGAGCGGTTCGTCCGGGTATACAATGACCTCCTGGACAGTGCGCTGGAGCCGGCGGAGTCTGCCGAGTTCATCCGCGCCATCGGAGAGGACTCAGATGACCCACATGGGCCAGGTCCTCGGCCCGGACGCTCGGGCCCGAGTCGCCTGGCGGACCAGCAGCTATAGCACCAACGGCGGTGGCAACTGCGTCGAGGCGGGCGCCTTGACCGACCACACCGGCCGGATCGCGGTGCGGCACAGCCACCATCCGAACGGCCCCGCCCTCGTCGTCGCCCAACCCACCTGGGCGACGTTCCTCGACGGCGTCAGAAACGACGAACTCGGCCATCGCGGCTAGCGCGCGCTGGGAACCGCTCGGGACCCGGTGGGGCCTGTTGGCAGCGGAAACCACCCGGCACCGGTGATGAACGTTGGGACGTGTTCCTGGCCGCACTGGCGGAGCATCGTGCAGCCCGCGGTGGGCAGGGCGCGCCCTCGTGGGCCGAGTCGAGGTCGCTACGGCGGTTGTGGTTCCCGTTCAATACCCGGGCCGCGCGGGTCGACGCGTTGGTCCACGCGCCTGCCGCGTTCCGGCGGCGAGGAGGGTACGTGGCGGCCCAGGAGTTGGGAGTGCCAGGTGAGCAGCTACGTCACCATCATCGAGCGGGCGGACGACGGTGACTACGTGCACCAGCCGTCCGCGGGCCTCGCCCGGCGGGTCAGCTACCGTCGCGCTCCGGTCCCACGATATTCGTCAGCAGTGCAGTACTCTGCGCCATGCCGGTGGCCACGGTGGAAAAACCCTCGCGCATCTCGGTGAAACCCTCGCGCATCTCCCGGTCCAGTTTTGTCAATCTTCTGGCCCTGTTCGAGCGAAGCCGGGCGACCTCACGCTCCAGGACGGTCAGGCGAGTCTCGAAGTCATCGCCGGAATCCGGCATGGACGTGCTTCTACTGCCCGGCATGGACTGCCCTGGGAGACCGACTCGCCCAGTCAGCCCAAGCGCCCGGCGGGTCAGCGTTGCGGCTGCCAGGGGCCGGTGATCGCGAACATCGTGCCCGGTACCTGCAGGTTCGCGAACAGGATTCGCCTGTCGTGCGAGTACACCGGGCCGGTGAACTCGTTGTCGTCGACCTCGTTGCGGGCCAGCGGGAAGGTCTGGCCGCGCTCGGTGACGCCGATGAGGTGCTGGATGCCCTCGCCGTCCTCGGCCAGGATCAACCCACCCCAGGGCGAGACGGTGATGTTGTCCGGACCGTCGAAGGCACCGTCGGTCGCCGGGCTCGGGTTGACGCCGAACCGCAGCCGCAGCGTCAGCGTCGACCGCCGCGGGTGGTAGAACCACACCTGCCCGTCGTGCGGCACCGGGCTCTCCCCGCGCGCGAAGCTGGTGACCACGTACGCACCATTGTCACCCCACCAGGCGCCTTCGAGCTTGCGACCGCGGGTCACCTCGCCGGCCGCGAACTGCTTGCGGGTGGAGGTGGTGGCAGCGTCCCGGTCGGGCACCGGCGCCCAGGTGACGCCGTAGGTGGTGCCGACCTCGGTCGCCCGCGACAGGTCGTCGACGAACGCCCCGGCCCTGTCGACGCAGCGCGCCGCGGCGAGCATGCCCTCGGTCGGGCCGAGCTCGCGCAGCCCCTCCCTGCGGGGACGGAACCTCCTCGGCGCCGCCCACCGGTAGAGCAGACCGTTCGGGTTGGCGGCGTCCTCGGTCAGGTAGACATCGCCGGTGCGCGGGTCGACGGCCACCGCCTCGTGCGCGAACCGACCCAGCGCCTTGATCGGCTGCGGGTCCCGGTTGGCCGCCTGGTCGAACGGGTCGACCTCGAAGACGTAGCCATGGTCTTTGGTCCGTCCGCCGGAGCCGGCCTTGCCCTCGGTCTCCTCGCAGGTCAGCCAGGTGCCCCAAGGGGTGATGCCGCCCGCGCAGTTCGTCGACGTGCCGGCGATGCCGACGTACTCGCGGACCCGGTTGCCGTCCCGGTCCGCCTCGACCACCGTGCAGCCGCCGGAGGAGCCCGGATCGTAGACGAACCCGTCGATCAGCGGCACCGGGAATAGGGTGGTCGCGCGCGGGCCGCCGAGCTCGTGGTTGTTCACCAGGACGGTGCCGCCGTCCCTGGCCCGGAACGCGCCGGTGCCGTCGTGGTTGGCGGGCGTGGGCTGGCCCGATTCCAGCAGCGTCTGCCCGGCCTCGGTGACGATCGTGTAGCGGAAACCCGCAGGCAGGGCCAGCCGCCCAGCGGGGTCCGGCCGCAGCGGGCCGTAGCCGATCTCCCGCGGGGCAGCGAACCCGTTCGGCGCGGTCAGCAGGATCTCGCCGGCTCCGACGAGCACGACGCCGGCGCCGGTCGCGGCGGCGCGGTGCAGGAAGTCCCGTCGGGACAGCCCTGAGCTCATGGTGGTGGTCTCCCGTCACATCCGGTCCACTATCCCCGACCTGGCCGGGACGACAGTGCGCGGTCAACGCGGCGGAAACGTGAACGCCCGCCTTCTGATGTGTGTCCGAGGGACGGACTGTGGGGGTGATCAGGCAGGCAGGATCGGCACGTCGTAGGCGGCAAAGGCTCGGTCAGCGGTGACGATCGTGAGCCCTTCGCACCGTGCCTGAGCGATGAGCAGCCGGTCGAACGGATCGCGGTGCTTGGCTGGGAACTCCAGCATCGCGATGCCATGCGCGATCGTCACCGGCAATGCCGTGAAACCATGGTGCGCCATCTGGGCGACCAAGTCACCCGGTGCGTCGAGCTTTTCCTTCGCCACCTTGATCGAGATCTCGACGACGCTCACCGAAGAGACCCGGACCTCGTTGTCCCGGCTCTGGATCGCGATGCGAGCCGCCTCACCCAAGCGAGCACCACCTGCCAACCACCAGATCAGCGCATGGGTGTCCAGCAGCAACCTCACAGCCGGTCGGCCTCGTCCGGGAAGATCGGCCCGTTCTCCATCAGGTCGATCAGTTCCTCATCCGGTTCATCGAAGTCTGGCGCCATCCAGACCTTGCCTTCCCAGCCTCCGGGCACCCGATCCGGGAGCGCACGCTGCAGCGGGACCAACCGGGCGACCGGGCGGCCGTTACGGGCGATGACGATCTCGGCTCCCGCCTCGACCTGCTCCAACAACTTGGAGAACTGGGTCTTGGCCTGGTAGACGTTCACTTGTTTCTCCACGATCTCAGAGTATCTGACCAAGTCTGGTCAGACCAGCACCACTGTTAATGATCGTCGGCGCCTGGCGGGATGACGGGCAGATCGGGCGGCGCACCACCCTCGATCAACTCGGCCAGCGCAGTGGTGTCCAGGTGGACTGCCACCAGGTCACCGAGCAGGTCCAGTTGGGCAGCTCGAACATCGGCGAAGCTGGTGTCGGGAGCCGGCCGGAAACCGGGCCGGCCGGCCAGATGAGCCACCCGGCGCAGCAGGGCACGGCGGAACGCGTCGTTGTCGAACAATCCGTGCCAGTGGGTACCCAGCACATGCCCGCCGTCGGAGCCCTCGTCGACACCGGTGACCAACGGAGAGCCGCCGCGGTGCACCACTCGGCCGTGGTGGATCTGGTAGCCGGTGACCGCCGCACCTAACGCCGTGCCGCGACAGCGCCCCAGGTGCTTCACCCGGTCGAAGACCACGTCGAGGTCGAGCAACCCCAGCCCGGGCACCTCCCCGGCCCCCGACTCGACGTCGTCGACGATCCGGCGCCCCAGCATCTGGTAGCCACCGCAGATCCCGAACACCGGGCGCCCGGCCGCGGCGTGTGCCGCCACCGCGGAAGCCAAACCGGTCCGGCGCAGCCAGCACAGGTCCGCCACGGTGGACTTCGTGCCGGGCAGCACCACCAAGTCGGCGTCGGCCAGCCGGGACGGCTCGGTGACGTAGCGGACGGCCACGCCGGGCTCGCAGGCCAGCGCGTCGACGTCGGTGCCGTTGGAGATCCGTGGCAGCCGCAGCACGGCGACCCGCAGCCATTGCGTGCCGCACGGGGCCGCGGGACGCCCGACCACACCGTCGGCGGTGTAGGCCAACGAGTCCTCGGCGTCCAGCCACAGCTGATCACAGAACGGCAGCACACCGTAGCTGCGCCGGCCGGTCAGCGCCTGTAGCTGCGCCAGCCCGGGGGTGAGCAGCGATGGGTCACCGCGGAACTTGTTGATCACAAAACCAGCCACCAGGGCCTGGTCAGCGGGCGACAGCAACGCCACCGTGCCGAACAGGTGCGCGAGCACCCCCCCGCGGTCGATGTCCCCGACGACCAGCACCGGCAGCCCAGCCGCCCGGGCCAACCCCATATTGGCGATGTCGGTGGACCGCAGATTGATCTCGGTGGGCGAGCCGGCGCCCTCGCAGACCACCACGTCGTACTCGGCCCGCAGCGCCGACAGCGCGCCCAACACGACGTCGAGCAGCTGTGCCTTGCGCTCCCGGTAGGACGCCGCGGACACCGTACCGTCGGCCTGCCCGAGCACCACGACCTGCGAAGACCGGTCGCTGCCCGGTTTGAGCAGCACGGGGTTGAACCGGACGTCAAGCGGGATACCGCACGCCGCGGCCTGCATCGCCTGGGCCCGGCCGATCTCCCCACCGTCGGGGGTCACCACCGAGTTGTTGGACATGTTCTGCGCCTTGAACGGCGCCACCGACACTCCGCGCCGGGCCAGCCACCGGCAGATCCCGGCCACCAGCACGCTTTTCCCGGCATCCGACGTGGTACCGGCAACAAGCAAGGCTCCACGCATGGCTACGGCAGGGTCAGGATCTCCGCCCCGTCCGCGGTGACGACCAGGGTGTGCTCGAACTGCGCGGTGCGCTGCTTGTCCTTGGTGGTCACCGTCCACCCATCGGACCACACGTCGTAATCGATCGTGCCCAGGGTGATCATCGGCTCGATGGTGAAGGTCATCCCCGGCTCCAGCACGGTAGCCACCGCGGGCTCGTCATAGTGCAGCACGACCAGCCCGCTGTGAAAGCAGCGGCCGATGCCGTGCCCGGTGAAGTCGCGGACCACCCCGTACCCGAAACGCTTGGCGTACGCCTCGATGACCCGGCCCACCACGTTGAGCTGCCGGCCCGGCCGCACCGCACGGATCCCGCGCATCATCGCCTCGTGGGTGCGCTCGACAAGCAGCCGGTCCTCCTCGGACACAGCACCGGCGAGGAAGGTCGCGTTGGTGTCACCGTGCACGCCGCCGATGAAGGCGGTGACGTCGATGTTGACGATGTCGCCGTCCTCGATCACGGTCGAGTCCGGGATGCCGTGGCAGATCACCTCGTTCAGCGAGGTGCAGCACGACTTGGGAAAGCCCTTGTAGCCCAGCGTCGAGGGATAGGCGCCGTGGTCGAGCAGGAACTCGTGCACCACCCGGTCGACGTCATCGGTGGTGACACCCGGCGCCACCGCCCGGCCGCCCGCGGCGAGCGCCTGCGCGGCGATCTTGCCGGCCACCCGCATCGCCTCGATCAACTCAGGCGGCTGAGTCCACGGATCGGTGCTCGGCGTGGGCGCGGCCTTCCCGACGTACTCCGGCCGCGGGATCTGGGCGGGAACGGGACGCAGCGGAGTCTGGCGGCCGGGGCGCAACGGGGTTCTCACGGGCATACCCACCACTCTAGGCAACCCCGGACGGGGTCGGCAGGCGCCCGTCACGCAGCTGCCAGTTCGGTGAGGAAGCGCTCGGAGACCGCCAGCGCGGGGCCGGACGAGCCGGCGTCGACGACCAAGGTGGCGAACGCGAGGTCCCCACGGAACCCGACGAACCAACCGTGCGCGCCGGTGGCGCTGTACTCCGCGGTGCCGGTCTTGCCGTAGAGCAGGCCCTGGTCGGCCAAGGTCCTGGCGGTGCCCCGGGTGACCACCTCGCGCATCATCACCCGCAGCGCGTCGGCGACCTCAGGCGGCACCGGTCCGGCGAGCTCGATCGCCGTCTGCGCGGGCATTCCCCTGATCAGCACCGGAACAGGCAGCCGACCATCGGCCGCCACGGTCGACGCCACCAGCGCCATGCCAAACGGGCTGGCCAGCACCCGGCCCTGGCCGAACCCGTTCTCCGCACGCCGCACCGTCGACTCCGAGGGGGGGACCTGCCCGGTGACGGTCGTGATACCGGGGACGTCGTAGTCGATCCCGATGCCCATCTGGTGCGCCGCATCGGTCAACGCACCGGCCGGCAGGCGGGCCGCCAGCTGCGCGAATGTGGTGTTGCAGGAGCGAGCGAACGCGGTGCGCAACGGCACAGTGCCCAGGTCGAAGAGCTGGTCGTTGGGAACCCTGCGGTCCCCGATGGTGATGGTCGCCGGGCAGGCCACCGGGGAGTCCAGCGCCACCGCCTTGGCCTGCAGCGCCGCCGACGCCGTGACGATCTTGAAGGTGGAGCCTGGCGGGTAGCGCCCGGTCAGCGCGAGGGCGCCCTGCGCATCCGCCGCACTGTTCTGCGCGACCGCGAGGATCTCCCCGGTGGAGGGCTGGATCGCCACGATCATCGCCGGGTTGGGCACCGCGTCCACCGCCCGCTCACCGGCGGTCTGCACGTCGCGGTCGATCGTCGTGGCCACGGTCGGTACCGCACGGGGCTGTTGCCCGGCCAGCGTCTCGACCTCCTTGCCCAAGGTGGTCACCGTGACGATGCGCCAGCCGGCGGCCGCTGCGAGCTGCTCCTCGACCGTGCTGCGAATGCCCGGTACCAGCTGGGAGGCGAAGTCCCGGTCCGGTCCGAGCAACCGCTGCTGGGTGGGAAAGCTCACGCCGGGCAGCTCGTGGATCTGATCCCGCACCGACTGGTAGTCCTGCTCGCGAAGCATCGCCACCGCACCGCGCTGCCCCGGTGGGACCGCATTGACTCCGGCGATGATCGACTGCTGGGTGATCCGGGGGTCGATGCCCGCCAGGGCAGCGGCCAGCTGAGCAGCCACCCCGGGCAGGTCCGCAGACTTGCTGCGGTCCAGCGCCACCGTGACCACGGTCTGCGGGGTGAGCAGCGGCGTCCCGGCCCGGTCGATCACCGGGGCCGGATCGGCCGGCACCTCGTGCAACGTCACCCGTTGCTGCGCCGCGAGCCGGGGATGCAGCACCGCCGGACTCCAGCGCACCGACCAGCCCTGGTCGTTGTCCGTGGGAACGAGGTCGAAGCTGCCCGGGTAGCTCCATTGCCGGCCCTTGCCCAGGTCCCAGACGGCGGCGAAGGACGCCGAGACGGTCTTGTCGCCGGACCGGGTCTGGCCCAAGGTGAGCTGCACGCGCTGCGGCTTGAGCTCGTCGTGGACCTGACGGATCAGCGCGCTGGCGGCGACCGGGTCATCGGTGAGCCGCCCGGCCGCGGCGCTGTCGCCGCGGGCCACCGCAGCCAGGAACGCAGCCGCCGCGTCCTGCGGATCGGACCCGAAGAGACTACAACCCACCAGCCCACTCTGAGCCACCAGCAGGGCGGCTACCAGCGGGAGAAGTCGTCGGCGCACGGGCGCGAGTATCCCCCTCGACAGGTCAGCGCAACGCATTGTGGTCAGATCAGAACAGTACCGTGGCGAAGCTGCCCACCTGGGTGAAACCGACCTTGCGGTATGTGGCGCGAGCCGGCTGGTTGTAGGCGTTGACGTACAGGCTGGCGACCCGGCCCATCCGTTGCAGTCGCGCCGCCACGGCCGCGGTCGCGCCCGCCGCCAGGTTCTCACCGCGCCGGCTCGGGTGCACCCACACTCCCTGGATCTGGCCCACGGTGGCCGACATCGCCCCGATCTCGGCCTTGAACACCACCTCACCGGCCTCGAACCGGGCGAACGCCCGGCCCGCTGCGATCAGCTCGGCGACCCGGGTCCGGTAACCCGCACCACCGTCGGGCTGCCGGGGATCGACCCCCACCTCCTCGGTGAACATCGCCACCGCGGCCGGCAGGTAGCGGTCCAGCTCATCGGATCGCACCGGCCGTACCAGCGGATCATCGGGAACCAGCGGTGGACCGGGCAGGACCATCAGCGGCTGGTCTGGACGCTCCTCACGGGCTCGCCCCCAGCTTTCCCGCAAGTACGACCACAGCTCGATCACCTGATCGGCCGGTCCGACCATTGATGAACAGGTCCGGACCTTGCTGGCGGCCCGGTCGGCGAAGGCCCGGATCGCCGACGGCCCGCCGCGCAGCGGCACCAGGTTGGGGCCGGAGAAGCACAGCCCGTCAGGCCCACCGTCGGGTCTGCGGCCGAAACCCCACAGCTCCCCGCCGAGCCGCCACGGCTCCAGCCCCCCGTTCTCGATCCGGGCGGCCACCATGCACGACATCACCGGGTCGGTGGCCAGCGCCGCGCGGACGCCACGCACGTCACGATCGTCCAGCAGGCGCGCACGCGCGTGCTTCAGCACATTATCCAGGGTGCCAGAACAGCGGGCCGCCAAAACATGTGGGTGCAGTGCCACTCACGGGGCCACTCACGGGGCCACTCATGAGCCTTCGGCGAGGCGCAGCGCCTCCTCGATGAGCGTCTCGACGATCTGCGACTCGGGCACAGTCTTGATCACCTTGCCCCGGACGAAGATCTGGCCCTTACCGTTGCCCGAGGCGACTCCGAGGTCGGCCTCGCGGGCCTCGCCGGGCCCGTTGACCACGCAACCCATCACGGCCACCCGCAGCGGCACCGCCATGCCCTGCAGACCCGCGGTGACCTCGTCGGCAAGCTTGTAGACATCGACCTGGGCTCGGCCGCACGACGGGCAGGACACGATCTCCAGCCGGCGGGTCCGCAGGTTCAGCGACTCCAGGATCTGCAGCCCGACCTTGACCTCCTCGACCGGCGGTGCGGACAGCGATACCCGGATGGTGTCCCCGATACCCCGGCTCAGCAACGCCCCGAATGCGGTGGCCGACTTGATGGTGCCCTGAAACGCCGGTCCGGCCTCGGTGACCCCGAGGTGCAACGGGTAGTCGCACTGCGCTGCGAGCTGCTCGTAGGCCGCCACCATGACCACCGGGTCGTGGTGCTTCACCGAGATCTTGATGTCCTGAAAGCCGTGTTCGGCGAACAGGCTCGCCTCCCACAGCGCGGACTCGACCAGCGCTTCCGGGGTCGCCTTACCGTGCTTGGCCAGGATCTTGGGGTCCAGCGACCCCGCGTTGACGCCGATCCGGATCGGCGTGCCCGCGTCCTGCGCCGCCCTGGCGATCTCGGCTACCCGGTCGTCGAACTTCTTGATGTTGCCGGGGTTGACCCGCACGGCCGCACAGCCGGCGTCGATGGCGGCAAAGACGTACTTGGGCTGGAAATGGATGTCGGCGATCACCGGGATCTGCGACTTGCGCGCGATGGCCGCCAGTGCTGCGGCGTCGTCGGCACTGGGCACGGCCACCCGCACGATGTCACAGCCCGCCGCGGTGAGCTCGGCGATCTGCTGCAGGGTGGCGTCGACGTCGGCGGTGAGCGTGGTGGTCATCGACTGCACGGACACCGGGTGCTCACTGCCCACCCCCACGGCGCCGACCTGCAGCTGGCGGGTCTTGCGGCGGTCGGCGAGCACGGCAGGCGGCAAGGCGGGCATGCCGAGCTCGACACTGCTTCCAGGGGGCACCAGCGTCACTTCTCCTGACAGTCAACGACCCAGCCGGATGGGATTGATGATGTCGGCGGTGATGGTCAAGGCACCCACCGCGATGAGCACGATCGTGAATGCGTAGGTGAGCGGCATCAACCGGTTGTAGTCCACCGGCGGCCCGTTGGGACGGCCGAAGGCCCGACGGACCGCGTTGCGGGTGGCCTCATAGACATTGACCGCGATATGCCCGCCATCCAACGGAAGCAAGGGCAGCAGGTTGAACACGCCCACGAACAGGTTCAGCGTCGCGAGCAGGAGCAGGAAGAACCACCACGCACCGAAACCCACCGCATCGCCCCCGAGCACGCTGGCCCCGACCACACTGATCGGGGTGTCCGGGCGGTCCTCGCCGGCGATCCGGTCCAGCAGCAGCGGAATCTTCTGCGGGAACTGCTGCAGGCCCACCCAAGTGTTGACGAACATCGTGCCGGTGAACGTGAGGGTCTGGCCCACCGCGTCCACCGGACCGTAGCGCAGTACCTGCGTTTGCGGGCTCTGCTGCGTCACACCGATCGCACCCACCAGTTTGTCGCCCTGGCGGCCCAGCGCCGAGAGGGGCACCTGGGCGACATCGACCTGCACGGTGCGCTGCTGCCCAGCACGCTCGATCCGGAACTCGGTGGGGCCTGAGCGGCTCTGGATGGCCGTGGCCAGCTCGCTGGCGCTCTGCACCGGGGCGCCCGCCACAGCCAAGACGCGGTCCCCCGCCACCAGGCCCGCGTCCTTGGCGGGTGACGGGGATCCGGGCGGGCAGGAACCGTCATCGCTGCGCGAGACACAGGGATTGACCGCGGCCAGCACCGCGGGGACCGGGGCCGGGTTCAGGTTCGGCAGCCCGGCGGAGACCGCCATCACGTAGATCAGCACGATGCCCAGCGCGAAGTGGGTCAGCGAGCCTGCCGACAGCACCACCACCCGCTTCCAGGTGGCGTACCGGAAGAACGCCCGCTTGCGGTCCTGCGGATCGGGCAGGTCCTCCAGCGCGGTCATCCCGGCGATGTCGCAGAAACCGCCGCCCGGGATCAGCTTCAGGCCGTACTCGGTCTCGCCGCGGCGAAAGGAGAACACCGTCGGGCCGAAGCCGATGAAGTAGCGTCGCACCTTCATCCCGAATGCCTTTGCGCTGTACATGTGGCCGGCTTCGTGTAACGCGATGGAGATCCCGATACCCACCGCGAACAGCACCACACCCAGCACGAATGTCACGCTTTACTCCTCCTGGCCTGGGCAAGTCGGCCGCTGAGCAACTCCCTGGCCCGGTTCCGGGCCCAGTCCTCAGCGGCCAGCACGTCGTCCACCGTAGTCGGGTCGCCTCGCCAACCCTGCGCCTCACCCAGCACAGCCTCCAGCGCATCGACGATCCCGCAGAAGCGGATGCGGCCGTCCAGGAAGGCGGTCACCGCCTCCTCGTTGGCGGCGTTGAACACCGCGGGGACGCAACCGCCTGCGGTGCCCGCTGCCCGGGCCAGCTCGACAGCCGGGAACGTCGCACCGTCCACCGGCTCGAACGTCCAGCTCACCGGCCCGGTGAAGGTGCAGGGCGGCGCGGCGCCGGCGACCCGATCCGGCCAGCCCAGCGCCAGGGCGATCGGTAACCGCATGTCCGGTGGGCTGGCTTGGGCCACCGTCGAGCCGTCGGTGAAGGTGACCATCGAGTGGACCACCGATTGCGGGTGCACCACCACGTCGATGCGGTCGTAGGGCACACCGAACAGCAGGTGCGTCTCGATCAGCTCCAGGCCCTTGTTGACCAGGGTGGCCGAGTTCACCGTCACCACCGGCCCCATCCGCCAGGTGGGGTGCGCCAGGGCCTGCGCTGCGGTCACCCCGGCGAGCTGGTCACGCCGCCACCCCCGAAACGGTCCACCGGAGGCGGTGAGCACCAGTCGGGCCACCTCGCCGGCGGCCCCGGCGCGCAGGCACTGAGCGAGCGCGGAGTGCTCGGAGTCCACCGGCACGATCTGGCCGGGTCCGGCGGCTGCGGTGACCAGGGCGCCACCAGCCACCAGCGACTCCTTGTTGGCCAGCGCCAGGGTGGCGCCGCTGCGCAGGGCGGCCAGCGTCGGCGCCAGGCCCCGGGAACCGGTCACCCCGTTGAGCACCACGTCGGCCGGCTGGGTGGCGACGAGCTCGGTCACCGCTTCCGGGCCGGCCAGGATCCGGGGCATCCGGTACCCGCCCCGGTCGTAACCGCGGCGCTGCGCCTCGGCGAACACCGCCAGTTGCAAGTCCTGCACCGCCCGGGCCCGGGCGACCGCCACCGCAGCGGCCCCGGTCTGCAGCACCTGCGCCGCCAGGGCTTGCGGATCCGCCCCACCGGCGGCCAACCCGACCACCTGGAAGCGCTGCGGGTTGCGCTGCACGACGTCGAGTGCCTGGACGCCGATCGACCCGGTGCTGCCCAGCAGCAGGACCGAGCGTGGCCGATGCGAGACGTCCATCCCGGCCATTGTCGCCGACGGCATGGTGCAGCCGGCGCGAGGTAGCCCGAAACGGCGTCCCGCCTGCCGCGTGGGGTATGCGATGATGGCGCCGTGGCCGAGACTCACCAGCACTCCACCGACCCGGATCCGCACCGGGAGCCGTCGGCCGACTGGGGCTGGCACGGTGGCTTTCCTGTGGCCGGCCCCATCGCAGGGTGGTTCACCGCCTTCGCCTTGTTCGCGATGATCATCGGAAACCACCGCAGCCACATCGAGGACATCTGGCTGATCGTGCTGGGTCTGCTGCTCGTGGTGATGCTGATCGGTACCCATCTGAACACCCACAGAGCCAAACGGCGCTGAGCCTCAGGTGAGCACGTCGGCGAGGGTGAAACCGACCGGTCGTTGCAGCTGGGCGTAGGTGCAGCTGCGGGGGTCGCGATCGGGGCGCCAGCGGACGAACTGGGTGGTGTGCCGGAACCGGACGCCCTCCAGGTAGTCGTAGCGGACCTCGACCACGCGTTCGGGGCGCAGGGGGACGAAGGACAGATCCTTGCCGGCGTTCCAGCGGCTGGTCTCGGACTTGCGCGGGGTGCGCTCCCCTTCTTGCTGCCGTTCCCAGGCCCACGGGTGGTCGTCGAAGGTGGTGACCAACGGCTGTAGCTCGGTGAGCAGCCGGCGGCGGCGCGCCAGCGGAAACGCCCCGACCACGCCGACCGACACGAGAACACCCCGGTCGTCGAAGAGCCCGAGTAGCAGTGACCCGACAGCGTCGGGGCTGGACTTGTGCACCCGGTAGCCGGCGACGACGCAGTCGGCGGTGCGCTCGTGCTTGATCTTGGTCATCACCCGCTTGGCGGGCTGGTAGCGCAGGTCGAGCCGCTTGGCGATCAGGCCGTCGAGTCCGGCGCCCTCGAACTGGTCGAACCACTGCCGGGCGAGGTCGAGGTCCTGGGTGGCCGGGGTGAGGTGCACCGGCGGTGCGGCCGCAGCGAGGGCTTGCTCAAGCGCGGCCCGCCGCTGCCCGAACGGTCGTGCGGTGAGGTCGTCGTCACCGAGCGCCAGCAGGTCGAACGCGACGAAGCCGGCCGGGGTCTGCTCGGACAGGATCTTGATCCGGCTGGCCGCGGGATGGATGCGCTGTTGCAGGGCCTCGAAGTCGAGACGTTCCCGGGCAACGATGACGATCTCGCCGTCGATCACCGCCCGGGGCGGGAAGTTGGCCAGGACGGCACCGACGACCTCGGGGAAGTAGCGGGTCATCGGTCGCTCGTTGCGGCTGCCGATCTCCACCTCGTCCCCATCCCGGAAAATGATCGCCCTGAACCCATCCCACTTAGGCTCATAAACCTGCCCAACAGGGATATCAGTGGCCGACCTGGCCAACATCGGCCCCACCGGCGGCATAACAGGAAGACGCACCACCCCAGCATCGCATTCAGCGGGCTCAGCGGGGTAATCGGCACCCTGATTACCCCGCTGAGCCCGCTGAATGCGATGCTGGGCGGGAGATGTGGAGCATCTCGGTGGTGCGCTGATAGCCGACGCGGCGGTACATGCGTTCGGTGTCGCCGTTCTCCGGGGTCAGGAACGGCGTGGTGATGCCGGCGGTGGGACAGGATCGGGTGAGCAGCGCGGTCAGCGCGGTCGCGATCCCGCGTCGCCGGTAGCGGGCTCGGACGCCGATCGCGGCGAGCTCGCTGACCCCGTCGTGCGGTGGCGCGCACAGCCCACCCCCGACGCCGCGGCCGGTGGCCGGGTCACGGGCCAGCGCGACCAGGCCGCCGCCCTCGACGGTGCCCCGCAGGCGGGCCACGTCGTGGTCGGTGATCTCGGGCTGGTCGTACGCCTCGCCCTGCGCCTCGGCGACCTGGCGAAGCTGCTCATCGGTGCCGGCCAGACTGATCTCGATCCCTGCGATGATCGGCGGCGCGACGGCGTCCGTGGGCCGGCAGGTCATGACCGGTAACCGCCGCTCGGGAGCGAATCCCGCAGCGAGCAGGCCGGGCTCGACAGCCGGGCTCAGCGCCGGCAGGTATTCCAGCCGCGGAATACGGTCACGGTCGGTGAACGCCGTGATCAGCTCGGTGACCTGGCGCAGGGTGGGATCGGCGCCATCATCCGGGACGGCGTAATTGCGGAAAAGACCTGCGTCGTGGTCGTCGAAGGATGCCAAGAACGGGCCGGTGCGACGGGCTCGCGAGCCGGCGAGAGCGCGCAGGTAAGCGTGCAGACGAACGGAGAACACTGGAGGACCTTTCACTGGTCGATAAAGGCGACTGCGAGAGAGCGGGGTCGCTCATACCGGTCACCGCACGATCAACATGCCCTAGGCGGTGACGCTCAGCGGCCCCGAGGGCGCGCTGGCCATGGCCTCAGTCCTCCTGGACTCGAATGACGACGGACCCGAGCCTAGTTGCGTGGGCAGCCGCCAGCAACGCAATAACGACGTACCGCAAAAGCCCCCACCATGGGCGCATTCAGCGGGCTCAGCGGGGTTATCAGGGTGCTGATAACCCCGCTGAGCCCGCTGAATGCGGGGAGGCGGCGAGTTGGCCGCAGGCGGCGGCGATGTCGCGGCCGCGGGTGTTGCGGATGGTGCAGGGGATGCCGGTGGCGCGTAGCCGCGCCACGAATTCTTGCTGCACGGGCAGTGGGCTGGCGTCCCAGGCGCTGCCGGGGGTGGGGTTGAGCGGGATGAGGTTGACGTGCACCAGGGCGCCTAACCGTTCGGCCAGTAGCCGGCCGAGCAGGTCGGCCCGCCAGGGCTGGTCGTTGACGTCCCGGATCAGGGCGTACTCGATGGACACCCGGCGCCCGGTGGTGTCGGCGTACAGCCGCGCCGCGGAGAGCACCTCGGCCACCTTCCAGCGGTTGTTCACCGGGACCAGAGTGTCGCGCAACTCGTCGTCCGGAGTATGCAACGACACCGCCAGTGTGACCTGCAAGCCTTCGGCGGCCAGCCGGCGCATCGCCGGCACCAGGCCCACCGTGGATACCGTGACCGACCGCTGGGACAGGCCCAACCCGTCCGGCGCGGGCTCGGTGATCCGGCGCAGGGCGGTCACCACCCGCTGGTAGTTGGCCAGCGGCTCCCCCATGCCCATGAACACGACGTTGGACAGCCGGCCGGGTCCACCAGCCAGCTCACCGTCACGCATCGCAGCCGCCGCGGCCCGCACCTGGTCGACGATCTCGGCAGTGGACAGGTTGCGGGTCAGCCCGCCCTGCCCGGTGGCGCAGAACGGGCAGGCCATCCCGCAGCCGGCCTGGCTGGAGACACATACCGTGGCGCGGTCCGGGTAGCGCATCAGCACGCTCTCGGTGAGCACCCCGTCGGCCGCCCGCCACAGCGTCTTGCGGGTGGTGCCGCCGTCGCAGCAGACCTGGCGCACCGCAGTGGCCAGTTCCGGGAGCAACGCGGCGACGAGCCGGTCCCGACCGGCGTCCGGCAGGTCGGTCATCGCGGCTGGGTCGGTGACCAGCCGGGCGAAGTAGTGCCGGGCGAGCTGGTCGGCGCGAAACGCCGGCTCGCCCAGCTCGGTCACCGCGACCCGGCGCTGGTCACGGTCCAGGTCGGCGAGATGGCGCGGTGGCAAACCCCGGCGCGGGGCCTCGAACACCAAGGGCAGCGCAGTCATGTCAGGTCGAAGTGTCCCATGCGGGGCTCGCGGCGCAGGTGCAGGCGGTAGCGTACCGGGATGGTCAGCCCGGGGGTCAGCGCGATCGCCCGCGCGGCCACCTCCGGGGTGAACTCGATGCGCAGTGCGCGCTCCAGGTCAGCACGATCGGTGAACCGCCAGACAGTGTCCACCCGGCGGCAGTCGAAGCCCTGGGCGGCGAAGAACGCCTCGACCACCGCCGGTCGGTAGCGGGGCGCCGCCGCGCACAACCACTCGCCATACGGCGGGTGAGTGGCGTCCAGGTCGATGACGGCCAGTGTCCCGCCGCGGCGCAGCACCCGGCGGGCCTCGGTGAGCCCGGGCTCGCAGCCCGGGCCGAAGAAATAGGCAACGCGGGCATGCACCAGATCAACGCTGGAGTCGGCCAGCGGCAGCCGTTGGGCACGGCCGGTCAGCACCGCGGCGTTGGGCAGGTCCCGGATCCGCCGGCGGGCGCGGTCCACCAGTGGGGAGTGCGGCTCCACCCCGACCACGCCGCGGGCACGGTGGGCGAAGTGAGGCAGGTGGAAACCGTCGCCGCAGCCGATGTCGACGACGTCGGCACCGGACCAGTCAACCCGTTCGGCCAACGCAGCCCACAGCGCACCGTCAGCGTCGACCGCTCGATTCTCCCGCTCGTAGACCTCGGGCCAGTTCCAGATGTTGGGGCTGGGCAGCACGCCGCGGTTGAACACCAATCCAGTGTGCCGGTAGCCGAGCAGGCCGTAATCGGCTGGTGTCCCTGCGATAGGGTCACCGTGTGGTTCAGAACACGTCGTTCATTCCCGGTTCAGTGTGTTGGATCGACGTATCAACGACCGATCCGGCCCGCAGCCGAGAGTTCTATGCCGGGCTGTTCGGCTGGGCCTACCAGATCGACCCAGCTCCCGACCGCGGGTACTACACCAACGCGCTACGCGACGGTCAGCCGGTGGCCGGCCTGGCCGGAGTTCCGGTACCAGCAGGGCAACCGGCGACTTGGACGTTGTACCTCGCCAGCGCCAACATCACCCACACCGCCGAGGTGTTCGGCCAGTGGGGCGGCCGGCTGCTCTATGGGCCGGTAGATGTGCCGGGACAGGGCAGCATGTTCATCGGGGCGGACCCGACCGGTGGAGTGATCGGCTTCTGGCAGCCGGCGCGGACGTGGACGTTTCACACCAGCGACACCGGGGCGCTGTTCTGGGCCGAGTTGAACACCCGGGACGGCAAGCAGGCCGACGAGTTCTTCGCGAACCTGTTCGGCTACCGCCAGCAGCAGGTCGGCGACGGCGTCGAACTCGACTACACCACCTGGTCACGTGGCGAGCAGATGCTACTGGGCAGGATACAGATGGGCCAGAACTGGTCTGCGGACATCACGGCGCACTGGATGCTGCACTTCGTGGTGGACCCGCAGATCGGTACCGACGCCGCCGTCAATCGAGTCCTCGAGCTGGGCGGTCGGGTGAACATCTACCCTTACGACAGTGAGTTGGGCCGGATTGCGCTGGTCACCGATCCTTGCGGGGCAGCCTTCGCGTTGATCGATCCGACCGCGCGGCTCGCGCCGATAGCGGCGAGCATCGCCTTCGAAGACGATCCTGACAACGACTGACGGGGTCAGCTGAACAGGCTCAGCAGCAGCCAGGCCACGACCGCAGACGGCAGCAGCGAGTCGAGCCGGTCCATCAGCCCGCCGTGTCCGGGCAACAAGCTGCCCATGTCCTTGACGCCCAGATCCCGCTTGATCAGCGATTCGATCAGGTCCCCACCGGTAGCCGTGATCACGATCGCCGCCCCGAACAGCACCCCTTGCCACAGCTGGGCACCGAGCAGGTAGGTCAACGTCAGCCCACCGGCAGCGATCCCAGCCACCAGCGATCCGGCAAAACCCTCCCAGGACTTCTTCGGGCTGACCGACGGCGCCATCGGGTGGCGCCCACCCAGCACGCCCGTCAGGTAACCCCCGCAGTCCGAAGCCACCGCAGCGAGCATCAGGCACATCACCCGCGCGGCGCCGTCGGCAGCAACCACCAGCAGCGTCGCGAAGGCGGCGAACCCGGCCACGTAGGCCGCAGTGAACACCGACGCGCTGACATCCCGGAAGTAACCTGACGCACCGGCGGGGAAACGCCACACCAGGCAGCCCAGTGCCGTGATCACAAAAGCGACGAGTAGCCCGTCCAGACCGTAGGGCCAGGACAACCACACCATCGCCTGCCCACCGAGCAGCACCGGCGGCAGCGCGATCCGGGTACCGGCAGGACGCAACGTCGCGGCGATCTCCCAGCTGGACACCGCCACCGCGACAGCCACGATCCCGATGAACACCTGACGCACAGTGAGCAAGGCGACCAGGATCCCGGCGCCCAGCAGCACCCCGACGCTGATCGCGGCCCACAGGTTCCGACCGGCCCGGATGCCGGAAGACCTGCCGGCCAGGTGCACAACGGCGGGTTGCGGCGGGGGCAGTCCGGTGGCAGACACTCAGACCTCGAGCAGCTCGGACTCCTTGTGCCGGACGAGCTCGTCGATCTGCCCTACGTATCGATGGGTAGTGGCCTCGAGTTCCTTTTCGGCCCGGGCCACATCGTCCTCTCCCGCCTCACCCTGACGGCTGATCCGACCGAGCTCTTCTTTGGCCTTGCGGCGGATGTTGCGGATGGACACCTTGGCGTCCTCCCCTTTGGTGTGCGCCACTTTGACCAGATCCCGGCGGCGTTCCTGGGACAGCTGCGGGATGATCACTCGGATGATCACGCCGTCATTGGTGGGGTTGACGCCGAGATCGGAGTCCCGGATCGCCTTCTCCATCAGCCGCAGCTGGCTGGGGTCGTAGGGCTTGATCACGGCCATTCTGGCCTCCGGCACGGTCACGCTGGCCAGCTGGATCAACGGGGTGGCAGCGCCGTAGTAGTCCACGACAATCTTCGAGAACATCGCCGGGCTGGCTCGACCAGTGCGCACCGTGGCGAGTTCCTCTTTGGCGACCGACACGGCCTTGTCCATCTTCTCCTCGGCGTCGAAGAGGGTATCGTCGATCACGGCTGCTCCTTGTCCGGCACCCGTCTGGTGCGCCTGTGCGGCGTGGCCTACTACTACCAGTATCTCCCCTGCCACCCTTACTGGACCGGCCGGCCTCAGGCCGGGGAGCTGACCAGTGTCCCCATCGGCTCACCCCGCACCGCGCGTGCGATGTTGCCTTCAGTGAGCAGATTGAACACGATGATGGGCAGTTTGTTGTCCATGCACAGGCTGAACGCGGTGGCGTCGGCTACCTTGAGCCCCCGCTCGAGCACCTCGCGATGCGTGATATGGCGGAACATCGTGGCCGAGGGATCAATCTTGGGATCGTCGGTGTACACCCCGTCGACCGCCTTGCCCATCAGCAGGACCTCGCAGCCGATCTCCAGCGCCCGTTGGGCGCCGGTGGTGTCGGTGGAGAAGTAGGGCATCCCGACGCCGGCCCCGAAGATCACTACGCGACCCTTCTCCAGATGCCGGATGGCTTTGCGCGGGATATAGGGCTCGGCAACCTGACCCATGGTGATCGCGGTCTGCACTCGAGTATCGATCTTGTGCTCGCGTTCCAGGAAGTCCTGCAGGGCCAGGCAGTTCATCACGGTGCCGAGCATGCCCATGTAGTCGGCCCGGGACCGTTCCATACCACCCTGCTGTAGCTCCTCGCCGCGGAAGAAGTTTCCCCCGCCGATCACCACGGCCATCTGCACCCCGGTGACGACCACGTCGGCGATCTGCCGCGCAACGGTGTTCACCACATCAGGGTCCACCCCGACGCTGCCGCCACCGAACATCTCGCCGCCGAGCTTGAGCATCACCCGGCGGTACCCGGGCACCATCAACCGGTCATCGCTCATCGACGTGTCAGGCCTGGCCGACCTCGAAGCGCGCGAACCGGTGCACCGTCACCCCGGCGTCATCCAGGATGGCCTTGACGGTCTTCTTGGAATCCTGCACGGCGGACTGCTCCAGCAGCACGGTGTCCTTGAAGAAGCCGTTGAGGCGACCTTCGACGACCCTCGGGAGAACCTGCTCGGGCTTGCCCTCCTGGCGCGCGGCCTCCTCGGCGATGCGCCGCTCGTCGGCCAGCACGTCCTGCGGCACCTCGTCTCGGGTGAGGTACCGCGGTTTCATCGCCGCCACCTGCATCGCCACAGCGCGGGCCGCCTCGGCAGACCCGCCCTCGTACTCGACCAACACGCCTACCGCCGGTGGCAGGTCCGAGGCCCGACGATGCAAATAGGTGGCCACCGCACCGTCGAAGGAAACCACTCGGCGCAGCTGGAGCTTCTCGCCGATCTTGACTGAGACGGCCTGCACCAAGTCGGCCACCGTGGCACCGTCGAGCTCCGCCTGGGCCAGCGCGTCAACGTCGGCCGGCCGCAGCCGGATCGCCTCAGCGACGATCTTGTCGGCGAGCTGCTGGAAGTCGACACCCTTGGCCACGAAGTCGGTCTCACAGTTGAGCTCGATCATCACGCCGCCGGCGGCGGCTACCAGACCGTTGGAGGTAGTGCGCTCAGCTCGCTTGCCGACATCCTTGGCCCCTTTGATGCGCAGCAGCTCAACCGCCTGATCGAAGTCCCCGCCGGACTCTTCCAGAGCTTTCTTGCAAGCCATCATCCCAGCACCGGTCAGCTCCCGGATCCGCTTGATATCGGCGGCGGAGTAATTCGCCATCGTGACTATTCCGTCCTGTCGTTCTGCGTCTCGTTCTGGTGGACTCGGGAGGTGCCGGCTCAGGTGTGTGACATGCCGTTGTTCGCGGTCGCCGGCTCGGCCGGCGGCACAGCGACCTCGCGCTCCACCGGGCTACCGACGACCAGCAGCTCCTGCTCCCATTCGGCCAGCGGCTCGTCGACACCGACAGCGGCATCGGGCTTGTCCGAGCCGTCAGCTCCGCCGGAGCGTCCGGCCCGCGACATCAACCCGTTGGCGGTGGCGTCGGCCACTACCCGGGTGAGCAGCGCCGCGGAACGGATCGCGTCGTCATTGCCCGGAATGGGATAGTCGACCTCGTCGGGGTCACAGTTGGTGTCCAGGATGGCCACGATCGGGATGCCCAGCTTGCGCGCCTCACCGACAGCGATCTGCTCCTTCTTGGTGTCCACGATCCACACTGCGCTGGGGACGCGTTGCATATCCCGGATACCACCCAGGGTCTTCTCCAGCTTGTCCTTCTCCCTGGTGCGCATCAGGATCTCTTTCTTGGTCAGCCCGGTGAATCCGCCGGTCTGCTCCATGGACTCGAGTTCCTTGAGCCGCTGCAGGCGCTTGTGCACAGTGGAGAAGTTGGTGAGCATGCCGCCCAGCCAGCGGTGGTTCACGAAGGGCATGCCCACTCGCTGCGCATGGTGCGAGATCGCTTCCTGGGCCTGCTTCTTCGTGCCGATGAACAGGATCGAGCCGCCATGGGCCACGGTCTGCTTGATGAACTCGTAAGCCCGGTCGATGTAGGTCAGCGTCTGCTGCAGGTCGATGATGTAGATGCCATTACGCTCAGTGAAGATGTAGCGCTTCATCTTCGGGTTCCAGCGGCGGGTCTGATGCCCGAAATGCACGCCGGAGTCGAGCAGTTCCCTCATGGTGACGACGGCCATGGCCGGTGCACACCTCAATGTGTCGGGCGCATCGGCCTCTGCCGGCGCGCTCAGGCGGTTGTCGCGACGGGCCGGGTCAGACCGCCGCCCTGGCGCCAGGCCGGCGACCGGACCCCGGGCGATCACCGATCGCGACGAGGACCGCCGGGCGCCGAAGCCCCGCCAAGGGCTCCGATACGGCCTGAGCCCCGGTAGGGGTGAGCGCTGGCGCGCGAAGTCGACCCGCAGGCGGGCCGCTCGTGGCAGTGTACGGCGTGCCCACGCTCGACCCCAGCCGAGGTATGGCTAGGCCCGCACTGTCCACACCCCCGCGCCCATCCACAACCGGGCACGAGGTCGCTTGGCAACCGGGGCCGGGCCCACAACGCTGTCCCGTGTGTTGCACATTCTGATCTGCGCCATGCTCGCCACGGCACTGCCCGGCACCGCGCTGTCCGGCACCGCGCTGTCCGGCACCGTGGGGACGCACGCGGTGGCCCCGACCGGCTTAACGGTGCAGCCTGCGCCGGATGACGCCGGTGACCCGCCTCGGCCGCGCACCGGGAGGTTCGGCTGGCCACTGAAAGGCCCGCCGGTCGTGACCCGGGCCTTTCAGGCACCGGCGGCACCGTTCGGCCCGGGGCATCGCGGTGTCGACCTGGTCGCCGTGGCCGGCGCGCCGGTGTTCGCCGCCGGTGACGGCACGGTGGTGTTCGCGGGAACCGTGGCCGGCCGGGGTGTCGTGTCGGTGGACCATCCAGGGGGACTACGCACAACTTATGAGCCAGTGTCAGCTGCGGTCACCGCCGGGGATCGGGTGACCCGGGGTGAGCGACTCGGCACCGTGCAGCCCGGTCACCCCGGCTGCACCGTTGCCGCCTGCCTGCATTGGGGCGTTCTGCGCATCGCCGGGCCGGACCGGGACTATCTGGATCCGCTGCTGCTGGTCATGGCTGCCCGGGTGCGCCTGCTGCCCCTTGACGACCAGCCCGATCGTCGGTGACCCCGCTTGTCATCAGCCTGCGGAGGCGTCGAGCATTTTGCTGCGTAACCGCAGTACCGCTCGGGTGTGCAACTGACATACCCGGGACTCGGTGACCCCCAGCACCCGGCCGATCTCGGCGAGAGTGAGGTTCTCGAAGTAGTAGAGCGACACCACCACCCGGTCCCGATCGGTGAGCTGCGAGATCGCCTCGGCGAGCAACCGGCGGCTCTCCGCCCAATCGAGCACGGCACCCGGTTCGTCGACTTTGTCGTCGGGCAAGGTCTCCGCGAGTGAGGTACCACCGCAGCCGACGCCGACCAGCTCATCCAGCGCGACCACGCTGGTCAACTGCAGCTGAGCGTAGAGGTCCCGCAGCTCAGCGACGGTGATGCCAAGCTCGGCAGCCACCTCGGCATCGCTGGGGGACCGCTGCAATCGACTCTCCAGATGGTCCAGTGCCCGCTCGACGTCTCGGGCTCGGCTGCGTACCGCCCGGGGAACCCAGTCCTGAGCACGCAGCTCGTCCAGAATCGCGCCCCGGATCCGCGCCATCGCGTAGGTCTCGAACTTCAGGCCGCGCTCAGGCTCAAACCGGTCGATGGCGTCCCACAAGCCGAAGACGCCCGACTGCACGAGGTCAGCGGTGTCGACGTGGGCGGGCAGCCCGGTCCCCACCCGGCCGGCGACGTACTTCACCAGCGGTGCGTAGTGCAGGACCAGCCGATCGCGCAGCGTGGTGTCCCTATTCTCGTGGTAGGCCCGCCACAATGCGACGATGCTCGATTCCACCTCCTCGGCCCTGGCCCCGGCATTCCCGTTGCCGGATCCAGGGACGGCGGTCAGGATGCGGTCGCGACCCCCGGGATGCTCAGGAACGAGGATGGCTCCGGTCATGGATCGCCTTCAGCCTCTCGACAGTGACGTGCGTGTAGAGCTGCGTGGTGGCGAGCGTAGCGTGACCGAGCAGTTCCTGAACGGCGCGAAGGTCCGCGCCGCCTTCCAGTAGGTGAGTCGCGGCGCTGTGTCGCAACCCGTGCGGGCCCATATCCGGCAGACCCGCCACTGCGCCGACCACACCGTGCACGACGGTTCGGATGATCCGTTGATCGACCCGTCCCCCACGAGCTCCGAGGAACAGCGCCGCGGCTGACTGGGGTTGCACGAGCGCCGGGCGACCCTGGTCGATCCAGCTCCGCAGGGCACGTTCGGCGGGCAACCCGTAGGGCACTGCGCGCTCCTTAGCGCCCTTGCCGAGCACCCGGACCAGGCGCCGCGGCTCATCGACGTCACCGAGATCAAGCCCACACAGCTCGGCGACACGTATCCCGGTCGCGTACAGCAGCTCCACCACGGCGTGATCACGCAGGGCGATCGGATCCGCCTCAGCGGCACCCCGCTGCGCCGCCTGGAGCGCCGCAGCCGCCTGATGCGGGTGCAACACCGCGGGCAGCACCCGGTGTGGCCGCGGCGCGACCAGCCGCAACCCCGGGTCACTGCCCAGCAGACCCGCCCGAGCAGCCCAGGCGGTGAAGGTGCGGGCCGCCGCCGCCCGCCGGGCCAGCGTGTTGCGCCCGCGACCGCCACGGTGCTGCGCGCCCAGCCACCCGCGCAGCAGCGTCAGGTCCAGTGCGCTGAGGTCGTCGTGACCCGAGCCCACCAGGTGGTGCAGCAAGGCGGTGACGTCACCGCGGTAGGCCCGCACGGTGTGCGGCGACAGCCCACGCACGGACCGCAGATGGGCCACGAACCGCTCCCGACATGCCACCAAGACGTCCGGTAGCACGTCAGGTGCCGGCAGGTCCTCGCTCACCCGCAGAACGCTGCGCTCCCGACGGTGCCAGGTCAAGCACCGCCACGCCCAGCGTCGGGCACCCGGTACCAGCCGCTTACCCCGCATCCCACCAACCCCTGCAGCTCCAGCAACGGAAGCGCGGCGCGCACCCGAGGCAGCGGCACCCCGGACTCGCGCACCAGCTGCTCGGGGTGCCGGGAAGCCCGCGCGGGCAGCGCCTCGTACACCGCCAGCAGCTCGGGGCTCAGCCCGTCGGTGCACCGGCGCGGGGCGGTGAGCGGCGGCGCGAGATCCGTGCCGATCCGCCCCACGGCCTCCACCACCTCGGCCGCCCGGGTGACCAGCACTGCCTGCTCCTCCCGGACCAGCAGGTGACAGCCGACCGACAGCGCCGACGTGACCGGCCCCGGCACCGCCATCACGATCCGGCCCAGCGCGGCTGCGGCGGTGGCGGTGCGCTGGGTGCCACTGCGCACCCCGGCTTCCACCACGACGGTGCCGGCGGTCAACGCGGCGATCAGGCGGTTGCGGACCAGGAAGCGGTGCCGCGCCGGCCGGGTGCCCGGTGGGTACTCGCTGACCACCAGCCCGCTGAGCGCGATCCGGTCCAGCAGGCCGTGATGGCCCGCCGGGTATGCCTGGTCCAGCCCGCACGCCTGCACCGCGACCGTGCAGCCGTCCGCGGCCAGCGCGCCCCGATGCGCGGCACCGTCGATGCCGAACGCGGCGCCGGAGACCACCGCGAAACCGTCCTCGGCAAGCTCGTAGCCGAACTCGGCGGCGACGTGCTCCCCGTATCCGGTCGCGGCCCTGGCCCCCACCACCGCCACCGCTCGCTCGCCGAGCTCGTCGAGGCGACCGGCTCCCCGCACCCACAGCGCCACCGGAACCCGCCAGCGCTCGTCAGCCGCAGCGGTGGGCGTGCTGAAACAGGTGAACGCCTCGGCCGGCCACTCGGCATCCTCCGGCACCACCAGCCGCCCCCCGAGTGTGGCGATCGCGGCGAGATCGGCCTCAGCCCGGTCGTCGGCCCGGCGGGCGCCGGTCTCGACGGCCACCCGCTGGGGCACCTCCCCAGCCGCTACCGACCGGGCCGCCTGCACCGGACCGACCTCGGTGATCAGCTCGGACAGCGCGGGAGCGGGCGGCTCGGCGACCCGGTTGAGATACGCCCTGGCCCGCTGCAGCGCCTGCTGCCCCGGCATCACGCCGCACTCCGATCCCGCAGCCCCATCGCGACGCTCACGTCCTCCAACAGCGGGCGGTCCCGCCCGGCCAGGTCGGCCACCGTCCACGCCAACCGCAGGGTGCGGTCGGCTCCCCGGGCCGTCAGCACCCCTCGACGCAGTGCCGTCACGATCGGCTCGGTCACCGCCCGCGGCAACCGGAACTGCCGGCGCAACACCGGACCGGGCACCTCGGCGTTGCTGTTCCACCCGGCGCCCGCCCACCGCGCACGGGCGGCGGCACGGGCCCGCAGCACCCGTTCACGCACCACCGCGGTGCTCTCCGGCTCGGTGTCGGCTTCGCCCATGTCCTTCACCGGACGCATCGCCACCCGCAGATCCACCCGGTCCAGCAGCGGCCCGGACAGCCGGCCCAGGTATCGCCTGCGAGCCGACGGAGCACAGGTGCAGTCCCGCTCATCAGGTGGGGCACAGGGGCAGGGATTGGCCGCGAGCACGAGCAGGCAACGGGCCGGGTATCGCACCACCCCGTCCCGGCGGGCCAACCGGACCTCACCGTCCTCCAACGGGGTGCGCAGCGCCTCCAACGACCGCGGCCCGAACTCGGCGACCTCGTCGAGGAACAGCACGCCGCGGTGAGCCCGGCTGACCGCACCGGGCTTGGCCAGCCCCGAGCCGCCGCCGACCAGCGCGGCCACCGAGCTGGTGTGATGCGGCGCGACGAAGGGTGGAGTGGTGATCAGCGGGGTCTCGGGAGCGAGCAGACCGGCCACGGAGTGCACCGCGGTCACCTCAAGCGCCTCCTGATCGGTGAGCACCGGCAACAACCCGACCATCCGCTGAGCCAACATGGTCTTACCAGTCCCCGGCGGTCCGGTCAGCATGAGGTGGTGACCACCCGCGGCAGCGACCTCCACCGCCCACCGGGCGTCGCCTTGCTCCAGCACGTCACCGAGATCGGGTATCGCGGCCGGCGGGGCCGGACACAACGGACCGGGATGAGCCAGCTCGACTGCCGGATTGCGCAACCAGTTGAGCACCTCTTTCAGGCAGGTCGCACCGTGTACCCGCACCCCTTGGACTAAAGATGCCTCGGCCAGCGAGGCGGTCGGCACCACCACCCGGCCGATGCCCATCTGGCGAGCGGCGAGGACCGCGGGCAGCACGCCGCGCACCGGACGCAGCCGCCCATCCAGAGCCAGCTCCCCGATCAGCACCAACCCGCCCAGCCGCTCGGCCGGGATCCGACGATCGGCAGCCAGCAGCGCACACGCCAAAGCGAGGTCATAGCTGCTGCCGCCCTTGGGCAAGGTGGCCGGAGACAGCGCGAGGGTCATCCGCCGGGGTGGCCACCGCTGACCCGAGTTGAGCACCGCGGCGCGTACCCGGTCCCGAGCCTCGGACAGCGCGGTATCGGGCAGGCCGACCATCTGCAACCCCGGCAGGCCCGGGCCGATATGGGCCTCGATCTCCACCAACACCCCCTCAACCCCGTGCAACGCCACCGCCCAAGCGCTGGCCAACGACATCAGAACGCACCTTGCAGGTGCTCCACGGTGACCGGCCCATCCTGCGGGCACAGCACCGCCAACACGTCGAAGCGAACCTCACACCAGCCGACCCGGTAGGCTCGCAACCACGCCGAGGCGACCCGCCTGATCCGGGCAGCCTTGGCCGGCGTCACACCCTCCGACGGTTCCCCGTACCCAGTCCCCGACCGGGTCTTGACCTCGCAGACGACCAGCCGCTCACCATCAGTGGCGACCAGATCGACCTCACCGTCGCGGCACCGCCAGTTACGCGAGAGCAGCACCAACCCGATGCCCGTCAAGTAGTCCGCCGCGATGTCCTCACCCCGCCTGCCCAGCGCGTCGCCACGGCGATCCGCCGCCTGCGCCGTCGTCTCCATCTCGACCTCCCCGTCCCTCGGCGATATCCCGCCACGAGGCTGCCGGGTCACGGCGGCACAGTCCACAACGTGCAGACAGAGCTGTGGATAACCCGACGGATGTGGACAAGCTCAAGCACAAAGCAGACGACAGGCACACACTGTCGGGCCGGCGTGCTAAGGCAGCCGAACGACCATGACCGACAGGCGGAGCTAGGTGATCATGACCTGTCGCGCGGCGAAAAGTGTCGTAATGCAGAGTGGTCGGCTTCGACAGGGTTGTTGGCGTACTGCTCGGTGATGTGGCGCGCAGCGGGTGCCAGCTCATCGAGCGCACGGGGGTCGACCGGTGGGCGGTCGGTGGTCACTTCGCTAGGGTGTGGGCCGTGCTGCAGAAAGCGGGTGAAGAACCGGTGGGTGGCCGCCAGGTCCCGCTTCTCGGCGACCAGCACGTCGTTGACCTGACCGTACTGGTCGATGGCGTAGTAGAAATACACCCAGCTTCCGGCGATCTTGACGTATGTTTCATCGACGTACCACCGATCGCCTGCAGCGTGCCGGCAGGGTCGGGCCGCATCGATCAGCAGCGGGATGAACCGCTGTACCCAGCGATAGATGCTGACATGGTCGACCGTGACGCCGCGTTCTCTCAACAACTCTTCGACGTCGCGGTACGAGAGGCCATAGCGGGGTACCAGCGCACCGCGACCATGACCACCTCAGGCGGGACCGGAACCCGGCGAAACCGGACCTGGGCTCGGCTACACAAGCGGAACGAGGACGCATCGGCACAGCTTGCTCAAAGCCGTCATACGCGAACGCAACAGACCCCCCTCTCCCCGTGAATTGGTATGAAAGTCAAGTCGATGACGACGGTTCGAGGAATCACATACCGGAAGATGAAACGAATTGGAGGTACGGAGTCGACTCTCGATCACGGAGTATTATCAGCACGGTGGCTACCTGGAAGGGGCAGTGCAAATGGTTGACAAGTTTGACGTTGAAATATCCGTTAACATGCGACGCGTGGTGACACTAGCCGCCTGTCTTGGGGTGCTAGTCATCGCAGTCGCGACACCTGCAAACGCCACGAATGTCGATCCTGCCAAGGCGTCGCCAACTCCGCTTTTCCAGTCTTCTCGAGACTCTAGGCCGAATCCCCAGAGGGCTCCCCGGGATTGTTTTTCGAATGAGCTATGCGTCTGGACCGTGTACGATTACCAGAGCCCCGATCCTTTAAGGTTTAGGTGCCTGCTTGACGTGCGGCAACCCCTTGACATCTCTGCCGATAACGCTGATTCCTGGATCAATAAAACAAATTATTATTGGCGATGGTACGATACGGACGGCGGCAACGATCGGGTCACGTATACCGCGAGGCCCGGAGAGCAGTTCCCGCGGGTGAATAACCCCACCGCCGACGAGGTAGAGTGCATCAAGGCTCCGTAGCAAGTCACCGTTTCCTACGTATCGGCCCATCTGAAGGATCAGGTTGACGAGCGGGCAGTCGGATCTCCGGTAGCGTAAATTGATCATGACCTGAGGACCGTATTGCCCGCACGGCAATCTGGGTCTGGTCGCAGCGCCCCTCAACGGCCTTGTAACATTAAGCAGCTGCGAATCGCACCTTCCATGGGAGAGAGATCCAGCGTAGTGGCTTGCTGATCAGAACAAAGCGTTGCCCGTTTCCCCTGATGATCCGTCCAGCTTCACCGCACCCGTGCATCACGGATGCGTCCTAGCAGGCCGCTGCGTCACCGATGCCGTAGCTCTCATTCGAATCACCCCGTCTTGACTTGTGACCAAGGCCCCAGGGCCGGGTTGAACGCTGAGCTGGTGTGTCCTACGCGGGACTGCCCCCATCGCTTCCACCAGTCCAGCCTTCCCCGGTACTGAGTGCCCTCCATCGAAGAACAACACACAGACGGGCACAACAGACGTGCATCACCAGAGCAACCCTGCGGGTCAGGGCACCAACAACCAGCGTGACGGAACGGTCAGCCACCGAAGCTTGTCACGAGTTGCCGACACCGTTACCCCTCCGGCTCGGTGCAAGCGACACCAAGGCCCTGGATGCCCTGACGACTGAACTGCGGACCTGGGCGCAACGCTGGGGGAAGAGCCCGAGGACTTAGCCAGACCCGTGGCCGTGAATCGCCATTCGGAGCCGAATTGCGGCTGAGTGCGGCGATAAAACCGCAATTCGGCTCCGAATGGCGGTCTCAGCGAAGCCCGCGGTGAGTTGCGCTATCCGGCTGCCGATTGGTCCTCGCCGACGTCGGACGGCTCGGCCTGGGCGGGCGGGGTTATTGACGGACTCGTGGTCGCGGGCGGACTCGTAGGTGCGGGGCTCACGGGCGTGGGGCTCACGGGCGTGGGGCTCACGGGCGCAGGGCTCGCAGGCGCCGGACTCGCGGAGGTGGGCGTAGCCGGTGGGGTCGGCACCTGGCAGCGGACAAGGCCAGCAGTGTCCTGGTTGGTATGGCAGAACACACCGTCGTCAAACCGGTCGATCCCGCCGCCCTCGCGCAGGTCGTCGATGCCCGGCCCACCGAACAGCCAGTCATTCCCCAGTCCCGGATCAAACAGATCGTCCCCCTCGCCGCCGACCAACACATCGTTGCCGGCACCGCCGGATAGCTCGTCTCGGCCCCCGCCACCGATGATGCAGTCCGCGCCCGCCGAGCCGACGATCTCGTCGTCACCGTCGGTGCCCACCACAAGGAACGGACCTGCGCCCAGCTCCAGCGCCTTCCAAACGGGCTGGTCCGGGCTGAGCACGATGACGTCGGCGAAACCGTCGAGCCGCATACCGGCCTGCTCGCACTCGGCCGGCAACACGACCGGCGGCCGCACCGGCAATGATCCGGACGGCAGGGGCGGGCTCAGCGGGGAGGGTTCCGGGGCCGTGGCGCCGTTGACCTGAAGCGCAAGGTTGCCGCTGCCGTGCGTGCTTTGGTCACCACCAGCAGCGATGGCGATGCTGATGGTGCCGACGGCGTCGTCGGTGAAACCACCACTGGCCCGGACCGTTGCCACATCCTCCTCGACCACACCGCGCAGACCCTGCTCAGCGCCCGCGCTGAGCAGGACGGCGACCTCGACCGTGTGCTGTGACCCGGGGGGCACGGCCGAGGCCAGCGGCAGGGCCTGCCCGTTGAGCAGCTCGCAGTAGCTCACCGGCTCGGCCGTGCCGACCGCGACGGTCACCGCGCCGCCCGGTCGCGGCTGCCACCGCCCGTCATGCTGCAGGCACAGCGCCGACGAGTCGAACGGCGATATCCGCAGCGAGACATCGGCGGGCACATTTCCCTGGTAGGCGATGGTGAGGTGGACGACCCGCCGAGCACCGGGCTTGAGGTCGCGGTACCCCAAGGCCACCGAGCCGCCACCATGACCGAGCTCGACGGTCGCCGCTGCGGCCTGCGCGCCCGCCCCCTTCGCGGAGGCGGAGAACTGGGCGTAAGTCGTCGCGGACGTTCCCGCGACGACTCCGCCGACCGTCACCCCGGCGGCTGCCAGCGCTGCGGCCATAGCACGATGTCTCATCTGACAGTCCCCGATCACGATTAGCTGACGAGTTGGAAACGGAACCCGAATTCCGACGAATCACTCTGCGCCACGTTGTTGTTCGGTTGGCTCGGGAGGTTCGGATAGTTCTGGAACAGCACGTCTGCCCGGACGCATCGGCTCCCGCCGTTGGGAGCGAGTACCACCCCGGCCAAGGACTTGAACACCCGTGAACCCGACGACGGGAAGCTCGCCGGTCCCACGACCTGAGGCGTACCGGTGCATCCCGGACCGGGCATCAACGAGAAGGTGACCGCGAGCTGCTCACCCAGCTCGCCCTCTTGCAGGCCATTTCCGCAAGTGGGATCCCCGGCGGCGAGCTCTGGCGCAACACAACCGTTCTCCAGCTCCTTGACGTTGTCGAATGCCCAGGACGCCGTCCCGGCGACCGTGCCACTATTGGTGAGCTGCACGTAATAGAATCTCGAGTCGCCCGGTATGAGATTCTGGTAGGAAATCGGCGCGATCACACCGTTGCTGGCCGTGCTGAGGTTCAGTTGCAGCGTCCCGGACTGGGCGGTCGTGTTCGGTCCATTCGTGGTACCACTGAAAAAGGCATAGGTGCCGCCGAGGCCGATCCCCAGCACACCCAGAACCGCCAGCCCTCCCGCGACAAGCTTCTTACGCATAACGCCTCCTCTCAGGAGGAAACAGGTGGCGGGCCGGAATACCGGCCCGCCACCTGATCAGGGCTCTCGGTCAGGAACTGAGCGTCGCCGTGGCTGCGACGCTGCTGCCGTCACCTTGTGCGGCGTTGTCACCCGCGCCGCCGTCCGGGAACGAGTAGACGAACGTGTACACCACGGTGTTACCGACTGCGAGGCCAGAAGTATTGTTGATCGCGGGCAGACCCGAAACCGCTCCGCTGTATACTGGCGCCGCGGCACCATCATTGACCGACTTGGTGACGGCGACCCGGAGCAGACCGGAAAGGTCACCCCCGGAGGCGAGGCTTGCGCAGTCCGCGTCATAGGTGAGCTCGTCGCCGTTGCAACCGTTCTCAGTGCTGGTGACCGCCAAGGCGAGGCTCAGTGATGTGCCGCTACCGCCGACGGTGTATGAGAGCGTGTTTGTCGTGCTGGCGCCACCGGGGACCAGACCCGTCAAGTTGAAAGAGCCGGTGTTAGTTCCGGTGAGGACCACGGTCCCGGCCGCCGCCGTGGTGTCGGGGCCTGCGACGGTCGAGGAGAAGAATGCGAAGGTACCGGCGCCTAGGGTGATTGCGGCGGCGCCGACCGCGGCGATGGCAATGCCGACAGTGCTCTTCTTCTTGGTCTGGATGCTCATGGCGGTTCCTCCTGTGATTCGGTGTTGCGTCCGTTGGCTTCGCGGCCCTCTCGACCGCGTTGGGATGAACTGTGGCGCAGGACAGCGGAGTCCACATACCCAAGTTGAGGTAATCGCCAGACGAGACGCAGAAACCGGATACCTAATCTTGGGTAGGACGGCCGCACGCAACCTCGGGCAGCATGGCTAGCCGCCACTGAAGGAGGACGACATGCGCACCATTGATCGGATCGAACAACCGGCAGCCCAAACCGTCACACAACAACCCGTCGAGCGTCCGCACCCGGTACGTCGGGTAGCGAGAACGCTCACCGGACTGATGTTGCTCGTCACCGTGGCCGGTGCAACCGCGGTGAGCCTGGTTCCGGCGGTCACCGGCGCCAGCGCGTTGACGGTACTGTCCGGCAGCATGACGCCGGCGCTGCCGGTCGGGTCGATCATCGTGGTGCGGTCGCAGCCGGCCGACCAGATCAAGGCCGGCGACGTGATCACCTTCACGGACCGCAGCCCCGACCTGCCGGCCCCCCGGGTCGTCACGCACCGGGTCGTCGCGGTGGAGCAAGGCCCCGGCGGCCTGGCCTTCCGGACCCAGGGCGATGCCAACAACGCACCCGACCAGCGACCGGCAGCAGCCGCGGACGTCCATGGCGTGCTCTGGTACTCGGTGCCACTGGCCGGGTCGCTACGGACATTCCTGATCAGCCCGGCCGGCCTGTGCTATCTCGTGGGAGTAGCGCTGCTCATGGTGGCCGGTCACCTGCTGACTCCCGGTGTCCCGACCGGCCGCCACCGCAGACTACGAACGCGCGGAGTAGCCAACTCGTAACAGTGGTGACCTCGGTAGCGAAGAGGTGATCGGGTGCTGTCAAGCTCCCGATCGTTTACCGGTGATGTCGGGCTCTCACACGCAGCGAGGTGTGGTCAAGTTGATCAGCACACAGGTCCATCGGCGGTGGGCCTTCCCGTTACCCGCAGGTGGGTTCGGTGCCGAGGTTGCGCTGCAGATCGCGCTGTGCGGGTTGGCCGGGCTGCTCGCCGTCGCCCTGAATCACGCCGGTATGGCTTCGGTGGACCACGCCTTCACCGTGCTGGGCTCATCGATCGCGATAGCCACCGCCATTCTGCTGGCGCTGGGCGGATGGTTGAGCGCCAGCGGGCCGGCGGTTCGGCTGGCGTTCGCCGTCTCGATGTACGGCATCTTTCTGCTCGCGAAAGCAGTCGCACCCGATCCGACGGCTGACGGACTGCTCGCGCGTAATCTCGCGATGATCGGTGTGGCGGCGCTGTGCGGGTTGACCCTGCGTGGCTTCGAGGTGGTGGATCGCGCCTGGCGGGCGTCAGCGCCGGTCGGCGCTGCTGTCCTGCTCGGCTGCGCGGTCGTCTCGCTGGTCCCGGCCGCAACGTTGACCGCTGCGGCGCAGGCCGCGGTGGCCGTCGGCGCCGGGATGATCACCGCGGCTGTCGGGCTCACTCTGGTGATTTTCGGGATCCGGGGTAACCAGCCGCTGCTGCGGCCGGCCGGGCTTGCCCTGCTCGCGTTGAGCGTGCAGCCGGCACCACTCGGCAGCGCTTTCGGGCTCGCCGCGATCGTCATGCTGCTGATCACCGCGGGGCACCTGGTGGTCCGCGCCCTGCGCGCGGTGTGGCGCGAGCAGGCCGACTCCCAGTCCCGGTTGCAGGCGGCCGAGCAGGCGATGGCCTGTACCGCCGTCCGCGACCACGAGATGCGAAACCTGGTGGCCGGCCTGTCCGGAGCGGTGACTGTGCTCACCACGGAGACCGGGCGCACCACCGAGACCGGTGGTCCCCCCGACCGCAGCCACCTCGGCGTGGCCGCTCGGACCGAGCTGGACCGGCTACGCCGGATGCTGGACAACGAGCGCATCGAGCTCGGCCCGTCCTCGGTCACGGTGGCACCGCTGCTGAGCGACCTGGCGGCACTGCACGGCGCCGCCGGGGCTGCCATCGAGCTGACCGTGCCCGATGATCTGCGGGCTCTGGTACCACCGGAGTGCTTGGCTCATATCGTGACCAACCTGCTGGTGAACTGCGCCCGGCACGCTCCGGGCGCGCGAGTGTGGCTGACCGCCGGCCGCCGCGCCGACCGGGTCGTCATCGAGGTCACCGACGACGGACCGGGGCTGCCACCGAACCTGGGCGCGGAGTTGCTCGACGCCGGAGTGCGTGGCCCGGCATCGACCGGCACGGGCCTGGGTTGCACGTCAGCGCCGAGCTGGCCGGCCGGCACGGCGGTGCGATCCGCCTGCTGCCCACGCCGGCCGGCGGACGCGGCTGCACCGTCGTGGTGGAGCTACCCGCGGTCGCTAACGGGTCCCGGCTGCTGGAGCAGGTGGCGGTATGACCGACCGCGCCACGGTGCTGATCGTCGACGATCACGAGCTGCTCAGCTGCGCACTGGTGATCGCACTCGGTTCCCGGGGGTTGTCCGCACAACAGCTGTCCCCGCAAGAGTTGCTCACCCGGCTCGACCAGCCGGCGCCGCCGGGCGGGCTGGTGCTCCTCGACCTCGACCTCGGTGCCGGCATCGACGGGGCCCGGCTGGTCGGCCCGTTGCGTCGAGCCGGCTGGCGGGTACTGGTGATCACCGGGAGCAGGGATCAGGCGCACATCGCCGCCGCCGTGGCGGCCGGGGCCGTCGGCTGGGTACCCAAGACCGCGCCGTTCGACGACCTCGTCGCGCACGCCGTGCGCGCCGCCCAGGGGCGATCGTTGGTGACCGACACGGCACGGCTGCGGATGACAGACGTCGCCAATGCCGCCCGGGAAGCAACCGCGCAACGCCGGCGGCGGTGGCAGCAGCTGACCCCCCGGGAGCGCGAGATCCTCGACTGCCTGGCCAGCGGCCTACGAGCCGGGGCGATCGCCGAGAAGTTCACCGTCTCGGTGGCCACGGTACGGACCCAGATCCGCTCGATCCTGGCCAAGCTCGAAGTCTCCTCGCAGCTCGAAGCCGTGGCACTGACCAGAGATAGGTAGCCGGCCGGCGCGAGATGGGCGGCGACCACCGACGCCCGCCCGCAGCACCCGTCCGTAGAACTGTGTCATGACCAAGACTCCGCTGACGGCACCGTTCGCCGTCACCGACGGGCCGCAGCGCCACGCCGCCTACGCCGAGCTCGCGGCAGCCGGACCGGTGCACCGCATCGTGCTGCCCACCGGCGAGCCGGCCTGGCTGATCACCAGCTACGACTGTGGACGTCGCGCCCTGCACGACCCGCGGCTGGTCAAAGGGGAGACGACGCAGGGCGGCCAGCACCATCTGCCACCCGAGGTGTTCGCGGCGATGAGCCGGCACATGCTCAACAGCAACCCACCGGATCACACCCGGCTGCGGCGGCTGGTCACCGCCGCGTTCACCCGCCGCCGCATCGACCAGCTCACCCCGCGCATCCAGCAGATCACCGACGAGCTGCTCGACGCGATGGACGGCACGGCGCAGGTCGACCTGATCGACGCGTTCGCCTACCCGCTGCCGCTCACCGTGATCTGCGAGCTGCTCGGCGTGCCGGTAGCCGACCGCGCGCAGTTCCGCACCTGGTCGTGCGCCGTGGTAGCCGGCGTGCTGGCCGGCCCGGAGGTGTTCGCCGCGGCGTGCACCGCGGTGGTCGACTACCTGCACGAGCTCATCAAGGCCAAGCGCACCGCCGGCCCCACCGATGACCTGCTCTCCGCGCTGGTGACGGTCCGCGACGGTCGCCACCAGCTGTCCGAGGATCAGCTCATCGCGATGGCGTTCCTGCTGCTCGTCGCCGGCCACGAGACCACCGTCAACCTGATCGGCAACGGAATGCTCACCCTGCTCACCCATCCCGAGCAGCTGACCCTGCTCCGCGCTCAGCCGGATCGGCTACCCGCCGCGATCGAGGAGCTGCTGCGCTTCAACGGGCCACTGCAGGTGACCACCTTCCGGTGGACCACCGAGCCGGTGGACATCGGCGGGGTCACCATCCCGGCCGGCGAGATCGTCATCGCCGGCCTGCTGACCGCCAACCGCGACCCGGCCTGCACCATCGAGCCCGACGCCCTGGACATCACCCGCGCCGACAACCCGCACCTGACCTTCGGGCACGGCATCCACCACTGCCTCGGCGCACCGCTGGCCCGGCTGGAAGGCCGGATCGCGCTGGGCAGCCTGCTCGCCCGCTTCCCCCGGCTGCGCCTGGCGGTACCCGCCGACCAGCTGACCTGGAAGTCCAGTGTGCTCATGAACGGGCTGACCGCGCTACCGGTGGCACTCGGCCAGTGACTCGCACGTCGAAGCCGTCCGGCCCGCCGGTGAGCTGTGGTTCGAGGCAGGTGTGGCCCGGCCCGCCGGCCTGCTCCCACTCGGCGAGCAGAGCGCGAAGCCGGTCTTCAGCATGGTGCGTGCCGGCTACGTAGATGTCAGTGGGCCGGAGGAACGCGGCGGAGTCGCCGAGCACGAGTCCCATGCCCCAGCCGCTGCCCACCCCGGCGCTGGCCAAGCCCTCCGGCCGGCGGGCCAGCAGGTAACCGTGGCAGGCACCGACCGTCACCCCGCGGTCACTCGGGAATGGACTCCCCGTCGCCCAGCCAGTGGCGATCAGCTTACCGGCTCGGTCGGCGAGATCCGGGTGCTCCCGCAGCGCCGGTGCGCTGACCCAAGCGGTGTGGTTGTCCTGCCGGAGCAGGCTGTCGACGTAGCGCACCGGCACCGGAAAGTCGGTGATGATCTCCGAGTGCATCTCGATGTACCCGCCGGGGTGCACGTCTCGCGCGATCGGCCGGCCTTCGTGCACATCGACCCGCAGGATCATGTTCGCGCCGGCGATCGGGGCGACCTTGACCGGCGTGACGATCACCGCGTGCTGCCAAGCCTGCCCGACCCAGCGACGAGGCAGCACGTGCGGAGCGGTCCAGCCGACGATCCGATCGTAGGGAGCACCCGCGTTCCAGCCACCGAAACCGTCCGTGACGTGGACCGCGACGTTGCCCACGCCGTGTTCGGAGTGCTTGCGCTGGGCGCGGGCAACGAGATCGGGGACGATGTCAAGAGAGATCACGGTGCCCTGCTCGCCCACGATCCGGCCGAGCAGCGCCCCGGTGTAGCCGCTGCCGGTACCGACCTCCAGCACGCGCATGCCGGGTTGAAGCTCCAGCACCCGCAGAATGCTCAGGATGCTCGCTGGTGCACTGCTCTGCGGCAGCCTCGACCCGTCGGACCGCAGCACGTAGCTGTCGTAGTCGATCAAGTCGGCAGCCTCGGCGATAGGATCATCGGTGCTGGTCACTGTTCCTCCGGCGAGGGCCGACCGATGCTGAGGATGGGCTGGTAGGAATGGACCAGGACGAGTTCTCCGACGGGCTGACCGTCGGCTTCGATCCACGAGTGCGCCGTGAACGGTGGGGTGCGCACGCCGATGCGCCAGCACGTCGAGCGGCGGCGCACACCGCACCACAACACCACGGCCAGGGACCGTTCCAGGCAGGCCACTCGCGCGGGCAACCACCGGCCGGCTCGATCGATCGCGGCGAGCATGGCCTCGATCTCCGCCGCACCCGCTGGGTGCCGGCCAGGACACACCAGCCGGCGGGCCAGCCGCTCGACCCGGTCAAACCGCAATGACCGCAACGCGACCGTCGCAGCGGCGGTAAGCACCCAGGCCAGGACACACCGGTGGGCCGGTACCGGCGCTGGCGCAGCACACGCCATCGGGGTGGTCATCGGGCCGCTTCCAGCAGACTCACCTCGACGAGCCGGCGGATCAGTGGCCACAGGTCATCGAGAACCTCCAGGTAGGGCCGGCCGTATCGCTGCGCCAGGGTCCGGGCGGCGATCTGGACGTCACCACCGCCCATGACCAGGGCATTCCACGCATGCGCACCGGTCGGGTTGAGCTGGAACATCCGCCCGGAGCGGGTGTCCAGCAGCACCATCGCCCCGCTGGCCGTCGAGACCAGACGCACCGATCCGCGGGGCAGGTTACGCATGGGCCCGCTGGCGACGATCATCCGTGGCAACGGCCGGGGTGCAACCGGTGCGCAGCCAGATCTCGACACCGAGTACCTGGTCCAACGCGGCCAGCGAGATCCGCAGGCCGGCGGCACCGCGAGCCAGATCGGCCCGGATGACCTTCTCCTCGATCAGACCGAGACCGGCGAGCCGGGAGCTGGTGAGTAATTCCGCCACAGTCCGGTGATGCCGGGCCAGGCCGCGGTAGGCGAGCATCGTGTAATCACCTTTGGTGTTGCGGACGAGCGCAGCGTCGGGCACGCGGCCGGTCATGGCCGCACGGAGCAGCGGCTTGGCCTGCCGGACGCTGCTCCGCTCGGCCGCCGGCGCTGCCAGACACGCGGCGACCACAGCGTCATCGAGGTAGGGAGCATGCAGCGCCACACCGCGTCCAGCGGCCAGCTCCACGTGGATCCGGTGCACCCGTCCATACGCCTGAACCATCCCGAGGCTTGCGACGTCCCCCGGTGCGGCGCCGTCCCCGGGTCCGCGGGAGGCATGTCGGAGCGCGGTGGCGGCGAGGTCGCGGGCGTACGGGGTGAACCAATGCAGGCATGGAGATGCGGGCAACCAAGAGATCAAGTCTTCCCAGCGTCGCTGACTGGCCGCGCCGGTACCGCCCTGCTGCAGAGCACGTGCGTAGTGCTCGATCGCGCTCGTCTGGGTGGTATTGGCGAGCCGACGAGCGGCGCCCACCAGCCGGTGGACCGGCCGATGTCGAAGCCGCGCCCAGCCCGCAGCATGCGACCACAGCTCGCTGCTCCGACGATGCCGGGCCAGATCGGCCAGGTAGGCGGGCGAGGCGCTCAGGACCACGTCGCCGCCATCCCCACTGAGGTGCACCCGGCTGCCCAGCTCACGAACGATGGTCATCCACCAGCGTAGGCGAGCGAAGATCGAGACATCCTCGAACGGCTCATCGGTCGGCGGCATCTCGGTGAGCGCCGAGTAGGGCTCCACCTCATCGGGTACCGGCAGCTCGACCTGCTTGATCCTGGGCACGGCGGCGGCGACCCGCCTTGCGTAGGCTAGGTCGTCGCTGTTCAGGTCGGTGCAGATCAGCGTGATCGCTGGCAGCACCAGGCCCGGCCGGGTAGCGGCGGCCAGTGCGGCCACGGTGGAGGAGTCCAGCCCGCCGCTGAGATCGGCGCTCAGCTCACGGTGCGCACCCGTACGGCCGCGAACGGCACTGGTCAACGCCTCGGCCAGCCGTCGCGCACTCGTGTCGAACCCGACCGTGCCTAACGGTAGGTCCCGACGAACCACCACCGCCCGCCCGCCGCGGTCGATCAACAGCGCCCCGCCTGCCGGTACCACCACCACCCGCCGGTACGGGCTGCCCTCCGACCACGCGTCGGGAATCCCGCCGGCCAGCAGCCGCGTTGCAAGCCACTGCTCGTCCACCTCGCCACCCGCATACCTCGCCACCGACGAGGCGCTGGACGAATACACCACTGACCCGCCCATGGTGGTGTAGAACACCGGCCACACCCCAGCCAGATCGGTTAGCACCAGCACGCTGGGTGGCTCGCGGATCACGAGTACCCCGCTGCCGGTGGCGACGCGTCTAACACCATCAGATCACCACTGCGCACGAACTCACGGGCGATCGAGCAGATCTGATCGCCGCTCGCCGGGCTGAATCCGAACACGTCGACCACCACGTCCGGGGCTACCGCATAGCGCCGCCAGCCCACCGAGTCAGCGCCCGAGACCTGCAGCGGACAGGCAGCGATCCAGTCCCTGGCTGTCCCGCGGAGAACACGGTGGGCCTGACATCGCTGATCGAGCCGACCCAACCGGTGAAGGTCATCATCGACGATCGATCGCTGGTCAGTGATACCACTGCTTCATGTCCGCGGTGTCGTTAGCTCCCGAACCGTTCGTCAGCTCCACCAATGAGCCCAGCTCGATCACCGTGGGTGCCTTGTAATCGGTCTCGACCACGATCTCGTCAGTCGCACTGTCCATCGCGCGCACTCCCTCTAGTCTCACATTTTTTAGGTTGCTACGACTAGCCTAGTCTGACGGTGCTTTACTAGTCAAGACTAGCTCCTCAACTCTCCGAAAGCTCGGCGATCAGCTGCTCGAGGAGCGCCCGCAGCGGCTCGCCCTCCGTCGCCGCGGCGCGCAGCGCAGTGAAGTGCTCGATGTACTCACGGATCTCAGCCTCCCCACGGATCCGCAGAGTCCGAGTCACGGTGCTTGTCCCAGCGATCACCTCGTCGTCCAGATCAGGATCGCCGATCACCGAGAATCCTTCGTACTGATGCACGATCTCGTGTGCGTCGAAGCGGATCACCCCCAGAAAGATATTGGGCCGCAGGGACAGCTCGATCAGCCGCTCAAGTTGCGCCCGCATCGGTTCCGGTGGGATAAGACGGCGGCGCAGTGCCGCCTCACCCATGATTAGCTCAAATCGCTTGCTCTGATCGGCAAGCGTGGCTTGGCGCGCAAGCCGGGCCGTCACAGCGTCATCGAGGTTCTCCGCTGGGATGTTCTGACCGAGCCGATACATTGCCGCGACATAGTTGCGGGTCTGCGCCAGCCCAACAACGACGTCAGGCTGGAACACGCGAACGACAGACGCCGCCTGCTCCAGGCGCTGGATCTCTTCCTGCACTCGACGCCGTCCGGGCGCCAGCACTCGCCGCCGTTCAATGAACTCGACGGTCGAACGGTCGGCGAGCAAGCCGAGTTCTGCCTGTAGTTTGCGGGACGCACCGGTCGCAATCGCCCATGCTTCAACATCGGATGGTTGGGGCAAGGTGACCCCGCGCTCGGTCTTGGACACCTTCGACTGCGACCAGCCGAGCCGATGCGCAAGTTGGGTAGTGGACAACCCTGCCTGGGCTCGCAGGCGGCGCAGCGCTTCGGCCATGCGGCGCCGCTCGTCAGATAGTCCGCTCACACGGTCATTCTGAGGGTCTCTGGTGTGAGACCCTTACGGGCCAGGTAGTCGGTTAACGGCTCGGCATGGCGTAGCGCAGTGTCCCGCACCTTCCGATAGTGCCCAAGGTCGTCGATCAGCTCGGGATACCGGAAATGACCCTCATCGTCGTAGAACATCCGCACCCCGATCTCGTCGTCGAAGATCCAGAAGTCATCATGGAGATCCGCCAAATCGGAGTGAGCGTCCCGATCGACGACATAGATCTCACTGCCGACCACCACCCCTCCAGATAGCCATAAAGCTCAAAGCGCGTATAAACGGTCAGCGGTTGATCCAGGATGTGCACCCGGTACCAACGAAATCCTCTAGCGGTGTCGCGCTGCAGGCGGGCCAGCCACTCATTGTTCTCCGGGGTACGGGGAGGCATGAGCTTGCCGGCTTTCCAGTTGGCGAACTCTTCGGCCTCCTGCGGCACCAGGTACTGTGGCAGGGTCTCCAGCCGGAACGCCGACTGTTGGGCGGCGCCGCCGATACGACGCAGGTCGTCGAGGTTCATTTCGCTTAGCAGATTCCTGCGTCGCGGACCACCTGCCGGGGCAGCCGAATGGCAACCTTGCCCGGACCGAGCGGCACCGGTGATGGGTCAAGCAGCCTGCCAACCGCAATGACATCCTCGGACATCTCGTCGTCGTCCCAAATACTGGGACAGGTCCAGTCGCCGTCCTTGCAATCGACAGACAGCCGTCGTAGGGCCGTGATCTACTCCGTTCGAAGTTCGCTCGGGCAACCGATCCCGGCGTCGCGGATTAGCCGCCGAGGAAACCGGATGGCAACCTCGCCTTCGCCGAGCGGTACCGGTGACGGGTCGAGCGGTGTGCCCACCGCGATGACGTCCTCGAGTATTTGATCCTCGCCCCATAAGCCGGGAGATGCCTCGTCCTTACTGCCCGACAACCGTCGTAACGTCATAGTCGCATTCCGTTCATGGGCGAGTCTGGGTTCATCGGCGAGTCTCGTCAACAGTATTAAGTCTCGACTAACACTCGTCAAGCGGTACCGGCTACGCCCGCAGCGCAGCAGGTCACGCGCCGAAGGGGCCGCCTTCGGGTAGTCGTAGGTCGGGTTTGTCCACTTCCTCGATGTTCACATCCTTGAACGTGATCACTCGAACGTGCTTCACGAAGCGAGCAGGGCGGTACATGTCCCACACCCAGGAATCGGACATCCGCACCTCGAAGTACACCTCGCCGTCGGCGTTGCGGGCCTGCACGTCCACCGCATTGGCCAGGTAGAAGCGTCGCTCGGTCTCCACGACATAGGCGAACTGGCTGACGACGTCGCGGTACTCCTTGTACAACGACAGTTCCATCTCGGTCTCGTACTTCTCGAGATCCTCGGCGCTCATCGACAGCCCATCAGTCGCGTCATCGGGTGCTGGTCCTCCTGCTCGTGCCGGTCACGTGGTCGGCGATCTCCCATTCTGGACCACGCCGGCCGTACCCTCGGCCCTGCGTGCCGCGAGCGCGACGTTGGCGTAGCTGAGCCGGTGCTGCGCCGACGGGCCGTGGGCGAGCAGGGCAGCGTTGTGCTCGGGCGTGCAGTAGCCCTTGTGCTCGCCGAAGCCGTAGCAGGGCAGCTGTTCGTGCAGGTCGCACATGATGCGGTCGCGGGTCACCTTGGCGAGCACCGAGGCTGCCGCCACACAGGCCGAGACCCGATCACCGCCGATCACCGCCAGGTTCGGGGCGCTCAGACCGGGTACCCGAAACCCGTCGGTGAGCACGTAACCGGGATGCACCGCAAGACCGGCGACGGCGCGACGCATACCCTCCAGATTGGCCACGTGCACGCCCAGCAGATCGATCATGTCCGGTGGGATCACCACCACGCTGCGCGCCACCGCCCGGGCAGTGATCAGATCATGGTAGTGCTCCCGGCGCGCCGGGGTGAGCAGCTTGGAGTCGGCCAACCCGGCCAGCGCCGCCGCATCCCCGGGCCGCAGCACGCAGGCGGCGACCACCAGCGGCCCGGCACATGCGCCTCGCCCGGCCTCATCAACTCCGGCGACCGGGCTCAGGCCCTTGCGGTGCAGCGTAGCCTGCAAGGTCCACATCCTCAGCGCGCTGCGCACCACCGCCCTCGGCGGTCGTGGTAGGACCCGGCGGGCAGTGCGCGTCACGGCAGGCACGGTCGTCAGCCGCGCCTGCGGGAGACCACCCGCTCCCGCAGCAGGCCGGCGCCCCACAGCACACCGAAGCCCAGCGCGATGGGCTGCTGCGGATCGGGGTCGTCGATGGCCTGCCACCGACGCACCGGTAGCACGATGAAGCGGGCCTTGCCGATGACGTTGTCCACCGGCACCGTGCCGAACAGCTCGTCCGCCACGTGCCGCCGGGAGTCCGCACTGTTGTTGCGGTTGTCACCCATCATCCACAGACCACCTGGGGGCACGGTGACCGGGCCGAACTCCTCCTGCGGCTCATCACCCGCGAAGATCGCATAGGGCTCGGTCAGCGCAGCACCGTCGACCATCACGCGGTTGCGTTCATCACAGCACTGCACGACCTGGCCTTGCACCGCGATCACCCGCTTGACGAAGTCCCGCTCGTCAGGTGGGGCGAGGCCGACCACGGCGGCGGCCTGCTGCAACCCACGAATGAGCACATTGCCCGACCGTGGGCTGGAGAATTCCACATTGCTGCCCCACGAGTCGGGACCACGAAAGACCAGTACATCACCAGGTCTCGGATCGCGCATCCGGTAGGTCAGCTTGTCGACCAGCACCCGGTCGTTGGTGCAGCCCGGGCAACCGTGCAGAGTCGATTCCATGGACGCCGAGGGGATCACGTACACCCGGGCCAGGAAAGTCTGGATCAAGAAGGTGAGCACCAGGGCGGTGACCACCAGGATCGGCAGCTCGCGCCAGAACGAGCCTTTCTTCTTCCGGCGCAGACGATGCCGGGCACCTCGGCTGCTGGGCGAATCACCGACATCGTCACCGCGCGCCGGCTCGGTCGAGGAAACCAGGTTGGCCACGTCCTCAGGCTATCGACAGGCCGGCGGTGCAGGCAGGTCAGGACGCAGACGGCGTCTCACGCTTCTCCTTGATCTTGGCGGCCTTACCCCGGAGGTCGCGGAGATAGTACAGCTTGGCGCGCCGGACATCACCACGGGTGACCACCTCGATCTTGGCGATGTTCGGGGTGTGCACCGGAAAAGTACGCTCCACACCTACCCCGAAGGATACCTTGCGCACAGTGAAGGTCTCCCGAACACCACCACCCTGACGGCGGATGACCGCACCCTGGAAGATCTGCACCCGCTGCCGGGAACCCTCGATGACGCGGACGTGCACCTTGAGCGTGTCACCGGGCCGGAAGTCGGGGATGTCGAAACGCAGCGACATCGCGTCCAGCGCGTCCAGGGTGTTCATCGGAATCCATCCTCGTCATCAGGTGTCATGCACGGTCCAGGACGCGCCCTGAGTGGACGCGAACCATCGACGTCGGTGACAGCGGAGCCTTCCACCGGAGGGGCCGTCCCTGCCCAGCTCCCGCTGCGGGAACCGGCTCAGTGTGCCAGATGCTGCCGGCCACGGCGAAACCGGGCGGTTTGCTAGCCGGCGCTGTCCGGAGTACCTCCGGGTGCAGACCCGACTTGCTCTATCACGGCGAGGTCGGCGCTGTCCAACACGCCGGGCGGCAGCGCGGCCAGCAGATCGGGACGCCGGGCCGCGGTGCGCTCCACGGCGCGGTCTCGGCGCCAGCGCGCGATCGCCGCGTGGTTGCCGGAGCGGAGCACGGCCGGGACCTCGCGACTGCGCCACACCTCGGGACGGGTATAGCAGGGTCCTTCCAGAAGACCATCGGAGAACGAGTCCTGCCGCGCCGAATCAGGATTGCCCAGCACTCCGGGCAGCAACCGGACGATCGCCTCCAGCATCACCAGCACCGCAACCTCGCCCCCGACCAGCACGTAGTCGCCGATCGAGATCTCGTCGACGACCACCCGGTCGGCGGCATCATCGATCACTCGCTGGTCGATGCCCTCGTACCGACCGCAGACGAAGACGAGCCTGGGCTGCTCGGCCAGCTCGGTGGCGAGCTGCTGAGTGAACCGCCGTCCGGCTGGGCTGGGCACCACCAACCGCGCTGGTGGATCCCCGGCGAGTACGTCGTCCAGCGCCTCGCCCCAGACGTCTGGACGCATCACCATGCCGGGTCCGCCACCGTAGGGCGCGTCGTCCACCGCCCGGTGCACATCGTGCGTCCAGTCTCGCAGGTCATGCACCATGAAAGTGATCAGGTTGCGTTGGATGGCCCGGCCGAGCAACGCTTCCCTGGCCGGGGCCAGGTACTCGGGAAAGATCGTCACGACCTCGATGAACACCGCTGCCCTCGATCAGTCGAGCAACCCGGCAGGTGGGTCGAGCACCACTCGGCCACCGGCCAGGTCCACCTCGGGAACGATCGCGTGGACGAACGGCACCAACGCCTCCCCGCGGTCGGTCTGTACCACCAGCAGGTCACTGGCCGGGGCGTGCACGACCTCGCGCACCGTGCCCAACTGCGCGCCGTCGGACCCGACGACGGCCAGACCCTCGAGCTGGTGGTCGTAGAACTCGTCCGGATCATCCAGAGCGGGCAGCTCGGTGGCGTCGACCGTCAGCAGGACACCACGTAGCTGCGCTGCGGCGTCACGATCAGCCACTCCGGCGAAGCGCACCAGCAGCTGCCCGGCATGGGGACGGGCGGCATCCACGGTCAGGGTGCGACCGGTGCCGGCACCGAGACAGGCTCCGGGGGCGAACCGCTGCTCTGGTGAGTCGGTGCGCACCTGCACCATCAGCTCACCATGCAGGCCGTGCGGCCGACCGATCCGACCGACCACCAGCTCACCCGGTTGCATGGTCGACAAGCTCAGCGGTCGGTGTCGACGACGTCGACCCGCACACCACGCCCACCGATACCGCTCATCACCGTACGCAGCGCAGTGGCGGTGCGCCCACCACGGCCGATCACCTTGCCGAGATCCTCGGGGTGCACGTGCACCTCGAGGGTGCGGCCCCGCCGCGTGGTCACCAGCTGGACGCGTACATCGTCAGGGTTGTCCACGATTCCCCGCACGAGGTGCTCGAGCGCGTCAGCCAGCATCATCACGCCGGCCCGTCCGCTGCCTTCGCAGCACCCTCCTGACCGTCGGCCGCGCCGGACGCCGCCGGTGCCGGCGTCTCCGAGGCCACGGCAGGTGCGGTATCAGTCTTGCGCGGGCTCTTCTTCCTCGGCGTGGTGGCCTCGGCGATCGGTACCTCGCCCGCCTCGGCCAGCGCCCGGTTGAACAGCTCGGCTTTGTCCGGCTTCGGCTCAGCGCGCCGCAGGGTGCCTTCCTCGCCGGGCTGGCCGGTGAAGCGCTGCCAGTCACCGGTCACCTGCAGGATGTGCTGGACCGGCTCAGTAGGTTGGGCTCCGACACCCAGCCAGTACTGCACCCGGTCGGAGTCGACCTCGATGAGGCTGGGCTCGTCCTTGGGGTGGTACTTGCCGATCGTCTCGATCGCCTTGCCGTTGCGGCGGGTACGGGCGTCGGCGACAACGATCCGGTAGTACGGCTGGCGAATCTTGCCGAGCCGCATAAGCTTGATCTTGACAGCCACGGGTCGGGCTACTCCTGTCAACGCGCGAGTGGTCACGGCGAGCATGCTGGTCATTGACGTCACATGTCACTGAAGTCAGTCGTCCCAGCGCGGTGAGGGCACACTGCGACATCAGCGAGCGTTATTGTGCCAGACCTCCCGGACATCCGTGGCACCTGCCCCTGCGGTGGACCTGGCCGACGGCACGCCGGGAAGGTGACTCAGCCGGACCCCAGACCCTGGGTGATCAACAACAGCCCGACCGCCGGCAGGAAGTTGTTCGCCTGATGCGCCACGATGCTGGTCAACAGGTTGCCGGTGAGCATCCGGGCCAGCGCGATCGGTAACGAGATCACCACCAGCAGCGGAGTACGCAGCAGTTCCAGGTGCGCGATGGAGAACAGCACCGTGGTCGACCCGAAGATCACCCAACGATTCCACCGCCAGTACTCCATGGCCCGCCACAGCACGCCGCGAAAGAGCAGCTCCTCGCACAACGGTGCGACCAGCCACACCGCGAAGAACAGCATCAGCGCCATCCCGAGCGGCAGCCGCTGGCCGTCGAACGCCTCCCCCACTGCTGAGTTCGCCTCGTCGGCACCGACCCAGCGCGCCCAGAGACCGGCCGCCGGCACGGTGATCACCAGACCGGCCACCCCCAACGCCAGCCCGACCGCGACGTCGGACAGTCGCCATTGCACGGACAGCTGGTCGCGTAGCCGTTGTGCCACGTTGCCCTGGCCGAGCAGCGCGGCACCGGTCGTCGCGACCACAGCGGCCAGCACGGTGGGCACCACCAGCGCCAAGACCAACGCGGTCGCCGGCAATGCCCCGTCCGCAGTCTCGCGCGAGGCGGCGAGTGCATAGGGCAGCAGCACCAGCAGCGACGCCGCCAGGAAAGTCACCTCACCGAGCACGAAACAACCGAACATCAGCCAGCCACGGCGGCCGTCCCGCAGCGGCGACGTCGTCTCCGGAGCCGGGATCATGTCATCCCCGTCCCCACACCCGGCCACCCAACAGCAGCAACGCCGGAGCCCGCAGCGCGTCCGGGTCCAGCCGCGGATCGCTGTCCGTGACCAGCAGATCAGCCGGTGCACCGGCGACCAGGCCGGGAACCCCGAGCCAGGCGCGGGCGGCCCAGCTCGCCGCCGCGAGTGCCTGCGCACCGCCCATCCCGACAGCGCCCAAGGCGATGATCTCGTCCACCAGGCGGCCGTGGCTGATCCCACCGCCGGCGTCACTCCCGGCGTAGACGGCGACCCCCGCCTCGACGGCGCCGCCGACGGTGTCCCGGATCCCGGCATGCAGCGCGCGCATGTGCGCGGCGTAACGCGGATACCTCCCGGCCCGGTCGGCGATCTCGGGGAACATCTCGACGTTGATCAGCGTGGGCACCAGCGCGGTGCCCCGCGCGGCCATCTCGGTGATGCTGTCGGCGGTCAGGCCGCAGCCGTGCTCGACGCAGTCGATCCCGGCGGCGATCAGACCCGGCAGGGCATCCTCGCCGAAGACGTGCGCGGTGACCCTGGCCCCGGCGGAGTGCGCCGCGGCGATCGCCTCGACCAGCACGTCATCGGGCCACAGCGGGGCGAGATCACCGGTCGAGCGGTCGATCCAGTCACCGACCAGCTTGACCCAGCCGTCCCCGGCCGCTGCCTGCTCCTGCACGGCCTGCGGGAGCAGCGCGGGCTCGTCCAGCTCCACGCCCAGCGTCGGGATGTAACGCTGGGGACGAGCCAGGTGCCGGCCGGCCCGGATGATCCGCGGTAGGTCGTCGCGGGCCTGCAGCGGGCGGGTGTCCAGCGGGGATCCGCAGTCCCGGATCAGCAGGGTACCGGCGTCCCGGTCGGTCGCGGCCTGCTCGGCGGCCTCGGCCAGGCTCGCCGGCCCCCGCGGGCCGATACCGACGTGGCAATGCGCGTCGACCAAGCCGGGCAGTACATAACCACCGTCGATGACAGTGAGCGCACCGGGCACCGGCTCGGTGTGGATCACCCCGCCGGCCACCCACAGCTCACCGGGCTCGCCGGCGGGGAGCAGTACCCCACGCAGGTGCAACGCCGGTGCTGCCGTCACTTCTTGGGGAATCTCAGCTTCGACGGGTCGAACCCGGGCGGCAGCTGATCCAGACCGGGCAGGTTGGGCAGCCCACCGGGCAAACCGCCCGGCAACCCACCGGGTAACCCACCCGGGGGTAGCCCGCCGCGCACCCTCGGCGGCGTCGGGCCACGTCCTTTGCCCTTCTTGCCCTTACGGACCTTACGATTGCGGCGCCCGGGGCCGGCCCCGGGGAAGCCGAACCGGCCGGCCATCTGCTGCATCATCTTGCGGGCCTCGAAGAACCGCTCCACCAGCTGGTTGACCTCGTTGACGGTGACGCCGGAGCCGCGCGCGATACGCTGCCGCCGGGAGGCGTTGATGATCTTCGGGTCGGCCCGCTCGTCGGGGGTCATGCCGCAGATGATGGCCTGCAGCCGGTCCAGCTGCTTGTCGTCGACCTCGGCGAGCTGCTCTTTCATCTGGGCCGCACCGGGCAGCATCCCGAGCAGGTTGGCGATCGGACCCATCTTGCGGATCGCCTGCATCTGCTCGAGGAAGTCCTCCAAGGTGAGCTCCCCGCTGCCGATCTTGGCAGCGGCCTGCTCGGCCTGCTCGGCGTCGAACACCTGCTCGGCCTGCTCGATCAGGGTGAGCAGATCGCCCATCCCCAGGATCCGGCCGGCCATCCGGTCCGGATGAAAGACGTCGAACTCTTCCAGCTTCTCCCCGTTGGACGCGAACATGATCGGCTGACCGGTGACCTGCCGTACCGACAGCGCCGCGCCACCGCGAGCATCGCCGTCCAGCTTGGTGAGCACGACCCCGGTGAAGCCGACGCCGTCGCGGAACGCCTCGGCGGTGGCCACGGCGTCCTGGCCGATCATGGCGTCGACGACGAACAGGATCTCGTCAGGCTGTACCGCGTCGCGGATGTCGGCGGCCTGGCGCATCATCTCGGCATCGATGCCCAGCCGACCCGCGGTGTCCACCACGACGATGTCGTGCTGGCGGGCGCGGGCCTCGGCTACCCCGCGGCGGGCGACGTCGACCGGGTCGCCGACCCCCGGATGGGCTGCCTGACCGGTCGCCGACGCGCCCGGATGGGGCGCGAACACCGCCACCCCGGCCTGCTTGCCCACCACCTGGAGCTGGGTGACCGCGTTGGGCCGCTGCAGGTCCGCGGCGACCAGCAGCGGGGTATGGCCCTGGTTGCGCAGCCAGCGGGCGAGCTTGCCGGCCAGCGTCGTCTTCCCGGAACCCTGCAGACCAGCCAGCATGATCACTGTCGGGGGGGTCTTCGCCAGTTCCAGGCGCCGGAGGGCACCGCCGAGGATGCCGACGAGCTCCTCGTTGACGATCTTGATGACCTGCTGGGCCGGGTTCAGCGCGGCGGAGACCTCGACGCCCTTGGCGCGTTGCTTGACCTGGGCAACGAACTGGCGGACCACCGGCAGCGCGACGTCGGCCTCCAGCAGTGCGATACGGATCTCGCGAGCGGTGGCGTCGATGTCGGTCTCAGAGAGCCTGCCCTTGCCCCGCAGGCTGGACAACGCTGAGGTGAGCCGGTCGGAGAGGGTGTCGAACACGCCGATCGCGCTCCCTGGGGTCCGGCGGGGTGCTGGCCCCCCGAAGTGTGGTTGTGACAGTGCTGCTGTGGCTGTGGCAGTTCCAGCGTAGCGGCCCGCCAGGGACGGCAGAGCCTGGACCGCCGGCACCCCGGGCCCCACCCCGGACTGCCGGCGCTCCAGCGATGACCGTTGCGAATCACCGGCGACACACCCGCCACCCGGCTGGCCAGCCCGGGCGCCGGCCCCGCGTCCACCAGACCGCTGCCGAGCCACCCGACCAGCATGGCGATGGCACAGACCGCCGGGTAGCGGGTATACCCGCGGTCGCAACCAGGGAGAACTACCTACGGATGCAGGCCGAATCGTACGGTGCGTTGGTCGGCCTGCCGTGCTGAGCCGTTCGAGGACTCCGCAGATTTCTTGGCTGGCAGTGCTGCTTTGGCTGGCAGTGCTGCTTTGGCTGGCAGTGCTGCTTTGGCTGGCAGCGCTGCTTTGGCCGGCTCCCCGGATTTAGCCAGCTCCACGGCCTCCGCGTGCTCGGCGGCGGAGGGCCGATCAACCATGCCGACCGCCTCGACCAGCAAACGGTGCACCGCGGACACCTGATCAGTGATCTCAGCCCGCAGCCGTCGCAGTGCGGTGGCCTGGCGCGTGACCTCGACCGTCCGGCTGCCCAACCGTTGCGCCGCCAGCTGCAGGATCGAGTGCAGCCCAGCGATGCCGCGGGTCTGGTAATCGCTGACCCAGGCTTCGGTCTCGGCGCGGCGGCGAGCAATGTCATGCTCGGACCGTTGCTCGGCCGCCTGCCGGCGGTGTTCGGACTCCAACTCCAGCTGCCGGCATCGGGCCGCGGTGTCGGCCTCGAGGCGCTCGCACTGCCCGCGGGTCTCGTGCAGCAGCTGGTCAGCCTCGGCGCGAGCGCTCTGCCTGATCGCGCTGGTCTCCTGCTCGGTGCTGATCTGCAGCTCGGTGGCCTCGTCCTCGGCCATCTGCAGCATGCGCTGGATCCGGGTGGACGCCGCGGTCAGCGGGGACCGCTCCAGGCGATCGACCTGGGTGGCCGTCTGCTGGGCTTCCCGACGCAGCCGATCAACCTGGGCAGTCGCCTCGGCCGCCTCGTGGCGCAGGCGGTGCAGCTGCTCGGCGAGGTCGGCAGCGCGCTGCTGGGCAGCGTCGCGTTCGGCCCCGATCGTCGCGACCCGAGCTTGGACGGCACCGAAGTGATCGATGACCTGCTGGCGGTCGAACCCCCGCAACACGATCTCGAACGGCGGATTGAGCGGGACGGCCTCATCGCGAGTTCCGTACATGCGGCCGGATCGTAGCCGGGCGCTCACCGGGCGGCACTGAGCACTGCCCGCTCGACCAGCTCCCGCGACTGCGGTGGCAGCGCGCTGTGTCCGTCAGACCCGGCGATGCAGAACGAGTCCACCACCGAATTGCCCAGTGTGGCGATCCGCGCCCAACGGACGGTCACCGCAGCGCTCTCCAATGCCGCGGCAACCCGGTACAGCAACCCGATGCGGTGGTCGGTGGTGCGCAGCTCCAGGATGACTGCTCTGGTGGCTTCGTCGTCGAACCACAGCACCTTGGCATCGGCTTGCGCGGTCCCGGCTTCTGCCGCGGTGTCGTGCCCCGGGGCCTGGCCGTAGTCACGCTCCTTGGCGACCAGCCGATCGGCCAGCTGCAGCGAGCCGTCCAGGGCCCGCACCAGGTCCTGGCGCAACAGCGCGACGTCGGGCGGGCGCCCGAAGCGCGGAGTGACGATGAAGGTGTCCACCGCCGCAGCGCCCGCGGTGGACAGCTCGACGACCCTGATGTCCGCGGAATGGACCTGCAGCGAATGCAGTGCAAGCACCCCCGCCGCCGGTGCCAGCACGCTGGGCCGACCCGGGGTCACCACGGTGATGGTGGTGGCCGCGGCCGGCCCGGCCGCAGTGCTCGCCGTCACGTGCAGCGAGCCACTCGCGGCAGCTCGTTGCACCAGTGCGCGGTGCTCGTCGGACAGCGGTGCCGGTACCGGCACCGGGCGACCGGCCAGTACCGCGCGGCAGCGCTCGGCGAGGTCGAAGATCAGCGCGGCGCGCCATTCAGTCCAGACACCCGGTCCGGTGGCCAGGCTGTCGGCCTCAGCCAAGGCGACCAGCAACTCCAGCAGGGTCGGATCACCATCGAGGATACCGACTACCCGGTGCGCGGTCGCAGGATCGTCGAGATCGCGACGAGTGGCGGTGTGCGGCAGCAGCAGGTGATGGCGCACCATCGCGCATAACGTCGCGACATCGGAGTCGGGCAGCCCGAGACGCTGGCCGATCTGCTCGGCCAGCGCGGCGCCGACCACGGAATGGTCGGCGCCGCGGCCCTTGCCCAGATCGTGCAGCAGGGCACCGAGCAGTAGCAGGTCCGGTCGGGCGACGGTGGTGGTCAGCCGCGCCGCCTGCGCCGCGGCCTCCATCAAATGCCGGTCCACTGTCCAGACGTGCGCCCGGTCCCGTGGTGGCAGGTCACGTACCGCACCCCACTCCGGGAACAACCGCCCCCACAGCCCGGTCCGGTCCATGGCCTCGATCACACCGACCGCCGGCGGGCCGGCTCCCAGCAGCGACAACAGCTCCTCCAGGGCCGCAGGTGGCCAGGGCCGGCGCAGCTCGGGAGCGGTGTCGGCGAGCGTGCTGAGGGTGGCGTTGGCGACCGGCATACCGGTTCGCGCGGCGGTGGCGGCTACCCGCAACGCCAACGCGGGGTCCCGCGCCGGGTAGCTGTCGCGGGCCAGTGCCACCTCACCACCGTGCTCTACCACCCCCTCGGCCAACGGGCGGCGAACCGGTCCGCGGCGCAGCGTCCGTAACCCGGTCAACCTGGCCCGGCCCCGCGGGGGAAGCGCAGCCCGCGCGGTACGCAACCCGACGTCCATGGCGTACCCGACGGTCCGCGCCACTCCGGACAGCCGCCTGGCCAGGTCGAAACGATCTCCGGCAGCCACAGCGGTGGCGACCTCGTCAGCGTCCTGCGCACGCAGGACATCACGGTTGCGGCCGGCGAGCCGGTGCAGCTCGGTGCGCACATCCAGCAGCAGGTCCCGCGCGGCGCGCACCTCCGGCCCGACCCGATCCAGAAGCTGGCCGGCGGACAGCGCGTCGAGCAGCTGGATGTCGCGCAGCCCGCCACGACCGTTCTTGAGGTCCGGTTCCACCCGGTGGGCGATATCGCCGGTGCGTGACCAGCGCTGCTGCGCCGACTCGGTGAGCTCGTCGAGCCGGTTGCGGATGCCGGTGCGCCAAGCCCGCCGCACGGCGGTGTCCATCGTGGTGAACAGCGCATCGTCTCCGGCGATCAGGCGAGCATCCAGCAGCCCCAGGGCAGCCCGCAGATCAGTGGCCGCCACCTGCCCGGCTTGCCCCACGGTCCGAACGCTGTGGTCGAGGTCGATACGGGCGTCCCACAGCGGGTACCACAACGAGTCGGCCAGCTGGCTGACGTCACGTTTGCCGTCGTGCAGCAGGAGCAGGTCGAGGTCGGAGTACGGCATCAGCTCACGGCGACCCAGCGCGCCTACCGCAACCAGAGCGATACCCGGTCCGAAACCCAGCGACGAGCAGCGGGAGGTCAACCAGAACTCGTAGAGGTCGGCCAAGGCGGCTCGCAAGGCAGGTGCCGGCAGCTGGCGCTGCCGCGGATTCGCGCCGAGCAGCGCGGCCCGAGCCTTGACGAGATCCCCCGCCGGGGTGTCCGGCCCATCAGCATGCGGCTCATCGGCATGCGGCACAGCCCCCGGCAGCTTCATTGTGCTAGCCCCTTAGGAATCCGGCGTGCTGGGTCCGGCGGCACCCTGACCCCGTTTTATCTGCTCATCGCACAGCGTTTCTCAGCTCACAGGGCGTCCACACCGCGTTCTCCGGTCCGAACCCGGATCACGGTCTCCACCGCGGTGACCCACACCTTCCCGTCCCCGATCTTGCCGGTTCGGGCCGCCTCGACCAGCGCATCAAGAGCCTTTTCCAGCTGCATGTCGTCCACCAGGACCTCGACCCGGACCTTGGGCACGAAATCCACGGAGTACTCCGCACCCCGGTAGACCTCGGTGTGCCCCTTCTGCCTGCCGTAACCCTGCACCTCGGTGACCGTCATCCCGAGGACACCGATCTGTTCCAGGGCGGTCTTGACGTCCTCCAACGTGAAAGGCTTGATGATTGCGGTGATCAGCTTCATCGCCACTCACCCTCCTGGCTGATCGATGCCGGGATCTTCTGGGCCGGCTGAGCCACTCGACTGTTCCCGCTTCCGGTAAGAATCGAGCTGAACTCGTAGCCGGCCTCGGCGTGCTCCGCCTCGTCGATACCGGCCTGCTCAGCCTCATTGTTCAGCCGTAGACCGATGGTGTACTTCACAGCCAGCGCGATGATCCCGCTCAGGGTGAGAGAGTAGGCGAGCACAGCGACCGCCGCGACGGCCTGACGCCACAACTGGTCCACACCGCCGCCGTAGAGCAGGCCGTCCACTCCGGCGGGCGCCGCGGTGGTGGCCAGGAAACCGATCAGCAACGTTCCCACCAGACCACCGACAAGGTGCACGGCGACCACGTCGAGTGAGTCGTCGAAGCCGAACCGGAACTTGAGGCTGACCGCCAGCGCGCACACCGCACCGGAGATAGCTCCCACCACGATCGCCCCCAGCGGGGACACCGACGAGCAGGCCGGAGTGATCGCGACCAGGCCGGCCACCACGCCGGACGCGGCGCCGAGGCTGGTGGGCCGCCCGTCTCGAACCCGCTCGACCAGCAACCAGGCCAGCATCGCCGCAGCGGTGGCCACCATGGTGTTGACGAAGGCCAGACCGGCCACACCGTTGGCGGCGACAGCCGATCCGGCGTTGAAGCCGAACCACCCGAACCACAGCAGACCGGCACCGAGCATCACGAACGGCAGGTTGTGCGGGCGCATGGCCTCTCGCGGCCACCCGCGGCGCCGGCCGAGCACGAGGCACAGCGCCAGGCCGGCGGCACCGGCGTTGATATGCACCGCTGTCCCACCGGCGAAGTCGATCGCTTTGAGATCGTTGGCGATCCAACCACCGGCTGCGGCGGGACCGGCAGGCGCGTCGAAGGAGAACACCCAGTGCGCGACCGGGAAGTACACCAACGTCGCCCACAACGCGGCGAACACCAGCCAGGGCACGAACCGCAGCCGATCGGCTGTGGCCCCCGAGACCAGGGCGACCGTGATGATGGCGAACATCGCCTGGAATGCGACGAACACCGTCGCCGGGATGGTCCCCACCAAGGGGATCGACATCGGGGAACCGGCACCGGCGAGGTAGGTTCCGCCGAAGAGACCGTTCAACCCGGCGTGCTCCGCCGGGTTGCCGAGCAGGCCGAGACCAAGGTCGTTCCCGAACGCCATCGAGTAGCCGTAGAGCACCCAGAGCACCGCCACGATCCCCATCGCGGACATGCTCATCATCATCATGTTCAGGACGCTCTTCGAGCGGACCATACCGCCGTAGAAGAACGCGAGACCTGGGGTCATCAACAGCACCAGGGCGGAGCTGGCGAGCATCCAGGCAGTGTCACCGGTGTCTAACACGGTTCACCCCTCTGTATCTCACGATCGGGTGGCGCTTGGAGGAAAGATTGAGCAGTCGGTGTTTCGGCCGAGGACACCAGATGTTTCAAAGATGTTAACTGTCCGGGGTTCGGCTGTTACGTGCAGGTTCCAGATCGAGCGCACATCCCCCTTAGTGCTCATCTGTCCACATCAGTCCAGCAACGCGTCGACGAATGCCTCCGGCTCGAATGGAGCAAGGTCGTCGACACCCTCGCCCAAGCCCACCAGCTTGACCGGCACACCGAGCTCACGCTGCACATGGAAGACGATGCCACCCTTGGCGGTGCCGTCCAACTTGGTCAACACAATGCCGGTGACATCGACGACCTCGCGGAACACCCGCGCTTGGACCAGCCCGTTCTGGCCGGTGGTGGCATCCAGTACCAGCAATACCTCATCCACCTCGGCCTGCTTGGACACCACGCGCTTGACCTTGCCCAGCTCGTCCATCAGACCGGTCTTGGTATGCAGCCGACCAGCAGTGTCGATCAGAACGGTATCCACGCCGTCAGCGCTGCCCCGCTTGACCGCCTCGAACGCCACACTGGCCGGATCAGCGCCCTCGGCGCCCCGCACCACTTCCGCACCGGAGCGCTCGCCCCAGGTGATCAGCTGGTCCACCGCGGCTGCCCGGAACGTGTCGGCGGCACCGAGCAACACCCGCCGGCCATCAGCGACCAGCACCCGGGCCAGCTTGCCGGTGGTGGTCGTCTTGCCGGTGCCGTTCACTCCGGCGATCAGCACGACACCCGGAGTGCTGGCACCGTTGCCATCCTGATGCGGCAACGCCCGGACCGCACGGTCGAGGTCCGGGCGCAGCGCCTCGATCAGAACGTCCCGCAACGCCGCGCGGGCCTGCTTGGCAGTGCGCACGCCCCGCTGCGCGAGCTCCGCGCGCAGCCGGTCCACGATCTCAACAGTGGTGGCCGCACCAAGATCGGCGAGCAGCAAGGTGTCCTCGACATCGGTCCAGGAGTCCTCGTCCAGATCACCTGCGCCGAGCAGACCCAGCAGGCCCTGCCCGAAAGCCGACCGGGACTGCGACAGCCGGCCGCGCAGCCGCACCAGCCGACCAGCAGGGGCGTCGATCGGCTCGATCGCCTGAGCTGCCGGCTCGGCGACCGCTGGCTCAGCAGGCGCTGGCATAGCCGGCACCGGTTGAGCGACTGATGGTTCAACGGGCGTTGGCTCGACGGGAGGGGCAGGAGCTGGCGACTCGACCGGAGCCGGCCCAACCGGTGCAGGTGACACCTGGACAGGTGGCGCCTGGACAGGCGGTGCCTGGATAGGCGGTTTCGGTGGAGCCGCCTTCGGTGGAGCCGCCTTCGGTGGAGCCGGCGCCTTCGGTGGAGCCGGCGCCTTCGGTGGAGCCGGCGCCTTCGGTGGAGCCGGCGCCTTCGGTGGAGCCGGCGCCTTCGGTGGAGCCGTTTTCGGCCGGGCCGGTGCTTTGGGCGAAACCGGCGCCTTGGGCGGAGCCGTTTTCGGCCGAGCCGGTGCCTTAGGTGAAGCCGGTGCAGCCGCCTTAGGCGAAGCCGGCACCTTGTCCGGAGCTGCTGCCTTGTCCGGAGCTGCTGCCTTGTCCGGAGCTGCTGCCTTGTCCGGAGCTGCTGCCTTGTCCGGAGCTGCTGCCTTGTCCGGAGCTGCTGCCTTGTCCGGAGCTGCTGCCTTGTCCGGAGCCGCCGCCTTGGGCTGAGGCGGTGGGCCACCCCCACCGGACGAGAAGCTGATTGGCCCCCCGGCCTGATATCGGCGCGGAGCCGGTGGCGCTTCGACCTCTTTGTCCGGCTTCTCGGCGATACTGATCCGCCGGCGGCGGGCCAACAGCAGACCCACGGCCAGCGCGATCAACAACACCACCGCGATAGCGACGGAGATCCAGATCACGCTTGGCACGCAACCATCCTGGCACCCAACCGCGCCGACGGAACGCACCGGTCCGAAGCGCAGCTAACAAAAGTGACGAATGCCCCGGACCGTCCAACCTCAGATGAGGCGCTGAGCCCGACCACTCGACAACGCCGAGTCGATGCGCCGCCGGCGGGCAGGGCGGCTCGTGGTCCCAGTGCCCGCACAGCGCAACCGTGATCGCAGCACCGGGTGCCCGCGTGTCTGCATCCACGTCCCTGGCGGGCACGGCGACATGGACGAAAGCCGCGCGCATGTGATCAGACTGCGCAGACCGGACGAAGGCTGTCAACCAACGGATCGTGAGCATGGTCGAGCCCCACGAGGTGACCGGGTGAATAACGCCTGTAGCGCAACGTAATAGCGCACTCAAAACGGAGGGAGTCAGCACTGGGGTCGCGTTCTGGCGGCGAATCCGGCTCGGGAGCGGGTCAGGGCTCCCCCCACTTGAGCCGATTTTTGCAGACGCCTCCCGCAATAGCCGCCCGTCCCACACCTCCCAGACGCTGAGCGTGACCGTAAGTCGCCATTCGGAGCCGAATAGCGGTTCACAGCCGCCGCCAATCGCTATTCGGAGCCGAATGGCGACTCATGGCCGACGCCGAGCGCCGTTCGGAGCCGAATCGCGGTTCACGTCGCGTTACTGATCAAGGTGACCCGCGTCTCGGTGGTCGGCGGCGCAGCCTCACCAGTCTTCGGCGCTAAAGATTACTCCGACCACGCCAGGGGCGTGGAGCAATGCTATTCAGTCGATCCAAGCTATTCAGTCGACCCAACCGACCAGGCCGGGAGCCACCGTCGCAACCTGGCAGTGATGGCAGAGCAGGGCAACTACCAGCTGGGCGCTGAGCCCCGGCTCAGCATCGGTGCCTTCCTCGACGCCACCGGAGTGCGGGCCGCCGAGGACCTGCTGCTCTGGCACGGCAGGACAATCCTTGCCCTGTGCCACCATGACCGGCCTGCTGATCGGCGAACAGCTGCTCCACGGGTACGACATGGCCCAGACGCCCCATGATCGCTGTTTGGGTGCCGAAAACGACAAATTTTGTCG